>CAYVGW010000119.1:0-13321 GCA_964450895.1 uncultured Occallatibacter sp. | reverse complement strand
CTTGAGCCGCATGGAATTCATGTGGCCTTTACGCCGCTGGGCATCGTGATGGCCATGTCGTTCGTGGGCTTTCCCTTCGTCGTGCGCAGCGTGCAGCCGGTGCTGGAGGATTTGGACCCGGCGATGGAAGAGGCCGCCGCCAGCCTGGGCGCGAATCTCTGGCAGCGCTTCACGCGCGTCATCGCGCCGGTGGCCTTTCCCGCGCTGCTGACGGGCACGGCGCTGGCCTTTGCGCGCGCCGCCGGCGAGTACGGCTCGGTGATTTTCATCGCCGGCAATATGCCCATGAAGACGGAGATCACCGCGCTGCTGATTGTGACCAAGCTGGAAGAGTTCGACTACACCGGCGCGGCAGCGATTGCCTCGGCGATGCTGGCTCTGTCGTTCACCATCATGCTGCTGGTGAATCTGCTTCAGTGGCGCATCCAGCGCAGAGAGGGGAAGCGCGTATGAGCGGCCATCGAGCAACCTCCTCTTCCGCGCTGCTGCAACCATCCATCGCGCAGCGAACAGGCCGCGTCGTGTTGATCGCGATGGCGCTGATTTTTCTTGCGGTCTTTCTCTTGCTGCCCGTTGCGGCGGTCTTCGCGCAGGCTTTTTCGCAGGGCTGGGCGATGTATCGCGACTCGATTCATCAGCAGGATGTGCTGGCTGCGTTGCGTCTCACGCTCCTGGTCGCCGTCCTCGCGGTTCCGCTGAATATGCTCTTCGGCATCAGCGCCAGTTGGGCCATCACCCGCTTCGACTTTCACGGCAAGAGCTTTCTGATTACGCTCATAGACATTCCGCTGGCTGTTTCTCCAGTCGTCGCGGGCCTGATGTATGTCGAGCTCTTCGGCCTGCATGGATGGCTTGGGCCGTGGCTGAGCGATCATAACTTGCACATCATTTTTGCCGTGCCCGGAATCGTGCTGGCCACGGTCTTCGTGACTTTTCCCTTTGTCGCGCGCGAGTTGATTCCCTTCATGCAGGCGCAGGGCAGCGATGAAGAGGTTGCCGCGGTGGTGCTGGGCGCAAATGGATGGAACGTCTTCTGGCGCGTCACGCTGCCCAACATCAAGTGGGCGCTGCTCTACGGAACCATCCTCGCGGCCTCGCGCTCCATCGGCGAGTTCGGCGCCGTCTCGGTGGTCAGCGGCCACATCCGCGGGCAAACCACCACGCTGCCGCTGGAGGTGGAGATGCTCTACAACGAGTACAACTTCACCGCCGCCTTTGCCGCCGCGTCGCTGCTGACGCTGGCCGCCATCGTCACGCTGATCGTGAAGAAATCCTTGGAAGCCGCTGCCGGTGTCCATCCACTTGGGCAAGAAAAGGAAAGCGAATCATGAGCATTCAGGTCGAGCATATCCGCAAGCAGTACGGCTCCTTCAAGGCGTTGGACGACGTCAGCCTCACCATCGAGAGCGGCGAATTGGTGGCGCTGCTGGGGCCTTCCGGCTCCGGCAAGACCACGCTGCTGCGCATCATCGCCGGCCTTGAGTCGCCCGATGCGGGATCGATTCTCTTGCACGGAGAAGAGTCCACCGCGCACAGCGCATCCCAGCGCGGCATCGGCTTTGTCTTTCAGCATTACGCGCTCTTCCGCCACATGACGATCTTCGAGAATGTCGCCTTCGGCCTGCGCGTGCAATCACGAAAGCTGAGGCCTTCGCGCAAAGAGATTCGCGAACGCGTGACGGAACTGTTGCGCCTGGTGCAGTTGGATTCATTCGCGCGGATGTATCCCGATCAGCTCTCCGGCGGGCAGCGGCAGCGCGTGGCGCTGGCGCGCGCCTTGGCCGTCCAGCCCAAGGTGCTGCTGCTCGACGAGCCTTTCAGCGCGCTCGATGCCAAGGTGCGCAAGGAGCTGCGCGACTGGCTGCGCCGCATTCATGACGAGTTGCACGTCACCACTGTGCTGGTCACCCACGATCAGGAGGAAGCCCTCGAAGTTGCCGACCGCGTGGCGATCTTGAATCATGGAAAGCTGGAGCAGATTGGAACGCCGCAATCGATCTACGACCATCCGGCCTCGCCGTTTGTCTATAACTTCCTCGGCAATGTGAATCTCTTTCACGGGCGCTTGCTGGCCGATCTTTCAGCAGAAGGCAGCGCCGGCACGCAAGAAGAATCGATTCAATCCGTGATCGGTTTTGTGCGCCCGCATGAACTGGAAATCTCACGCGCTCTTCCGCCGAAGGTCAAAGCTGTCTCTGCCAGCGTGGTGCGCATTCACGCGGCCGGCTCACAGGTTCGCGTGGAGTTGAGCATTGCCGGCAGCGGCAGGCCGGTCACCGCGGAAGTGGATCGAAGGCGATACGAGGAACTGGCGCTGGCCCCTGATGACGAGGTCTTTGTTTGGCCGCAATCCATCCGCCTCTTCGACGACGACGGAGCCAGAGCGCTGCTGCTGGACCAAGGAGCAGGCATTTAGAGCGGAACCAGAATTCCCATTCCCTGGAGCCTCTAGCAAAATTATCTTAACGGGGTTGCCGATCATTATCGCCCCAAGGCGCATCCTCAATCCAGGCAGGTTTTGTATCAGGGCACGACTTCAGTCGTGCCGCAAAATACTGATAAAAAGGATGGGCTAAACAAGCTGCGGAAAAACTCAATTCAGGCAGGTTTTGTATCAGGGCACGACTTTAGTCGTGCCGTAAATGCACCAAAACAATGACGGGCTTTAGCCCCTGCAAACTTCCGCGGTTTTGAACGGCTCCGTACCTCGCCAAAAGGTTGAAATCCTCAATCTTCGCCGCCCATTTTGATTTGGTCATTTCTACGGATTATCTTCTTTCAAGCGTGAGGGCATAGATGTCGTCGCTGCCGGCATCGCGGAGCAGCATAGGCGCGTCCGCTGGATCAAGCCCCATCCATAACGAGTAGAAGCCGGTGTATCGCGCGCCTTTCAGATCGGTTACCGATTCCCGTCTTCCGTCCGCTGCGCGGATGCGCATCACGGCGGGGTTGTCCGTCCACTTGACGTAGTAGAGGAAGCGGCTGTCGCGCGACCATTCCGGAAAAGCGACACCTCCAGTGTTCAGCATTTTCCATCGCCCGCTAGCCACGCTGAAGACTCTCATGCTCATGGTGTCCAGAGTCATGGCGGCAATGGAAAGGCCGTCGGGCGACCAGCGGGGCACCAGCAAGCCATCCGAGGCCGGAACGACTGAGACGTTGCCCGTGGCCAGATCGAGGATGCGCAAATCCGAGTTGGACGTGGCGCCTACGTTGCGAGAGGTGGAAAAGGCAATCTTTCGTCCATCCGGCGACCAGCTTGGATCGGTCTCCGCCATGCGATCTTCCGGAAGAATGCGCTGCGGTTTTGCGCTTCCGTCGGCGGGAATGGCGTAGATCGCATCAGTCCCCTGCGCGCTTCGGTCCACAAAGAGAATCTGTTCTCCGTCCGGCGACCAGCAGAGCGACTTTGGATAGACGGGAGGCTCCGTCAGTTGCTGGGGATGGCTGCCGTCGGAGTTGGCCCGCCAGAGGACGCCTTCAGGATAGGTCACATAGGCCACAAATTTGCTGTCGCGGGAGAAGCTGACAAACTCGGCTGAGATGCCGCCCAGAAAGGGCTGCAAGAGTCCGGATCTCTGCTCGAAGCGCACCAGTTCGCCCCGGTTGGTGCGGCCCGATGCAAAGATCGCTTTCCCGTTCGGGTTGAGAACCGGCTGATCCCAGACCGTGGGGCCAAAGGTCAGTTGCACCGGAGTTACCGGCTGGTTCCGGCCGAAGCCATGCCGCTCCACAAGATTCCAGATCTGCCCGTCAGCCAAAAAATAAAAGCGCCCATCCTGCGCCCATCGCCCATACCATTGCGTGGGCGTTCTCCCCCATCCGGGCAATAGTTGGTGAAGATTGGCTCCATTCGAGGACATCTCCCATAAGATACCTTCTTTTGAATAGCGGATCAGACTGCCGTTCGGCGACCAGGCGAGGGACTTGATGTAGCCTCCGGGCGAGGCGATGCGCTGCGCGCCGGAGCCATCAGCGCGTACGACGCAGATGTCGCCGTTGGCCGTAGCGTAGACAATTCTTTCGCCTTCGGGAGACCATGCCGCGGTGACGGCATGGGCGAGCCTGCGCAGAGTCCCCCCCAGCACCCGCAAGCTCCAAAGAGTGTCCGCCGGACCCAGTCCCCCGTCATTGGAGATAAGCAGCAGTGTCGATCCATCCGGCGAAACGTCCCCCACCCAGGGGCTCTGCAACGAAACAGGAATGAGCTCAACCGCTCCACCAGAGACTGATACCTCCGCGATGCCGTTGGGCTGCTCCTGGGTAAAGTAGATTCTGCTTCCGTCCGTTCCTCCCACTAACTTGGCATGGCCGTCGTGGGTGATCTGAGTGTAATTCGATACGCGTAACGGAACCGCATTCTTCCACCGCACACCGAAATAGACCGCCAGAGCAAGCGCGGTCACCGCAAACCAGGGCAGCCAGCGCGGAAGAAGCGGACGGCTGGCTGGTGCGGGCAATGCCGGGGTCTGGGTCGTCGAGGTCTCGGTGAGCAGCACGTGGGTGCTCTCACGCATCGTCTGGAGCTTCTGCTCGGGCAACGGGCTTTGCAGCGCGGCGCTCACCGGCGCTGCCACCTGCACATGCGCCGTGAACTGGTAGCCCCGTCCCGGAACGGTCGCGATCAGGCTGGCGCGGTCCGTCATCGCCTTGCGCAATCCGGAGATGTACTGCTGCAAGTTGCTCTCTTCGACAAACGAGTCTGGCCAGACGGCGCTCAGCAATTCCTCCTTGGTGACCACTCGTCCGGCATTGGCCACCAGAAAATTGAGTACCTCAAATCCCTTGGGCGAGACGGAAAGGGGCCTCCCGCCGCGCGACAGGAGGCGTCGCGCGGGGTCCAGTTCGAATTCTTCAAATCTGTACAAACTATTGGCGATCAACGATATACGTTCCACTCAGATCTTTTCAGAAGATTTCAGGGCCAATTTCAGGACATTCCAGGACGGTTTGCGCTTTAGTCAAGTTTACGGCACGCAGAGTGGCGCGGATCGAATGGATGCGGAGAAAGATGAGACTCCTCGGGCGCAAGCGCACAGAACCGGTTCCACCACAGGCGGCGCAGACTGTACTGCATCGCCGCCTGGAGATCCACGTGGAGCGGGAGTGGGTCGAGGTCGTCCATGAAGCCACCCCTGGCAACGACGCATGCCCGGTTTGCGGCGGCGCCGGCTTTCTTACGTTGAACGAAACCATGAATTTGCTGGGCGGGGGACTCGATGGGCTGCGCACCGCCATCGAATCCGGTGCCCTTCACCTGAAACAGACAGCGCTGGGCGAGATGGCGGTTTGTGAGCGATCCGTGCAGCAGAAGAAGTGACGAGTATCGACCAGTGGCTTCCCCAAAATCAGCGGCTTCCCCGAAGTGAACAGCAAAAATTCGATGAATTGTTTCCAGGCGCAAATCCGGCAGTTCGGTGCGTCCGTAACATCAGCTCAACCGATTATGAGAGGTTTTGAAATTATGAAGAAGACTTTGAAGTTGGCCATCGCCGCACTTTCAATGGCAATGCTTCCAGCCCTGGCCCAGGCGCTGGTAACCGCCACGCCAACGGCGCCCGTGATCGCCTTCAACCCGGCCACGGTTGGCGTGGCGGCTGGCTCCGCGCAGACGCTGACGGCCACCTTTGCCGTCTCCGGCTACACTGGCAGCTTCACGCCGACGGCGGCGCTGCATTACGGGCACGACTACTCCGCTGGTGCCGTCAATTGCACCTCCACCGGCGCTTCGACGGAAAACTGCTCGGTATCGATCACCTTCCAGCCGACCCTGCCGGGCGGGCGCAAGGACGCGATCTTTCTCTCCGATCCAGCCGGGCCCACGCGTCTGGCCACGGTGCTGCTGGGCGGCGTGGGCCAGGCCCCGCTGGCGCTGATGCAGCCAGGCGTGGTCACCAACATGAATCCCAATGTCAATTACGACCAATACAACGTCGCCATCGACGAAAACGGCACGGCCTACGTCGTCTCTGAAAACTCCAGCGCCGTCTATAGCGTGACCCCGGCGGGAGTGGCGACCAAGCTGCCCCTTACACTCAGTGGTGGACCGTGGGGCATCGCCATCGACGGAGCCGGAATGCTCTATATAGCGCAAAATACCTATAGCCATACTCTGATTACCTACGATACCGTCGCCGGCGTGGCAGGCTCTCTCTGCGTCGCTCCTCCCTCGCTGGGGTTGAGCTGTAGCTCCACGGTGAATAACGAATATATGATCGATGTCGCCGTCGATCATCTCGGGAATATCTTCACCACGGAGATTCTCTCCAACAATGTCTTTGAACTCAAACCGGATGGAAGCTACGTTACCACCGCGATCAGCCCGGGCATCACGCAAATCGCGGTGGATAGCGCCGACAACATCTTCGTCAGCGGCTACACGATCAACGAGATTCCCAACGGCGGCACGCAGGTGGAAATCAATACCGTGGGCGGGAGCGAGGGCATTGCAGTTGACGCGGCCGAGACACTTTACCCAACGCGCTACTTGGTGTCTCCCTACGATATTGCCATGCTGCCAGCCTCGGACTATACCAAGCCGCTGGCAGGGATCGACGGAGGAGCAGGCGGGGCTGTGTCGCCGCTCGGTCTTGGCCTCGGCTCCGATGGTACGCTCTATGTCGGTAATTACAGTGAACTTGACAAGGTGGATCGCACTCAGGGAGCAATCGCCCTCGGCGAGACGCCTCTGAACACCGCCACCACCGCGCGTAATGTTGGCGTCTACAACGGAGGCAATGAGAACCTGACTCTGGCCAGCGTGGAGATAGCCGGCACCGGTTTTACCTTTCAGAATTCCGCGCTGACCGACGCCTGCGTCGATGGCCAGGTGCTGGCGCCAGGCCAGCTCTGCCAGGTGGGAGTGACCGCGACCTTCACCCATGCGGGCAGCTACACGGGAAGCGTGACCTTCACCAGCAATTCCCTCAATACCGCGAGCACAGTGCAGACCGTGGCCCTTTCCGCGCTGGTCTATGGTCCTTACGTTACCACCCCCACGACGGCGCTGACCTTCGGCAGCCAGAACACCGGTACAAGCACCACGCAGACGGTGACCATCACCAATAATGGATACTATTACGGGGCCACCGTCGGCATTTCTTCGGCGACGGTTCCCAGCGGCTTCAGCATTTCGACGCCCGCCTCCGGCAGCAACTCCTGCTACAACGGCATGGCCCCCGGTGTGAGCTGCCAGATTACCGTCACCTTCGACCCGTCGCTGGCTCAGGTTGACAGCGGAACCGTCACGGTGGGCATTGGCAGCCCAGGCGGCGGCGGACCCTGGCCTTCCGTCACTTTTACGGTCAGCGGCACGGGAGTCACGCCCGCGCCTATCGCCAGCCTTTCGCCCGCGCTCAGCTTCCCCAGCACCAACGCAGGCTCAACGGCTACGGCGCTCGCGGCAACGCTTTCCAACACGGGCAGCGCGTCTCTCACCGGGATTACTCCCAGCATCACCGGAACCAATCCCGGCGACTTTGCCGTCACCACGGGAAGCAATGCCTGCGGAAGCACGTTGGCGGCCGGCAGCACCTGCAGCATCTACATCACGTTCACGCCGGCTTCGGCCGCCAGCTTCACGGCGACGCTTTCAGTGGCCGACAATGCGACCCCATCCCCGCAGACAGTCGCCCTCACGGGCACCGGCGTCAGCTTTGTCTCCAACGTGGGTGATTCCCTCGCGGCCCAGCCGGTTACGGTGGAGATCACGACCGCGGGGACACCCAGTTCCATCCAGGTTTTGACCCAGGGAACGGCGAGCCTTGACTTCACCGGGACCGCGGGCGGCACCTGCACCACAGCCACCGCCTACATCGTGGGGCAGACCTGCACGGTCAACGTCGTCTTTGATCCCTTGCATCCGGGCGCGCGGAATGGAGCAGTCGTGTTGACCGACGGCAGCGGGGTCGTGCTGGGCACAACGTATGTGCCGGGAACCGGCAATGGCCCGCAGACCATCTTCGCCGACACCACAACGGGATACTATCTGCCCTCCATGCAGGCTTCCATCGCGCCGGCCGCTGCACCTACCAGCGATCCTATCGATTTGGCGGTGGATGCGGCTGGCAATGTTTACGTGGCCGACGCGGTTTTGAACGTCATCGACAAATACGTCGCGGTCAACGGCGTTCTGCCGGCTTCGCCCACCATGGTATCGCTGAGCGGCAACTTCAATTCGCCATCGGGCGTGGCCATCGATGGCGCGGGAAACATCTTTGTTGCCGATTACAGCAATGGAGTGGTCAAGGAGATGCTTGCCGCGGGCAACTACACAACCGTGAACACCCTCTGCGCGAGCTGCTTCAACCGCCCAAACGGTGTTGCCATCGACGGCGCGGGCAATCTCTTTGTTGTCGATTCTTCGAACTCCGCCGTCTATGAGCTTTCGCCCGCCAATGGCTACGCAACGACCACGACCTTGGGCAGCGGATTCAACCTTCCTACCGGAATCGCCGTGGACAGTAACGGCAACGTCTTTGTGGCCGATCGGTTCAACGGTGAGGTGAAGGAGATTCTGGCCGCTGGCGGCTACACCGCCATCAAAAATCTAGGAGGCGGATTCAGCCGTCCGACAAAGATTGCGCTAGACGCGGCTGGAAACGTCTTTGTCGCCGATGACATCTCCGCCTACCTCCAGGAAATACTGGCCACCGGCGGATACTCCACCACTATTCGCCTGGAGAAATGGACTGGCGCCGGTGCAGCGATCTATGCGGTGGCTGTGGACGGCAGCGGCAATCTCTACGTCGCGCCGGGCGCCACCAATGCCGTGCAATTCCTCAGCTACTCCACGCCGCCCGCGCTCACCTTTGCCAGTACGACCGTTGGTTCCACCAGCAGCGACAGCCCGCAGACGGTGAGGGTCTTCAACGACGGCAATGCGTCCCTGACCTTCTCCTCCTCCGGGACTAACCCGAATTATCCGGTCGACTTCCCGGTCAACAGCTCAGATACAAACCTGTGCGCCGCTGGAAGCGTACTCACCGCGGGTTCAAACTGCGATGCCTCGATCAAATTCACGCCCACAGCGGGCACTGCTCTTAGCGAATACCTGGTGCTCACTGACAACAACCTCAACGGATCGGGTATCACCCAATCGATTGCGGTCAGCGGTACAGGCATACAGCAGCCAACCGTGGCCACGCCGGTGATTTCACCGGGGACGGGCGCCTATAGCAACTATGGGACAGTGACCATCACCGATGGAACCACAGGCGCGGTCATCTGCTACACCACCACCGCCGGATCCACGCCCGCCGGCAGCAACGGCGTCTGCACCAGCGGCTCGACGTACACCGGCTCCTTCAACATGAGTGCGGGCCTCGTCATTCAGGCCATCGGCACCCTGGCCGGCGATACCAACAGCGCCCTTGCCTCGGCCAACTACACGCTGCAAGCCGCGCCGCCTACGATGAATCCGCCCGGAGGCACTTATGTAGGATCGCAGTCGGTGACGCTGTCGACGACTACGACAGCCGCAACGATCTGGTACACCACCGACGGCAGCACGCCCACCGGCAGCGCGCCCTCGATCCGCTACAACGTTGGCGACAGCAGCACACCGATAGCCGTCACCACCAGCGGCACGGTCATCAACGCCATCACCGTGGATGACGGCATGGCGAACAGCTCCGTCGCCACAGCAACCTACACCCTGCAATTCCCAGCGGCTTCCCTGACCGCCCCATCGGCCTTCACTGCATCCGCCGGCACAACCAGCACGGCACAGGCGGCCACACTTCAGAACACCGGCTCGGCGCCGCTCACCGGCATCACCACCAGCATTACTGGAACCAATCCCGGCGACTTTGCCGTCACCACGGGGTCCAATGCCTGTGGAAGCACTTTGGCGGCTGGCGCCTCTTGCTCCATCTACGTCACTTTCACCCCTGCGGGAGGATCAGCTTACTCCGCAACCCTATCGGTGGCCGACAACGCCGCCACTTCGCCGCAGACGGTCGCGCTGACCGGCACAGGCGTACTGAATTCGCAGTCCATCAGCTTCACGCAGCCAACATCGCCAGTAACGTATGCATCGGGCCTCACCGTCCCGCTGGTGGCCACAGGCGGCGCCTCCGGCAACGCGGTCGTCTTCACCATCGACGCCTCCAGTACTGGCACGGGATCGATCTCCGGCTCAACGCTGACCGTCACCGGCGCGGGCAGCTTGGTGATTGACGCCAATCAGGCAGGTAATACCAGCTATGCCGCCGCAACCCAGGCGCAGCGCACGGTACAGATTACACAAGCCGCGCAATCCATCAGCTTCACGCAGCCGGCTTCGCCGCAAACCTATGCGTCCGGCCTCACCATCCCGCTGGCGGCCACCGGAGGCGCCTCCGGTAACGCGGTCGTCTTCACCATCGACGAAGCCAGCACCGGAAACGGCTCCATCTCCGGTTCCACGCTGACCGTCACTGGCGCAGGCACTTTTGTCATCGACGCCAATCAAGCCAGTAGCACGGATTACTCCGCGGCGACTCAGGTACAGCAGACCATCGTTGTGCAAGCACCAGTTGTTCCGGCGGACTTCTCGCTCACGCCTTCGCCGGCCTCGCAATCGGTTGCCGTCGGCGGCAGCGCGGCCTACACGATCTCGGCAGCTTCCGTCAGTGGCAGCTTCACTACGCCGATCGTGCTCAGTGTCTCTGGGCTGCCGGCCGGAGCAACCGCAGTCTTTTCGCCGGCCAGTATTACTCTCGGTGGCGAATCATCCAACACGTCCACGCTCACCGTCAACACGGCCACCCAATCGGTAAGCAACCAGCCCGCTGGCATTTGGCCTATCGGTGTCCCGGCGCTGGCGCTGCTTGTACTCATCCCCATGCGACGGTGGCGCAGGCTCTGGCGCGGCAAACTGCTGATCTTCCTGACCGCGATTCTCACCCTGGCGGCAACGCTCTCGCTCTCGGCCTGTGGCGGCGGATTTGGCTTCCCCACCACCTCCCACAGCTACACGCTCACCATTACCGGAACCGGCGGATCCACCACTCACACAGCTACCGTGCAGCTCACGGTTCAGGAATAGGAGACCTCCATGCGAGTTAGTAAACACATCAAGCTTCTCTCAGCATTGACGATCATGGCGGCTTCTCTCGGAGCAGCATCCGCGCAGGTGTCCAATGCAGCTCAAGCCACGCCGGCGGCTGCATCCGCCGCGCGGCCGGAACTGGCCCTCGATTTCAGCTATCTGCGCAGCAACGCGCCGCCGGGTGGCTGCACCTGCTTCAACCTCTACGGCGGCAGCGCCGCCTTTGCATGGCCTATCGCCAAGGGGCCATACGCGCTGGCCGCCGACATCACCGTCGCGCAGAATGGGTCCATCTCCAGCCATGGATTCGGCCTCACCCTCAGCACCTATACCGTCGGCCTGCGTTACGAGCCAAAGTTGCGCACCCCCTTGCTGCACCCATTCGGGCAGGCGCTGGCAGGCATTGCTCATGCCAGCGGCTCTCTCGTACAGGGGCCTGGCACATCGGTTGGCAATGCAGGAGCAGCCTTCGCGGCCAATGTTGGCGGAGGCGTCGATCTGGCCGCCAGCCGTCGCCTCTGGGTGCGCGCATTCCAAATCGAGTACCTGCCCACTTCCTTTGACAACGGCGCGTATAGCCATCAGAACAACCTGCGCCTCAGCGCGGGCGTCGTGGTCAGATTCTGAGCAGGAGGGTATCCCGGCTCTCTGCCGGGATACTCCAGATTTGGTGCGATCCCACGCTGCTTCCTGATTGGAGTTGCAAAAACGGCCTTCTTGCGCGTTCCAACTGGCGCCTTCTTGCGCAATTACGGGCGGCGGTAAACGTCGTAGGCGGCGAGTTTGCAATAGGGCTGAAAGACTTGCTGAAGCGCTTGGAGCGTGGCCTCGCGCCGTGGGGTTACGTCTTCCTTGATCTGCAAGTTGCGCTTGACGATCAGCCAGCGAATCCGGCGGCGCTCGGTCTCGGCGACAAGCAGCGCGGGCGAGGAGAGCGGATCGGTGGCGTTGTCGAAGAGCAGAACCGGAAACTGCGGCGTGCGGCCGGTGGCGAAGTAGAACGGATCTTCGCCGGGAATCAGGATCAGCCCGTCGGAAAGCGGAATTTCTTTGGCGGAAAAGCGCAAAAGCTCCTCAAATTCCGGCAAATAGGAGCCGGCAACCGCCATTCCCTTGAGCGCGGGAAAGGATGAATGCAGCGCTGGGCCGTCGGGCAATTGCACGTAGGAGAGGCGTTCCTCGCTGAGGGTGTAAAGGCCGCCGCAGAGGAGCAGCGTGACCGTGATAATGGCGGCCAGAGACGGCGCGAGGAAGAAACAGACTGTAGCGCCGCTCTCCAGACCGGCTGTCGTGTGGGCGTCCTCGCCCACGCCAGTGTGGGCCCCCGCTGGTCTGGAACACCGGTGGGGGGCTAGAAAGAACCTGCACGGCTGGACTGGAGCGGCAGTTGCTGGCTGTTCGAGGGAAGCGAGAAAGGCGATCATCTCGGCGATCAGCAGCACCAGCAGCGGCCAGATGGCGTAGGTTGAGCCCCACAACTGCTGCGAGAGAAAAGTGCCTTGCATGGCGGCCAGGATGAGGATGGGGATGCACGCGTGAAGGCGGGGCCGGCGCCAGAAATTCCACAGCGAAAGCGCGGCGGAGAGGATCAGCAGCAGCGGCCAAAGAGCGAGCAGCGAATCGGCGCGGTCTTCGGAATCGCTGGAAAGCGCGAGACTGATGAGTGTCCAGAGAAAGGGCGCGGAGAGCAGGAGCAGCGCTAGGAGACGAACCCAAAGTGCCTTTGAAAAGCGAGTGTGCAACAGCGCGAGCGCCGCGCCGATGCAAGGCAGCCACCACAGCAGTGATGGCTCCGCATAGATGGCGAGCATTGGTTGCAGGCCGGGCAGGCGGCGCTCGGAGGCGAATTGAATCGTCCAGTGCAAGTAGTTCCGCACGCCAGCGGTGAAGTGCAGGAGCAGAATTGCCGTGAAGAGAGTTGCGCACGCGCCGGTCAGAAGTGCAACCAGAGCGGTCGCGGAATGATTCGAGAATGGGCTTGTTTTGTAACAGGGCACGACTTCAGAGGCTGCGGAAAAACTCAATTCAGGCAGGTTTTGTAACAAGGGCACGACTTCAGAGGCTGCGGAAAAACTCGATCTTGGAATGTTTTGTAACCAGGGCGCGACTTCACAGGTTGCGGAAAAACTCAATTCAGGCAGGTTTTGTAACAAGGGCACGACTTCACAGGCTGCGGAAAAACTCGATTTTGGAATGTTTTGTAACAAGGGCACGACTTTAGTCGGGCCGCAAGGCGCTGATAATAAAGGATGGGCTTCAGCCCCTGCGGGATGTTTTTCGAGGGTTTCA
>CAYVGW010000118.1:0-13376 GCA_964450895.1 uncultured Occallatibacter sp. | reverse complement strand
TGATTTAATTAACATCCATGATAACAACTACTTGCATTTTATTGCAGTTAATTATTTAGTAACTGAAAACCACCGGTTTTCTCGCATTTTAAGGCCAAAACCACTCAATTATGCCGGAAAAATAACTTTTTTCTCCCTCCAAAATGCCCCGATTTGACAGGAAAATTGCCATTCCAAAAAATGAATCGCATACGTCTTATCTTCGCCTATCCGCGGCATCCATCCTGGCTGCTGAAGGATCGGCGTCACGGATTTTTGTAAGAGGCTCCCTCTTTGGATTCGTGGCAGGTTGCCGTTCCCTGTTGGCCGCGTCGACTTGTAGGTCGCAGCTTCGAGGGATACCAATTCTGGTTCCGTTATCGCCCCTGCGGGATCATGGAATAGAGCGCAATCCTGGATCGAACCCAATTTTCAGCCAAAAATATCTCTTCATCCCAAAATAGAGGGGGTTTTACTCCAAAAAAAGCCCATTTTTGACCGAAAAATCCGGAGCACGGATCACCTGGCGCGTACGGATTCTCTTCGCCGTCCCAACCGCGCCGATTCCCCGTAATTTCAGCCATTCCCAAGGAAGGGTCTTATGCGAATGCTGCTGCAAGCCAGTCCACGGTTCACTGTCCAATATCGACGGTCCACTGTCCACTGGTCAGATACTCATGAATTGAAGCGGCAGCCTTTCTCCCCGCGCCCATCGCCAAAATCACCGTTGCGCCGCCGGTAACAATGTCGCCGCCGGCAAAGACGCCGCGCTTGCTGGTGCGCATCGAATGCTCATCGGCCACAATATAATTCCACTTGTTGGTGGCCAGGTCGGGCGTGGTGCTTTGGATCAGCGGATTGGCCGTGGTGCCGACGCCGATGATGATCACATTCGCATTCAGCTCAAACTCCGAGCCTTGCACAGCGACTGGGCGGCGGCGGCCATCTTCGTCCGGCTCGCTCAGTTCCATGCGCAGGCAGCGCGCGCCGGTCAGCCAGCCCTTTTCGTCGCCCAGGAACTCGACCGGATTAGTGAGCATCTGGAATTGCACGCCTTCCTCGCGGGCGTGCTTGACCTCTTCCTTGCGCGCCGGCATCTCGGCCTCGCTGCGCCGATAAACCAGCGTCGCCGTGCGCGCGCCCAGGCGCATCGCGGTGCGCACCGCGTCCATCGCCGTGTTGCCGCCGCCAACCACGATCACGTCCTTGTCGCGGCAATCGTAGACCGGCTCATCGTACACATCGTGCTGATAGGCGCGCATCAGGTTCACGCGCGTCAGGAACTCGTTGGCCGAGTAGACGCCATTCAGGTGCTCGCCGGGCACATTGAGGAAGACCGGCAGACCGGCGCCGGTGGCCACAAAGACCGCGTCATAGCCCTCGTCGCGCATCAGCTCGTCCAGCGTGACGCTGCGGCCGACAACCACGTTGGTCTCGAACTCCACGCCCATGCGGCGCAGATTCTCCACCTCGCCGCGCACAATCGACTTGGGCAGGCGGAACTCCGGAATGCCATAGACCAGCACGCCGCCCAGCTCATGCAGCGCCTCGAAGACGCGCACCCGATGGCCCTTCTGGATCAGGTCGCCGGCCGCGCTCAAGCCGGCAGGGCCGCTGCCGACGATGGCCACGCTCTTGCCGGTGGCGGGGGCATTCGCGGGCAGGCCAAGCTGGCCGCTCGCGCGCTCGTAATCGGCCACAAAGCGCTCCAGGTTGCCGATGGCCACCGGCGCGCCCTTCTTGCCCAGGATGCAGCCGCCCTCGCACTGATTCTCTTGCGGGCACACCCGCCCGGTGATGGCCGGCAGCGAGTTGTCCTCGCGCAGCTTGGCCGCCGCCGCCAGGTACTCCCCGGCATAGATCAGCGCGACGATCTCCTTGATCTGCACACCGACCGGGCAATCGAAGACACAACCGGGCTTGAGACATTCAAGACAGCGGGAGGACTCGGTGACAGCATCCAGCACATTCAGGCCGAGATTGACCTCCTCGAAGTTGCGAGCGCGCACCTGGGCCTCTCGCTCCGGCATGGGTATGCGTGAAATCTTCATGCGGTCCTTGAGGGGAATCGAGTTCTTCTCAGACATAGTGCTTCTCCCCCGCCAGTTCCGCGCGCAGTTCGGCCACTTCTTCTTCCTGGTTTTCGTTGAAGCGCTTCAGTGACTCGCACTCCTTCTGGCGATACATGGTGTTGCGCTGCATCAGCACCTCGAAGTTGACCTTGGAGGCATCGAACTCCGGGCCGTCCACACAGGCAAATTTGCTCTTCGTGCCCAGCAGCACCCGGCAGCCGCCGCACATGCCCGTGCCGTCCACCATGATCGAGTTCAGGCTGACCATGGTTTTGATGCCCAGCGGCTTGGTGACTTGCGCCACGGCGCGCATCATCGGCACCGGCCCCACGGCCAGCACAAAGTCGATCTTGCGCCCTGCGTCGATCAGCTCGTTGAGCTTTTTGGTGACCAAGCCTTGCTCGCCGTAACTGCCGTCGTCGGTCATCATGTAGGTCTCGCTGCTCGCCTGCCGGACCTCGTCCTCGAAGACCACCATCTCCGTATTCCTCGCGCCTTCAATGAAGAGGACATGATTGCCGGCGGCCTTGAGCGCGTTGGCCGTGGGAAGCGCCATCGCCGTGCCCACGCTGCCGGCCAGCACCACCACCGTCCCGTAGTTTTCAATCTCCGAGGGCTTGCCCAGGGGGCCGACAATGTCCAGAATCGCGTCGCCGGTCTCCAGGCTGTTGAGCAGGGAAGTGGTTTTGCCGATGGCCTGGACGGCGATGGTGACCGTACCCGCCACCGGGTCAGAAGCCTTGATGGTGAGCGGAATGCGCTCGCCTTTTTCGTGCAGGCGAAGAATGAGGAACTGACCTGGTTTTTGCTTGCGCGCAATGCGCGGCGCCTCAATCACAAATTGTTTGATGTTGAGGCCGACGGTGCGAGCATCGACAATTTTGTACATGATAATAGTTTACGACTCTTTGAAGTGGTCCGACCACAAACATGCACGGGAAACAGGGGATATTCATTTCTTCATTCCTCATAAATCCTTTATGCCGTATCTGATAAAGCTAAAGAACGGGGTTCTGGCGGCTGCGTTTTGGCGTGGCGGGCCTGAGTTCTGAATTCATTGCCAGGAAAGCTGCAAGTCTTCATGAGCGCTGCCCATCCATTGTTGTTGGATACGCTTTTCGGGGAGTATCCGCTCGACCAGGCATTCGATGAGATGCGCTCGGCGGGCGGCGATGTGCGCGCCCATTACCGCGCGCTGGCCGAGACGCTGGCCAGTCTGCCCTCGGAGGAACTGCAGCGCCGCAAGCAGTCGGCTGACCTTTCGTTTCTTACCCAGGGCATCACCTTTACGGTGTATGGCCGCGATGAGGGCACGGAGCGCATCTTCCCTTACGACCTGCTTCCCCGGCTGATTACCGCCCAGGAATGGGAGCGGATCGAGCGCGGCCTGACGCAGCGCATCACGGCGTTGAATCTCTTTCTGCGCGACGTATATTCCGACGCCCGGATACTGAGTGATCGCGTGATGCCGCGCGAACTGGTCTACAGTTGCAAGCACTACCGGCGGCAGATGCGAGGCTTGCAGGTTCCGCGCAACGTCTATGTCGCGGTGGTGGGTTCTGATCTGCTGCGGCTGAACACGGGCGAGTTTATCGTGCTGGAGGATAATCTGCGCGTGCCTTCGGGGGTGAGTTATATGCTCACCAACCGGATCGTGATGAAGCGCACCTTTCCGCAGTTATTTTCCAGTTATGGCGTGCGGCCCATCGAACACTATCCGCAACTGCTGCTGGCCACGCTGCGCTCGCTGGCTCCCGAGGGGCGGCCGGAGCCGAATATCGTACTGCTGACGCCGGGAGTTTTCAACTCGGCCTACTTCGAGCATACTTATCTGGCGCGTCAGATGGGCATTGACCTGGTGGAGGGGCGCGACCTTGTAACTCACGACAATATCGTTTATATGCGCACCACCGACGGTCTGAAGCGCGTGGACGTGATTTATCGCCGCGTGGATGATGATTTCAGCGACCCGCTGGTCTTTCGCGCCGATTCGTCCCTGGGATGCGCGGGTCTTTTCAACGCTTATCGCGCCGGCAATGTTACCGTGACGAACGCATTTGGCACAGGCCTGGCCGACGACAAAGCGGTCTATGCCTATGTGCCGAAGATGATCAAGTATTATCTCGACGAAGAGCCGATCCTGAATAATGTGGAGACTTATCTTCTAGGCGATCCTTTGCAGCGCCGGCATGTGCTGGCCAATCTGGATAAGTTAGTCGTGAAGGCGGTGGGCGAGAGCGGCGGCTACGGAATGCTGATTGGGCCGCATTCGACGGCGGCGCAGCGCGAGGAGTTCGGGCGGGCGATCGAGGCCAATCCGCGCAATTACATTGCCCAGCCCACGCTGGATTTTTCGCGCGCTCCATGCCTTGTGGGCAACTATCTGGAGCCGCGCCACGTGGATTTGCGGCCTTACATACTGTTTGGCGACAAGGTCAACATTGTGCCCGGCGGACTGACGCGCGTGGCTCTTGAAAAAGGTTCGCTGGTGGTGAACTCCTCGCAGGGCGGCGGCAGCAAGGATACCTGGGTTCTGGAGTAACTGCAAGTTAGTGAGTCAAGGGGGCAGGATGTTATCTCGCGTGGCCGACAGCTTGTATTGGATGAGCCGCTACCTGGAGCGCGCGGAAAACACCGTGCGCCAGCTGGATGTGACCATGGGCCTGATGCTGGACACCGGCGGCGCCGGCGAAAAGGCGCGCTGGCAGCGGCTTGTCGCCGCGCTGGGCAAACCATCCGGCCTGGAGTGGAATGGCAATCTGGAATCCATGGCGCACAAGCTGGTATTTGATCATCTCAACCACGCGGCAGTTACTTTTTGCGTCAATGGGGCGCGCGAAAACGCCCGCCAAGTGCGCGAGGAAATCTCCACCGAACAGTGGCAAAGGCTGAACCGGCTCTATCATCAGATTCACTCGCCGCAGGCGGAGGCTCAATTTACTTCCAGCATCAATGATTCGCTGGCCTCGATCATCGATGGCATTCATCTCTTCAAAGGCGTAAGCGATACGACCATGATTCACGGCCATGGCTATCAATTTATCCGCCTGGGCTGCCATCTGGAGAGGGCTTATGCCACGGCCACGCTGCTGGAGGTTTATCAGCCGGATTTGTTTCATCCGCAAGAGCGCGAGCACGAAGGATACCAGTATCTCGAGTTAGTGGGTCTGCTGCGCTGCTGCACGTCCTTTGAAGCGTATTGCCAGGTTTACACGGCCAATGTTTCTCCGGCGCGCATTCTGGAGTTTCTGCTGCTCAACCGCGACTTTCCCCACGCTATCCGCTATTGTGTTGACTCGATGCGCGATGTCATCGAGTCGATTCAGCGCACCGGCGGCCGTCGTCCGCCCGCGGAGTTGATCTCCGGCATTGGCCGCCTTCATGCGATGCTCGACTTTACCACCATTGACGAGATCATTCACGGCGACACTTCGGTATTTCTGCATAACATCCGCGAACAGTGCCTGCGCATCCACGAGTTGATCTACCGCTATTATGTGCATTACTCGATTCAGTCGGCGCTGGCGAGTTAAAGGAGAGCGAGCATGAACTTTTATTCAATCCGCCATCTGACGCGCTTCCGCTACTCGCATCCCATCAGCGAGAGCATCATGGAGACGCGCATGCACCCGCGCTCGGATTCCAGCCAGCATTGCCTCAATTATTCCCTTTCGGTAAGTCCGCGCTGCCGCGTCTTCAGCTATCGCGACCATCAAGGCAACACCGTGCAGCACTTCGACATTCCCGGCGAGCACAATCAGTTAGTCATTGTCGCGGAGTCCGTGGTTGAGCAGCAGGCGCTGCCCGATGTGCCTGGATTTCTCTCGCCCGACGCATGGGGCGCGCTGGATGAGTTAGTTGAGCAAGGTGACTATTGGGAGATGCTGCTTCCCTCTACCTTTGCCGTTGAAACTCCCGCGCTGACTCTGCTGGCGAAACAGATGGGAGTTATCCGGCGCGACGATCCGCTGATGCTCGTGCAGGAGCTGAATCAGCGGCTTTTCGATTACTTCGCGTATGAGCCGCGCTCCACGCGCGTTGACTCGCCAATTGATGAAGCTATCATCAGCGGCAAGGGTGTTTGCCAGGACTTTGCGCACACCATGATCGCCCTTCTGCGTCATGTGAAGATTCCCGCCCGCTATGTCTCCGGCTATCTTTACCGCAGCCGCGAAGACAAAGACCGCTCGACGCCGGACGCCACTCACGCCTGGGTGGATGCGCTGCTGCCGGGGCTGGGCTGGGTGGGCTTTGATCCTACTAATAACTTGGTCGCTCATCATCGCCACATCCGCACCGCGGTGGGCCGCGATTATGCCGATGTGCCGCCAACCCACGGCATCTTCCGCGGCCAGACGGACAGCGAGTTATATGTGGCCGTGCATGTGGAAGCCAGCGCCGAACCGCCAGCGCTGGACCGCTCGATGCCTATTCCGGAAGATTGGAGCGTGCTGGTGGAACGCGCTCAGCAAGCACCCGCGCCGGTTATTCCCTTCATTGACCTACAGCAGATGCAGCAGCAACAATGACCTGCCAGCAGCGGCTTTGCCACGAAAATTATTTCCTCCGCCGCGCCGCAATTGACTTTTCAGGGTGGGCTAAGTAGACTTAGTCCATGGCCTATACGGTCCATCAGGCAAAGACTCAATTCTCGCGGCTGCTGAAAGAAGCAGAGGCGGGCAAGGAGGTCATCGTCATGCGCGGCTCCAAGCCCGTGGCGAAGGTGGTGGCGATCAATGAACCGGTTGAGTCCAAGCTGCCCTTTCGTCTGATGGGCGCCTTTGCAGGACAGGTACATTGGACGGAGGACGCATTCGATCCCATGACAGACAAGGAATTGGTGGAGTGCGGCTGGGGATGGATGCTGGATGCGCCTCTGGTTCAGCCCGATCCTGAGAATCCAGAAAAATGACTTACCTGCTTGATACGCATACGCTTCTTTGGATTATTAAGTCTCCAAAGATACTTCCCGCATCCGTCCTAAACATCTGCAACGATCATTCAGCGACATTGTTGATTTCGATTGTCACTCCGTGGGAGATGGCGATCAAAAGCGCTCTCGGAAAGCTGGATGCCGCCTATGTTCTGGAGCATTTTGAATTCTTATTGAAAGAGGGAGGGTTCACTTTGCTGGAAACTTCAGTCCGGCAGGTGATTAGCGGCGGGCGTCTGCCTCGGCACCACGGCGATCCCTTTGACCGTCTGCTGGCGGCGCAGGCGCTGGATTTGCGAGTTCCGCTCATCAGCCGCGACGATATCTTTGATTTATATGGCGTGAAGAGAATCTGGAACTAAGTTAGCCCGCCTGAACGGCGATTGGAGTTACTCTTGTCGAAGTATCATAAGTCGGTTGTGCCAACCAAGTCGCGCGCGGGCGCGTTGCCGCTGGTGGCCATTGTCGGCCGCCCCAACGTGGGCAAATCCACGCTCTTCAACCGGCTGACCAAGAGCCGCCGCTCCATCGTCGGCGACGAACCGGGCATCACCCGCGACCGCATCTACGGCGAGTTCGAGTGGATGGGCCGCGACTTCCGCCTGGTGGACACCGGCGGCATTGTGCCCAACGACGCCGAGTTGATCCCCGCCGAGATCTTCGCCCAGGCGCAGGTGGCGCTGCAAGAGGCCGACGCGATCATCATGGTCGTCGATGCCCGCACCGAGCTGGCCAGCCCGGACTATGACGTGGCGCGGAGCTTGATGCGTGGCGGCAAGCCGCTCTTTCTGGCCGTCAACAAGGTCGAGGGCGAGGCCATGGCCCTGGAAGCGGAGAACTTCCGCCAGTTGGGCATCCGCAATGTATTTCCGATCAGCTCCGAGCATGGGGTGGGCATCGGCGATCTGCTGGAGGCGGTCTCCGAGGCGATTCCCGCGCCGCCGGAGGCAAATGCCGAAGATGAAGCTGAGCCGGAAATCCCTGATGCCGTAACCGAAAGCCTGGCCGAAGGCGATTCGCGGGACGCGCAGTCCTCGCCGGACGCGCAGTCCGTCCACAAGACCCACGGCGAATTCGAGCAGCACGAGACCTCCATCGCCATCATCGGCCGGCCTAACGTCGGCAAATCCACGCTGCTCAATGCGCTGACGGGAACCAGCCGGGCCATTGTCTCGCCCATCGCCGGAACCACTCGCGACGCCGTCGATGAGGTCGTCGATTTCGAAGGCCAGCAACTCCGCTTTGTGGACACCGCCGGTATCCGCCGCAAGGGCAAGACCCACCTGATGGCGGAAAAGCTCAGCGTGGTGATGGCCCGCCGCCACCTGGAAGCCGCGGATGTGGCGCTGCTGGTGATTGACGCGGTGGACGGCGTGACTGCCGCCGACGCCACCATTGGCGGGTATGCCCACGAGAGCGGACGCAGCGTCATCATCGTCGTGAACAAGTGGGACGCGGTGACCACCGGCCGCACCGACGGCAGGCCGCCTGCCGATCGCGAAATCTTCGAGCAGCAACTGCGCACCGTGCTCAAGTACCTGAGCTATGCGCCGGTGATCTTCCTCTCGGCGATTGAAGGCGGCGGGCCGGGTGGCCGCAAGATGCTGCGCGTGCTGCATGAGGTGGTCGCCGTGGCCGCCGAGCGCCGCAAGCGCGTCACCACCGGCCAGATGAACCGCTTCCTGGAGAAGATCGACTTCCAGCGCGCCCCGGTGCCCATGGCCAAGCGCGTACGCATCTTCTACATGACGCAGGCTGCCGTCGCTCCGCCCACCTTTATCCTCTTCACCGACCGCGACATCCAACTGCACTTCAGCTTCGAGCGCTTCCTGGAGAATCAAATCCGCGAGGCCTTCGGCTTCAAAGGCACCCCCATCTGGTTCAAAGTCCGGGCCCGCAACGCCGAGAAGAAGGAGTAGTTTTCAGTCCCTCACCGCAGTTACCGATCTGCGGTGCATCAAACATTTCATTGCCAATGCGACCGCCAACTCGCAAACTCGCCATGTCCGCGAAGCGGACGCTAACTTGCTGAATTGATACCAAAAACCCGCACCATGCCGTATCGCAATCGTTTAGACCCTAGCCTGAGAGCCATTTGCGAAATTGCATTCAGAGGGACGAGTTTTGGAGCGTTGTCCGCGGAGGAAATCAACCGCAGCTTCACAGTTTCACAGTTTCACATGAAAAAAGGGGGGGGTGGGTGTTCGGCGCATTTTCAGCCCAATTGCATTGGCAATAACCTTTGTTTACAATGAGATAGATGAACAGTCTGGCGGGAAAAGCGTGTAAAAAACGTTGATTTTTTGGCCTTTTCCGGGGCATTTCCGGCGATTATCGTCTATTTTTGGGCTTTTTTTGATGAATTTTGCGTATGAATCCGGTTCAGATGCCGCCGCGCAACTGAATCTCTTGACTCATGGTTCTATAGTGCGCTTTGGGGAATAAATATACTGCATGGCGCGGCGGGAATTTTGCAAGAGGCTCCTAACAGCATTTTTATTTCTTCATATGTAGCTTCTACGCGCCGGGAGTCAGGCTTATGGCTTACCATGACGGGGAGGGTTTCTCCGCGATGAACAACACTCTTCCGCTGCGCTTGGTTCGTTACGCCTGGTTGGGCCTTTTGGCCGCCGCCACCCTTTTTGTCAGCCGCGCCACGGCGCAGAATGCCGCCGACACGGTCAAGATCACCGCCACGCTGCCCGCCGAGGCGCGCGCGGTGATTGACCGGCTGTCCTTGCTGCGCGAACTGCCTGAAGGCGTCTGGAAGACGCACGCCGGAGTCCTGGCGCATGGCGAGGCAGTCAGCCTGGACGAAAGCGACTGGCAGCCGGTGAAACTGCGCGACAAAGTGGCCAACGAGGCGGTCTGGTTTCGGCAGACTTATGTGATTCCGGCGACGCTGAACGGCTACGACCTGAGCGGCGCGCGCATCTGGTTTCAATTTCACGCCCAGGCCAACGGGCCGATGCCGGAGATTTTGTACTTCAATGGACGGCGGGTGGCGATGGGCGACGACCTGGAGCCGGTGCCGCTTTTCGAGTTCGCCAAGCCGGGAGACAAGGTGACGGTGGCCGTCAAGCTGCTGCATACCTTGGACAAGAAGGAGTTTCGCGGCGCTACGGTGAAGATTGACTTTGCCGAAGGCCGCCCTAGCCCGGAGGATTTGCGCGAGGAGTTTCTTTCTGCCGCGCTGCTGGTTCCCGCGTTGGCGCCCAATGACCCCGCGCAGATGGCTACCCTCAACGACGCCATTCGCACAGTGGATCTGGCCGCGCTGGACGCAAACGATCAGGCGAAGTTTGACGCAAGCCTCCGCGCGGCGCGCACGCGGCTCGGCGCACTTACTCCGCTGCTGCGGCAAGTTACCTTTCATTTGACCGGCAACTCGCACATCGACGCGGCGTGGCTGTGGCCGTGGACCGAGACGGTGGACGTGGTCAAGCGGACCTTCGGCACCGCGCTGCAACTGATGTATGAGTATCCTGATTACACTTACACGCAGTCGGCGGCGGCGTATAACGAGTGGATGGCCGATAAGTACCCGGCGATGAATGCCGAGATCGCGCAGCGCATCAAGGAAGGGCGCTGGGAGATTGTGGGCGGAATGTGGGTCGAGCCGGACCTGAATATGCCCGACGGCGAGTCGCTGGTGCGGCAGATACTGGTCGGCAAGCGCTGGTTCAAACAGAATTACGGAGTGGACACGCGCATCGGCTGGAACCCGGATAGCTTCGGCTACACCTGGCAGTTGCCGCAGATTTATAAGAAGAGCGGCATTGATTATTTTGTCACGCAAAAGATGGCCTGGAATGATACGAACCAGATGCCTTTCAAGTTCTTCTGGTGGGAGTCGCCCGATGGGTCCAAGGTGCTGAGCTACTTTCCGCATGACTACGGCAACGATAACCTGAATCCGGTGCGGCTGGCGCGGGACTTTACCATTGCGCAGAGACTGGCGACTGGCTTGCCCACGCTCATGGACCTTTACGGCGTCGGCGACCACGGCGGCGGACCGACGCGGGCGGTGCTGGATGAAGGCTCGCATTGGAGCGCGCCGGATCATATAACTCCGAAGATAGAATTCGGCACGGCCCAGAGTTACTTCACGGCGCTGGAAAAGCAGATTGCGCCCGACTCACCGGTCTGGGATTATCAGTCCATCGCCAAGGGTTACACGCCTCCGCCGCCGGTTGCGGGCAAGGTGAACATTCCGACGTGGAAGAGCGAGCTGTACTTCGAGTATCATCGCGGCGTGATGACCACGCAGGCTCACCACAAGCAGAATATGCGCGAGGCCGAGGAGCGGATGCTGGACACGGAAAAGTGGGCTTCTTTCGCATGGCTCAGTGGCCGTGAATATCCGGCGAAAGAACTGACGGAAGACTGGAAGAAAGTCCTCTTCAATCAGTTTCATGACTTAGCGGCAGGCTCCGGCATCGGCGACATCTACAAGGATGCGCAGAGGGATTATGATGTTGTGCGCTGGTCTACGAATGAGATTTCTTCTGCGGCGTTTGAGAGCGTGATCGATCAAATCGACACACACTTGAAGCGACTTAATAACGCTCAAAGCGTTGTCGTCTTCAATCCGCTTGGATGGCAACGCGACGGTACGGTTCATCTATCCATTCCTGTCGAAGGCGAACAGGAGGGGCGCACCTTTCTTGTAATTGGGAACAACGAAATTGCCAATGTAGATCATTTGAATTGGAATTCCACGGCACATCGTGCAGAGATTGATTTTCGCGTACATCATCTGCCCGCAATGGGGTATGCAACATATCACATCGGACCAGCAACAGAAGTGGCTGCAAAACAGGCCGTGGTGCCACCCATGAGCCAGTTTGGCTCATCAAAATCAGTTCTAGCCTTGCAGAATCGTTCCGTTAAACTTGATGTCGATGCCGTAACGGGCTGCATCACCAGTCTGATCGAATCCAAGTCAGAAACAGAACAGATCGATCGCGGCAAGTGCGGCAATCAACTCCAGTTCTTCAAGGACACACCGAAGGACTACGACGCTTGGAACGTCGATCCCGGAACCTTTGATGTTTCGCCAATGACCATCGACAAGGCCGACTCCGTCGAGTTGGTCGGCAGCGACACTATTCGCATCACCCGCCACTGGCAAAACTCCAAGTTCCTCCAGATGATTCGATTGGATGGCGACCAGATCGACATCGACAACGAGATTGACTGGCATGAAAGCCATGTTTTGCTGAAGGCGGCCTTTCCGCTGGCGGCTTCGGGGCCGTTTGCGACTTACGAAATTCCTTATGGGACCATTGACCGTCCCACCACGCGCAATAACTCGTGGGAGAAGGCGCAGTTTGAGGTGGAGGCGCTGCGCTGGGCCGATCTCTCTGGACCGGGCGCGGACGGTAAAATTCACGGCCTGAGCGTGCTGAATCAGACCAAGTACGGCTACGACGCGGTGGGCAACACGCTGCGGCTGACGCTGTTGCGCTCGCCCAAGTGGCCCGACGCGGAGGCCGACATGGGCCACCACCACTTTCATTACGCGCTCTATCCCCACGCCGGGACGTGGAAGGAGGCGCTGACCGTGCGCAAGGGCTATGAGTACAACTATCCGCTGACGGCGGTGGTGACGACGGCGCATCCCGGCACGCTGCCCCCGTCGCACTCTTTCGCCTCCGTCTCGCCGGAGAATGTGGTCCTGACCGCCGTGAAAAAGGCTGAAGACGCCAACGGGCTGATTTTCCGGGTTTATGAGTGGGCGGGCAAGGAGACGACCGCCGAGTTCCATGTGCCGCCGGGAGCAACCTCGGCGACGGTGACCAACCTGATGGAGACGCCGGAGGGCGCGCCGCTGGCCGTGACCGGCGACGTGGTGAAGGCGCCGATTCATCCCTACGAGATTCTGACGATTCGCGTCGATTACCCGAATGGAGGGCCAAAGCAGTAATGGCGGCCTGATTTCGAGAGGCGAAATTTCGCATTGCGGAATGAAAGTTGCGTATTCACGTACATAGGATGAATCGTAAAAAAAGCAAGTTAGCTTTCGCTTCGCGGTAATAGCAAGTTAGCAAGTTCGCGGCAGTTTATTCCAGTTGCAACTTGACGAGTCAAGCGGGAGTTCTTTTAACTGCTGTTTTTAGGATTATTCTTTGTTGCAAGGCCGCAGGTTTCACAGGCTCCCAAACTCGACGCAAGACCCGTATGCGGACGTCTATTGATCCGGCACGAATGCATTGCGAGATTGTCGCCGAAAAGCAACCACAGGTCCTTCGACTCCGCTACGCTCCGCTCAGGATGACAGATTTTTTATATCGCAATCCTTTCAAGCCGGATCAATAACTACCGTTTTTCGGTATATTGATCCGGCACGAATGCATTGCGAGATTGTCGCCGAAAAGCAACCGCAGGTC
>CAYVGW010000117.1:0-13600 GCA_964450895.1 uncultured Occallatibacter sp. | reverse complement strand
TAGTAATCATGGCAGCGTTCATTTCATTTCACCTGGATTGATGATGCGCCTTTGGATGATAATGATCGGCAACCCCGTGAAGACAATTTTGCAAGAGGCTCACTGGCTTTTCATCCTAAAAACAGCGGACGAGTGCGGTCAGAATGGCCAACTGATTCAAATCAAAATGGATTGCAAACATTGAGGATTTCAACCTTTTGGTGAGGTGCGGAGCGGTTCCGGAGTTTGAGAGGGAGCCGAAGAAGCAATTTTCTCAACCGCGGAATTTTGCAGGGGCTAAAGCCCGGCTTTCTAATCAGCACATTGCGGCCCGACTGAAGTCGTGCCCTTGTTACAAATCGCCTGGTTGCAAAGCTCCTGGTTGCAAAGCGCAAAGATTCTGAGGCTCTCAAATCTGACATTGAACACGGAGGAAGGCTTCTCAACTGCCGTTTTTAAGTTCAATGGAGCATAAACAAAAGCAGCAAGTTAGCTTCCGCTTTGCGGAAATAGCAGGTTAGCGAGTTGGCGGCAGTTCATCGTATTTGCAAGTTGACGAGGCGAGCCGGACTGCTGCTAACTGCCGTTTTCAGGATGAAAACAACATGCGATCGTAAACGCCCTGCCGAAGCAGATGAAAAATAATGATTGACATAAATATCTACTAGGAATATATCTATAAGTCATATGGCAAAGCGTTCAAGTTCGAGCATGGAAGTTCTTCTTGGCCTGCTGACCGTCGAATCGATGTCCGGCTACGATCTGGGGCAGACGATCCGCACCTCCGTCGGCTTCTTTTGGAATGAGAGCTACGGGCAGATCTATCCCAACCTGAAGCGGCTGGCGGCCGAGGGATGCGTGACCGCGAAGAAGGAGCGGCAAAAGGGCAAGCCCGACAAGCATGTCTATTCAATCACCGCCAAAGGCCGGGAGCGGCTGGAGGCGTGGCTGGCCGTCGAGCCGCAGCCGGAGATTGCGCGCAATGAACTGCTGCTGAAGCTGTTTTTTGGCGCGCAGGTTTCGCCGGAGATTTCGATAGAACACGTCGAGCGCATGATGAAGCGGGAGCGCTCCTTGTTGCGCGAGTTCCGGCGCATTGAGCAGGAGGAACTCCCCAAAAGCCAGCAGTATCCAGACGCGCCGTATTGGAAGATGGCGGCGCGCTTCGGACAATTGGAACTGGAGGCGCACCAGCGCTGGTGCGAGGAGACGCTGGACGAGTTGCGCAAGATCGCCAAAAAACAGCGCAAACAGGAGGAAAAACGAAAGGAGAAGGATCATGCAGGAAGATGAGATTCTCGCGGCAGAAAAATCGCCGGTGCGGCAGAAGCCGGAACAGGTTGCCTCGTGGGCGCATCTGGCGGGCTTTCTGCTGATTGGGGCGGGCGTGGTGGCAATGGGTTTTCTGGCGCAGCACGCGCCCAGCAGCGGCGGCGCAGCGGCGAGCGGACAGCTTGCCAGCCACAGCGCCGCGATTCCCATCTACCTGACAGTGATTTTCATGGACTGGGCGATGCTCTACTACTGCTTTGCGGGCGTGAAAGCACACGGCGGCAGCTTTTGGGCGCTGGCCGGCGGGCGATGGACCTCGTGGAGGAGCGTTGCGGCGGATCTGGCGATTGTGGCGCCGTTCTGGGTGATCTGGGAGGGCGTGGCCTACGGTACTCACTGGCTGCTGACGCTGGGAGGCGTGTCCGGCGGCGCGAAGACCGTCGATAGCCTGTTGCCGCAGAGCCTGCCTGAAGTGCTGATCTGGATTGCAACGTGCATCACCGCCGGGATCTGCGAGGAGATGGGCTTTCGCGGCTACGTGCAGCGGCAGCTTCATGCGCTGAGCGGGAGCGTGGCTCTGTCCGTGCTGGGGCAGGGGCTGATCTTCGGCCTCTTTCACGCCTACCAGGGCTGGAAAAACGTGGTTGTCATCAGCGTGCTGGGAGTTCTTTTTGGCGCGTTGGCAGCGTGGCGCGGAAATCTGCGCGCGAACATCGTTGCTCATGCCTGGAGCGACTTCTGGGAGGGCTGGTTCAAGTTTGTGGTTTGGATGTAGGTATTTTTATTTGAGTTGAGTGCGGCGTGGAGCGGGAGGTCTACGCGACAGCCGACCAGGAGGCCGGCGCTACCTAAATCGGCGCGGGAGATTGAGAACTCTCGCGCCGATCCTGGGATTCCCGGATTGGTTTACGGCGGACTACTGCTCGACTGGCTGCGCGGGCAGAGTCTTGGAAGACTTCAGCTTGGGCGCGGGCGTGGCCGGTTTGGCGGGTGCTGCCGGCGATGCGGGCGTCGCCGGTGTGGCCGCGAATCCCTCGCCCTGCTTGATCGTCACATCGCCCACGTCGGTGCTCAGCGTGATCTTCGCGATGCCGGAGCCGATTTTGCCGGCCACTGTCTTGCTCTCTTCGCCGCTTACCTTCAGAGCAAAACCCGATACCATAATCTCGCCGTTGTGCGTGCGCCCGTCGATCGTCGCCGAAGCGTTGGGCGGCAGCGAAACCTCCACGTCTCCCTTGCTGTTCTTCGCGTCCACGGCAAAATTTCCGGCCGGCTCTACTGCGATGCGTCCGTCGCGATCTTCCACGTAGCTTTCGCCATAAATCTGGCTCAGGTCGATGTCCTTGGAGTGCGTCACTACGCGCACCTGTCCCTTGGCCTCATTGATGTGCAGATCGTCGGAGTCGAGGGTCAGATCGCCCGGAAGCTCGGCAACTTGCAGGTCGGTCACCGAGGTGTGCAGATGCGTGGCGCCGGAGATGTTTTCCATGTGAACGTCGCCGAGAATCTCGCCCGTCTGCGTCACTTTTCCTTTGATTTCGGAAAAGGTCACGTCGTCCACGTTGCCGTCCACGGTCAGATTGCCCTGCAGGTCATGGACGGAAAAGTCGTGCTTGCCATTCGGGAAATGCGCCTCGACCGAGCCGGAAATCTCGCTCAGGTGAACATCGCCGTGGGCAGTGAAATTGACGCCGCCGCCAATGCCCGCCGCGGTCACGTCACCCTTGCCGGAGTTGATCGTCACATGCGCGGATTTGGGCACGGTGATGGTCAGATTGAGCTTTCCATGATCGTTACTTTCTGACTTGACCAGCACGGCTGTGCCGCTCACTGTCAGATGCGGGGCTACGCTGTCGAAGATCTTCCTGGCCTCGCCATCCGAGCCGGCATAGGCCACTTCGTGGGCCTGCACCTCGACCGTCGAGCCGTCGCCCGCCGCCACGCTCACGTCTCCGCGCGGGCTTTGAATCTCGATGGAGGCGTTGGCCGGAATCTGCGCATGAAGAACTTGCGCATCAAAGTCGTGTTCAGGCTGACCCAGAGAGTTGAAGAAGTTGTCGTCAAAGTTGAAGCCGAAATCGTTGTTGCCATTCTGTTGGAGCCAAGGACGGGCATGGTGGATGGCGGCCGCCACAAAGAACAGGATGGCCAAAAAGATGAGAATCCCGATATAGCCGCCGCCGCGCCGCACCGGAACGCCGCGGCGCAGGTCCAGCGCCCACTCACCCAGCAACAGCAGGCCCGCGCCGATCAACAGCATCGGCCACCAGTTCCAGGACCAATTCCAGAACTGATCGGCGGCGATGTGGCCGGTCATCACCAGTAGTGCGATCACACCCACGGCGATCAGGATAGTGGGGCCGACCAAAGAAGGAACCCGCGGAATGTAGGGACCGCCGTAACCGGCCTTCCATGCGTGCTGTTGCGCCTTCCAGGCATCACGCTGCGCTCGCCAAGCGGCCTTTTGTTGCTCGCGGTAGACTCGCCACTGAGTTTTAGGATCGTAGGGCGGAATCGGAGGCTGTCCGCCCGGAGGCATATTGGGAGGTGTGCTCATATCTCTCCTCCTTCAGGGTCCTTTTTAGGTTCGAGTTGGCGCTCTGGAGCGATGTACGCCTCCGGCTGTCCGGGATAAGGCCCAACACCGGTTGCTGCGCGGGTATCGGGAGCGCCCGGATACTGCGCACCCGAATAGGGCGCAGGCGGATAGCCACCTCCAGACGCGAGGATTGCCCGTTCGGCTAACTGAAGCACGCCCGCCAAAATCAGAAAGAATGGCCAGCTCCTGCCCCAACCGATGATATTAGCCTGATTGAGCAGCGCAAGCACGCCGACCAATAAAAGAAAAGCTGGGCCACGCAAACGGCGAATCATGATGTAGGAATTCATTTGTCTCCTCCTTGCGAATCGCCGAGACGGCTGACGATCAGCCAAACCCCCAGCGCAATCAAAATCAATGGGAAGGCGTAACGCATCTCCCCGATCAGGAACATCAGCCCCAGGCCGATCAGCACGATGGCTCCCACCGGCGTCTTGTTCCCCCAGCAAGCCATGGGCGGAAACTGAACTGGAGGCTGATACGGCCCTGGTTGGGGCGGTGGCTGACCGGGCGGTAGTGGCTGGCCTTCAACCGGGGGCGGATAGCCCGCCGGCGGCCCGCCCATGCCCATTCCTGGCGAGGGTGGAGCGGCATTGCGCAGATGCGTGCCGATATTCAGCCAGTTGCCTACCTCGTTCAATCCGAAGGGATCGGGCACCGGCTGGCCGTCGCGCAGCGCAACTGACGTGTGGTAGGCCTCGAAGGACTGATAGAAGACCCAGGCGGCGATGAACAGGCCAAAGATCGGATAGCGATCTGTGATGCTGATCAGCACCGCAAAGACCACCACATGGATGAAGCCCTTGAAAAACTGACCGTTGTACATGGCGCCCACGCCGGGAATCAATCCCAGAAAGGCTGCCGCCATGGGATTCGGTCCTCTCGGCCGTGACGAAGCGCTGGACGAAACAAAAGACGGCGGATAGGGCGCCGCAAAAGGTGGTTGCGTGGATTGATAGTTCTGCTGCCAAGCCCCGCCACAATCCTTGCAGAGAACCTGCCCCACAGCGCCATGGCCCAGCGCGCCGGAGACCGTACATTCAAGGCAAAGCGGTTTTCCGCAATTTTGGCAATAGTAGACCGCAACTTTTCCTGCATGATTTACGCAGTCCATACTGTGCCCCTTTCCCGCACTTGCAATTGGGTGCTACCGGAGTGCGCGAGCCGGTCCTGAAATGTCAAGGATGCATCCAAAAAATCAGAATCATTGAGCGTTGGGCTAATTGACTGTTGCGGAGGGTCCATCCGTGAACCGCCCTCCTTGTGTCCCGGAGTTTGTTTGGTTTCACCTGGCGTTGACTCTTGCAACTTCTTCCGGTTCTCTTCGCCTTCCCCTTGCTTTTCCCCCGCGCCGGAGTTGCGCAGCTCCCGCATCGTCGATTGCACCTCGTACACTAGCCGCATATGGTCGTAGTAGCGGATGATCGGCGTCGAGGCCATGGTCAGCCGCCTCTCCATATACGCCCGCACCGCGTTGGGCCGCAGATTGCTCAGCCGCAAATCCTTCAGGTGAACACCCGTCAGGTTGAGTGTCAAGGCGATGGAAAAGAAGGCCATCGCTGCCGTCATCATCAGCCGCGGCTCGGCAAAGCGCCGGATATAACCCATGAAGCCTGGACGCTGCCACGCCGGAAGCGCCGTCACAACATGCCCGCCCGCCGTCGCCAAACTCAAATCCGCCGTATGCCCCGGACCGGTTCGCGCCAGAATCTTGTCTAAAAGACCGGCCGGAACCTCAGGCTCCGGCGAAAGAAACTCCAGCCACTCCCGGCCCCGGCGCGCCTCTTCAAAGAGCGCCGCGCAGGCCGGGCAGGCGGCCATGTGGGCGCTGAAGGTCGTCTCATCGGCGGGCTTCAGCAGCCCGTCCAGCGCCTCCGCCAAAAGTGTCTCCCACTGCCCGCAGGCGGGGGAACTCGGAATGAATGTGCGCTCTGCCATTTACATCACCTCCCGTTTAGTACGTTCCAGGAGCCGCGCCAGTTCCGCGCGCCCCCGGCTGATGCGGGATTTCACCGTTCCTTCGGGAATGCCCAGCACCTGGGCGATCTCCTTGTAGTCCAAATCCTGCAAATCCCTCAAAATCACTGCCTCGCGCAGCTCCACCGAGACCCGCGCCAGCGCTTCCTGCACCATCTTGCCCAGCTCCATCTTGGCCGCCGACTCCAGCGGCGAGGCTCCCCGCGCCGTCAGCCGGTCAATCGGCTTCAGCTCCTCGCTCGACTCCCAGCCATCGTCCAGCGAACTGGTCGCCCGCTGATTCTTCGTCCGCCGGAAGTTGTCCACCAGCAGATTGCGGGTCATCGTCGTAATCCAAACCTGCAAGCTGCCGCGCCCCAGATCAAAGCTGCCCAGGTTGGAATAAATCTTCAAAAACACATCCTGGGTCAGATCCTCGGCATCGGCCGCGTTGCCGGTAAAGCGGTAGCAAAGCCCGTAGACGCGCCGGTGCTGCGCGCGCACCAGCTCAGCCCACGCGCCGGAATCCCCGGCCATGCAACGCCGTACGACTTGGGACCAATCGGTCTCCAATAACCCAGCCTCTCCGCTCACCGCACGCCTGCCCAGCCCAATCGCCGGAACTCCCGCCAACAAACCCTTGTCCGCTGGAAGAGTCGCAACTCCCGCGTTTGCCCGCCCTTGCACGGCGGCCTCGCCCTCAGGTATCGGCTTCGTCCGGGAAGCACTCGCCGCGCTCTGGACCTCCAGATCGCGCCGCGACGCCTTCGGCAGAATGCCCAGCGACCATCTTGCGTCGCTAGAACGCTTGGCCGGCCAAGCCAACCCCACATCGCTCCAGCATAATGTACCCGCGTATTGCATATTGCGCTAGTACGCAAGAAAATTGCAATTGGTTCCACAGAGCGCAACAAACCGTCCCGGCAGCGATTCGCTAGTTAAAAAAAACGTAGGGAACTTGGGATTTTTCCCGTTTCAGCCCTAATCCTGGTGGATTTTTTATCCTTACACTGCTACTCTCACACCATGCAGATTACCGTCCAGCTTCCCGACGATTTGGCTCAGCACCCCAATCCAGGGCGCGAGGCGCTGGAATCGCTGGCGATTGAGGGATACCGCGCTGGAACGCTCTCCCACTTCGAGGCGAGCCAGTTGCTGGGATTGTCGCGCTTCGAGTTCGACGGCTTCCTCAAGGAGCGGCGCATCTACGACCATGCTTACGGGTTGGATGACCTGGAGCAGGACCGCGAGACCTTTCGCGAGCTTCAGGCCAAGGGGCTGCTCAATTAGTTATATTTGGATATAATATCCAAAAGGGCAGCCCAACTTGCTGCCGCTTGCTATACCCGGAATGAATCGGCCACGTCAAAATTCACCCCGGAGGGGTGACACGATAATAGCCCCGGGTGGAGCGCAGCGGAACCTGGGGAAAGCCCCCCAGCAGAGAATTGCGCCCCGTAGGGTCGCGGTGAAGTCCGCTGTTTATAAGGAGTTTTTTCATGTACACAACAAACCTGCGCAAAGTCGGCGGCTCGGTCATGCTGGCCGTTCCGCCCGTAATTTTGGACCAGCTTCACCTCAAGGCGGGAGCCACCGTCGCTCTGGCCGTGGACGGAGAGCGCCTGGTGGTGCAAACCCGCCCCAGGCCGCGTTACACCCTGGAAGAATTGCTGGCCAAATGCGGTCCTGCAAGTGAGGATGAGGAAATGTCTGAGGAAGACCGCATCTGGATCAATCTGCCCCCAGTAGGACGTGAACTATGAAGCGCGGTGAAATCTATCTGGTCTCGCTCGACCCCAGCTTCGGTCACGAGCAGCAGGGTACTCGCCCGGTACTTGTTGTTTCCCCGGACGGATTCAACGCGCGTACAAACGCTCCTATCGTTGTACCCATCACTACAGGGGGAAATTTCGCCCGTCTTGCCGGGTTCACCGTTTCTTTGTCCGGCGCGGGCACACAAACCACGGGCGTGATTCGCTGCGACCAGCCGCGCCCCATTGATCTCAGAGTACGCAGCGCCAGAAAGCTGGAAAGCGTCCCTCCTGTGATCCTTGATGAGGTGCTTGCCTTGCTAACAACGCTCTTCGAATAAAGAGTAACCGCTATTTGAGCGTTTTCTCGGCTTCGACGGCGCAAGCTTTTTGCTCTTCTTCGCCGCAGTCTTTCTTTTCCATCGCGCAGGCACGCGCTCGGTCCTTGAGCTTGGTCTCGACAAATATGGCATAAAGACAGGAACTCTGCTTCCGCTGCCCCGCATCCTCCATCATAGAAATTCCCTTCTGATACCACGTATCCGCAAGTTCAATCTTGCCGGCGTAATCATAAGCTCTTCCCAAATCCCAGGCATTGGTTGGATCCTTGGGGGCAAGCTGGGCTGATTTTTGCAGATAGGGAATTGATTCGTCGTCTTTCTTGAGCATATTCAGAAAGGCGCCGATATTTCCAATCACATCCGGATTGTCTGGGTAATGCTTATCAAGTACCTTCATGAAATCCACGCCAACCTGATATTGCCGGAGATCAGCCAACTCTGGCGCATAAGCCATCCAGGCATCAAAGGCATCTTTCCCTTTGTAAATACCGCAGCTTTCATCGAGAGCCTTGACCATCTCTTCATAACGCACGGAGACCTCAAGGATATGGAGCCTTCCCATATGAATTGACAAATCCTGTGGAGCTAGCTGAATACCCAAATTGAGATGCTTGAGCGCTTGATCCACGGCTTCGGGCTTGAATCCACCTGCGATTGTCCCGCCGCCTGCATCGTCCCCTTGCAATTGAATGATGCTATTTCCGCACAGAGCCACATTCGCAAGACATTTTTGCGCTTCCGCCTGCTCGGAGATAACTTTGGACTCAACAAAGGGCGTACAGAGCTTTTTCGCCTCTTCGCATTTGCTTGCATCGATCAGCTTTGTCCAATCTTGAATCTTCGCCGATTGGCAACAGACGGCCATGGGAATAAGAATGGGAAGAACGAAGATAAAAACCTTGCGCATGAATCTCTCCTTGCTCCTACCGATTGTAACTCTATAAACTACTCGAAATCCTTCGGGTATTTTTGATCTGTTACTTTTCCCGCCCCAGCGCATCTCATAACTGCCGGACAGGAACGCACGCGGCCCAGGAGCTTCCCCATGCCCCGTTCATTTGCTTTGCGCAGCACGCTCTTCTCTTTGCTGATCGCCACGCTCTTCACAGTCGGTTGCCTTGCGGCCACTAAGACTCCCCTTCCCCCCGCCGCGCAGGACGCTCCGCTCGCCGTCTCGTCCGGCAAGCAGACGGCTGTCTTCGCCGGGGGCTGCTTCTGGGGCACGCAATCGGTCTTCGAGCGCGTCAAAGGCGTATTGGCCACCACCGCCGGCTACTCCGGCGGCTCAGCCTCGACCGCAACCTACAGCCAGGTCACCACTGAGACCACCGGCCACGCCGAATCGGTCCGCGTCGTCTACGACCCCTCGAAGATCACCTACGGCCAACTGCTGCGCGTCTTCTTCTCCGTCGCTCACGACCCCACGCAGCTCAACCGCCAAGGCCCGGACATTGGCACATCCTACCGCTCCGCCATCTTCTACACCAGCGACGAGCAGCGCCGCATCAGCCTGGCCTACATCGCGCAACTCGACGCCGCCCGCGTCTTCCCCAAGCCGATCGTCACCCAGGTCGTCCCGCTCCAGGGCTTCTACGACGCCGAGGCCTACCACCAGGACTACGCGCTGCACAACCCTGGCAACCCCTACATCCAGGTCTGCGACCGCCCAAAGATCGAAGCCCTCAAGCAGCAGTTCCCGGAGCTATTCCAGGATTACAAGGGTAAGTAGCCGCGCTTACCCCAGCTTTACAAAGCGCAGCGCCGCTGAGTTCATGCAGTAGCGCAGCCCGGTCGGCGGCGGGCCGTCGTTGAAGACGTGGCCCAGATGTGCGTCGCACCTCCGGCAGGAGACCGCGTCGCGTGCCATCCCCATGGTGTAGTCGCCGGCTGTAGCGATATTCTCGCGCGCAATCGGCTGCCAAAAGCTCGGCCAGCCGGTCCCGGAGTCGAACTTGGCCTCCGAACTGAAGAGCGCCGTATCGCAGCAGATGCAGCGAAAGATGCCGCGCTCGTGCAGGTTCCAGGTAGCGCCGGTGTACGCGCGCTCGGTGTCGGCCCGACGCGTCACCTCATAGGAGATCGGCGAAAGCTGACGGCGCCACTCAACGTCGGTCTTGATCACGCGCGGGACCGACGACTTGCCAGTCTTCCGGCCGTGGTCGTCAAATTCAACAATGGTCACGCTCCCCGGTGCATCCGCCGCCAAAACCGATTCCGGCCCAAAGAGTACCCCGCGCCGCAAGGCTAGGTAAGCCGCTCCGCCGGCCGCCGCAACTATCATCGCCCGCCTGCTCAAATTCTCTCTTCCGCTCTCAATCGGCAATTCAGCCGCATTCTTCCCAAATATCTTCATACATACCATCCTTTCTGATTTGTAGCGCCGGTCTCCAGAGCGGCTGTCGTGCAGGTCTCCTGACCTGCACACATCGCTCTGGCGGCTTGGAAGCCGCCAGTACAGCCGGTCTGGAGACCGGCGCTACAGTTTTCGGCTAAGTTCCTACCCGAAGGTAAACGAAAACGCCTGCACCCCGGGCGCAAGAAACTCAATCCGGAAGACCCGCTCCCGGGCGCCGCTATTTTGCCGAATCAACTGATACAAACGGCTCCCGGTCACCGTGCCCAAACCCGCTGCATCGCAGTCTTCGCCGTGGTCGTCTCCGGGCGGCTTGCCGTCCAGCGTTACGCGAAAGCGCACTGGCTTGCCGCCGTTCGCTGGTCCCAGAACCAGATGCAGATCGCGGGCATGAAAGCGAAACGCGATGCCGCCCTGCGCCGAGAGCAGCGTGGCAATCTGGCTTTCGTCCTTCCACAGGCCTTCGAGCGCCCACTCATTCAGCGCGAGCTTGGCCGGTGCGCGATAGAGCTGCGCCTCATCCTCGTTGAATCCGCCCGGCGAGACAAAGTTCTTGGCGCGAATGTAGCCAATATACGTCTCCGGCGACTGCACGCTCCCCGCCTCCGAGGCGGCCTCCGCGCCGGTCGCGGTCACCTTCACCGCCAGCTCAGGCGGCTTCTGGTGATTGCGCTCCTCCAGCAGGCTGCGAATCCACGCCTCGGATTGCTCGTACTCGCCCTCGCCAAAGTGGTGGTAGCGCACGCGCCCGGTGGCGTCGATGAAGTAATGCGCAGGCCAGAACTGGTTGTGGAAGCCGCGCCACAGGCGATAGTCGTTGTCCATCGCCACGGGGAACTCCACCCCAAACTTGCGCATCGCCTTGCGAACGTTGGCCTCATTCTTCTCGAAGGGAAACTCCGGCGTATGAATGCCGATCACCACCAGGCCGCTATCCTTGTACTTGGCGTACCAGGTCTCCAGCGTTGGCAGGGCGCGCAGGCAGTTGATGCAGGAGTAGGCCCAAAAATCCACCAGCACCACCTTGCCGCGCAGCGACTCCGCGGTCAGCGGAGCTGAATTGATCCAGGCAGTCGCGCCGGTCAAATCGGGTAGCATCTGGGGAATTCCGGCCGCGTCTCCGCCCGCGGACATCATCATCATCGCGGGTTGGTCGTTGCTCTGCGTTGGCTGAGCAGGTGGAGTGGATTGCCCAGCCATCCCTGCCCACGCACCGCCCGCCATCACGAGAGTTGCAATGACCCTGCCTGCCCGCAGCGGAAGGCCGCTCGCGCGGAAGGGCCAGTCGCTGCGCGCCAAGACAAACGGCAGCACGGGCAGGATGTACGCACTCAGAATCGTCAGAATGCCGCCAAGAAAAGCGAGAAAAAGCTGAAAAATCAAGCCGAATCACTCCTTCCGCCTTGCGCCGGTCCGGCCTTGCGCACGGCGCGAGCAAGGAAACTGCTGCGTACCTATGAGACTCGGCTGGCCCTCAAAAAGTTACAGCGATTCAATCGACTTGCTGGAACGCCCCTCCATGAACGCCCCGACGATGCGCGCCACTTCTTCCAGAAATGCGCGGTCGGTCTCCGCGAAGGCGGCTGGGATGTGGCTATCGATGTCGATCTCGCCGGCGACTTTGCCGCGCGCGAAGATGGGCACTACGATCTCCGACTTGGTCTTGATGGAGCAGGAGAGATAGCGCGGGTCGGCGTGTACGTCGTCCACCACCACCGTTTCGCCGGAGGCAACCGCCGCGCCGCAGATCCCGCGCGTGACCGGGATGCGCATGTGCGGCGTCGGCTCGCCCACATACGCGCCGAGAACCAGCGTTTGCGGGTCGTGGGGGTCCAGCCAATAAAAGCCGGTCCAGTTGTAGTGGGGCAGCTCGGCGGCGATGGCTTCGACGATGCCTCTCTCCAGCTCAGCCAGAGAGGCCGCGCCCGCAGCGAGATCGCGGACGCGCTGGAGCAGGGAATTCAAAGCAGCCGTGCTAAACGATTCATATGTGCACATTTCAGTCCACCACCGCCGTTACCGACCCGCAGAGCAAGAAATTGGTGTGGGCGAGAACGCCCACACGACAGCCGGTCTGGAGACTGGCGCTACAGATTGTTTCTTTGTCGTTCCGAATGGAGCGGACCAATCCCAGGTCCGAAAATCCGGACCTGGGGCACCCAAATCTGGGGAAAGAATAGAGAAAAATCAATACGGCTGCGAGAACTCGGGCTCGACGGGGTTCTCGAAGAGCGAGGCGTCGCGCGTGACGATCGTCAATCCCGAGGGCGTAACGAAGTAGCGGCGCTTGTCCTCGACCGGATCGTAGCCGATGATGGTCCCCTCCGGAATATGGACGTGGCGGTCGATGATCGCGCGGCGAATGCGGCAGTGGCGGCCGATATTCACGTGCGAGAAGATGATGCTGGCGTCCACGGTCGAATAGGAGTTGACGCGCACATCCTGCGAGACGACGCAGTTGGCCATCGAGGCGCCGGAGATGATAACGCCAGCCGTGATGACCGAGTTGACCGCCATGCCGGAGCGGCCAGGCTCGCCAAAGACGAACTTGGCCGGCGGATACTGGCGCACGCGGGTGCGGATCGGCCAGTTCTTGTCGTAGAGGTTGAAGGTCGGCGAAACCGAGCAGAGGTCCATGTTGGCGTCGTAGTAGGCGTCCAGCGTGCCCACGTCGCGCCAGTAGAGCGCCTGCTGCTTGTTCTCATCGACGAAGTTGTAGGCCATCATCTTCTTCTTGCCCAGCATGGTGGGTAGAATGTCGTGGCCGAAGTCATGCTTCGAGTTGGGATCCTCGGCGTCGGCGATCAGCGCCTTCAGCAGCACCTCGGTGTTGAAGATATAAATGCCCATCGACGCATCCACCGAGCCGGGATTGAAGGGCGAGCGGAAGGTGGTGGAGGCGGGCTTTTCCTGGAAGCCGCGAATCTCGCCGTTCTTGGCCACCTCCACCACGCCGAAGCGCTTGGTTTCGTCGGGCGCAATCGGCAAAGTGGCCAGCGTGACCTCGGCCTTGGTCTCCTTGTGGTACTCCAGCATCCGGTTGTAGTTCATCTTGTAGATGGCGTCGCCCTGCAGGATAATCATGTACTTGGGCTGCTCGCTGCCGATCGAATAGATATTCTGGTAGACGGCGTCGGCGGTTCCCATGTACCAGTTGGTCCCGGTGCGCTGCATGGGCGGAAGCAGCTCAAAGAACTCGCCCAGCTCCTGCGCCACAATGCCGGTCCAGCCTTCGCGGATGTGCCGGTTGAGCGAGAGCGCCTTGTACTGCGTCAGGATGAAGACCTTGCGCAGGCCGGAGTTGATGCAGTTGGAGAGGGTGATGTCGATGATGCGATAGTGCCCGCCA
>CAYVGW010000116.1:0-13627 GCA_964450895.1 uncultured Occallatibacter sp. | reverse complement strand
CAGGATGACAGATTTTTTATATCGCAATCCTTTCAAGCCGGATCAATAACTACCGATTTTCGGTATATTGATCAGGCACGAATGCAATGCGAGATTGTCGCCGAAAAGCAACCGCAGGTCCTTCGACTCCGCTACGCTCCGCTCAGGATGACAGATTTTTTATATCGCAATCCTTTCAAGCCGGATCAATCATTATTGATCGCATCTTGAGAAGATTGCGCGCCGTCCGCGGGGGACGGGAGGGTTTTGTTGGATGCTGACCCAGGGTTCCGCTGCGCTCCACCTCTCCCGGGAGAAAGTGGCAGGTTGAGCAGAAGCTCCCTGAACGTGCTGTGCGCCGCTTGGAGCCGGTTTACCGCAATTTCAGCGTGGTGAGTGCAAACAATGCAAACACCAGGGCGGCGATCCAGAAGCGGGCGATGACTTTGGACTCCTGCCAGCCGAGTTGCTCGAAGTGGTGGTGCAGCGGGGCCATCCTGAAGATTCTCTTCTTGTTGCGCAGCTTGTAGCTGCCCACTTGCAGGATGACGGAGAGCGCTTCCAGGACAAAAACGCCGCCGATGAAGGGCAGCAGCAGCTCCTGGCGGATGATGATGGCCACGGTGGCGATGGCCCCGCCCAGCGCCAGCGAACCCACGTCGCCCATGAAGATTTCCGCCGGGTGGGCGTTGTACCAGAGAAAGCCGATGGAGGCGCCGACCATGGCTCCGCAGAAGACGGTCAGTTCGCTGACCATGGGCATGCGCTGGAGTTCGAGGTAGTCGGCAAAGACCACGTGGCCGCTGACGTAGGTGAGCACGGTCAGCGCCCCGGCGGCGATGATGGTGCAGCCGATGGCCAGGCCGTCCAGGCCGTCGGTCAGGTTGACGGCGTTGGTGGAGCCGACCAGAATCAGGATGACCCAGACGACAAAGGGCAGAAAGGCCAGGAAGCCGAGGTGCGGAATGCCCCCCAGCCAGTGACCTTGCAGGCTGGGATGCCAGCTCTTGAGGAAGGGCACGGTCAGTTGCGTGGAAAAGAGCTTGAACTGCCCCAGAACCACCAGCGCGGCGGCGACGGCGGCTCCGGCCAGCCCCTGATAGAGCAGCTTGGCGCGCGCCGTGAGGCCCAGGCTGCGCTTCTGGACGACTTTGATGTAGTCGTCGGCAAAACCGATGGCCCCGAAGGCCAGCGTGGAAAAGACGGTGATCCAGACGAAGGGGTTGGCGGGGTCGCTCCACAGAACCGTGGGCAGCAGAATGGCGATGGCGATCAGGACGCCGCCCATGGTGGGCGTGCCGGTCTTCTTGAGGTGCGACTGCGGGCCGTCGTCGCGGACAAACTGGCCGATCTGGAACTCGCGCAGCTTCTGAATCACCCAGGGGCCGATGAAGAGCGCAATCAGCAGCGCCGTGCCGGTGGCAAAGGCGGTGCGGAAGGTCAGATAACGGAAGACGCGAAACGGGTGAAAGAACGGAAAGAGCTTTTCGTAGAGCAGCCAGTAAAGCAAAGGGCCTCCAGCGCCGGAAATGAGGCAGGTTTCACTTTGATTTTACTCGCCTGGAAGGCGGAGGAGGCGTGGAAATCGCCGGGCGGAAGCGGGCCGGCGCTCACGTGCTGATTTTGTTTATCAAACTCACTTCACATCATTCTGGAAATACATAAGGAAGGCATGGAGCATGAGCGTCTACCGGACTCCGGATAAATCATTGGTGAGGCTTACCCAGCGCTGAAGCGCTGGGCTAATAAACTCTGCGCCTACGGCGCGGGATTACTGGCCGCCACCGGTACGAAACACTCTATATTCCCTTTGCGCCGGTTCGCCTCATCCCGCCCCGGCCTGTTATGGTCAATGAGGAAACTCATGAATCCTCCTTAGGAAGCTCCGTGCATGTTGAAGCGCTGGCGAACCCGGATACTGCTGTTTTTGGCCGTCCTCGGCCCCGGATTCATTACCGCCAACGTGGATAACGACTCCGGCGGCATCCTCACCTACTCGCAGGCCGGGGCGCAGTTCGGTTACAGCCTGCTCTGGATGATGATCCCTATCACCATCGCCCTCACCGTGGTGCAAGAGATGAACGCCCGCATGGGCGTGGTCACCGGCAAGGGCTTGAGCGACTTGATCCGCGAAGAGTTCGGCCTGCGCTTTACCTTCCTGCTGATGCTGGCGCTGGTCTTTGTCAACTACACCAATCTGGTCACTGAGTTCATCGGCATCGCCGGCGCCATGGGGCTTTTTCACCTGACCAAATTCATCGCCGTGCCGTTTTTCGCCGCGCTGGTCTGGATCATGGTGCTCAAGGGCAACTACAAGACCACGGAGAAGATCTTCCTCATCGCCTCCTGCGTTTATATCGCCTACATCTTCGCCGGCGTGCTCTCCCAGCCCAACTGGCATGAGGCCCTCCACGCGACCATTCAGTTGCCCGGCCGCTCGGCCTGGGGCGACAAGGCTTACGTCTACATGGCCATCGGCATGGTCGGCACCACCATCGCGCCGTGGATGCAGTTCTATCTGCAATCCTCCATCGTGGAAAAGGGCATGAGCGACAGAAACTTCCTCGCCATGCGCACCGATGTCACCGTGGGCAGCCTTTTTCAGGATGTGGTCGCCTGGTTCATCGTTGTGGCTTGCGCCGCCACGCTCTTCGTCCACGGCATGGGGGCGATTCAGACCGCCGACCAGGCCGCCGAGGCGATGCGTCCGCTGGCCGGCGACTACGCCTACCTGCTCTTCGCCTTCGGCCTGCTCAACGCCTCGATCTTCTCCGCCTCCATCCTGCCGCTCTCCACCGCATACACCGTCTGCGAGGGGCTGGGCCTGGAATCCGGCGTCGATAAATCTCCCAAAGAGGCCCCGGCCTTCTATTGGCTCTATACGCTGCTGATCGTGTGCGGCGGCGGTACGGTGCTGCTGCTGCCTAATTCGCAACTGATCACCTTCGCCATCCTCTCCCAAGTGTTGAATGGCATCCTGCTGCCGGTCATCATTATCCTGATGCTGATGCTGATCAACCGCGCCGACCTGATGGGCAAGCACAAGAATTCCCGCCTCTGGAACGTGATCGCCTGGGGCACCAGCCTGATCGTCATCGCCATGACGCTGGTGATGCTTTGGGGGATGATTCCGGGGCACTAAAGCAAAGCAGCGCCAGAAGCAAAGCAGCGCCAATAAAGAGCAGCGCCAGCAAAGAGCGCGCCAGCAAAGAGCGCGCCAACAAAGAGTAGCGCCAGCAAAGAGCGCGCCAACAAAGAGTAGCGCCGGTCTCCAGACCGGCTGTCGTGCGGGCGTCCTCGCCCGCACCTCTCCATCCGGCGTACAATCCAATGCTATGGCCAATTCAAACGCTCCGCCCCAGCCCGCAGCCATCGTACAAGGCGCAGTCCAACCGCGCTTCGGAGAAGTGCGGATTCGCCAGCGCGGCCGCCTTCCCCACTGGGAAAAGGACTCTGGCTTATATTTCATCACCTTCCATCTGGCCGACGCCCTGCCGCAACCTGTACTGGAAAAGATCGCGGAGCGTCATCGCATCCTGAGCGTGGCAAAACTCCTTGGCGCGCATCTTCTGCCGAGTCAGGAAGTGATGCTCGCGGAATACAGTCCGGCAAAGATCGAAGAGTATTTTGATCGCGGTGTTGGCGCATGTTTTCTGCGTGATCCACGGATCAGCGAACTGATGGACAACGCACTCTGTTATTGGGATGGAAAGCGGTATCGTCTCGTTGCGTGGTGTGTCATGCCGAATCACGTGCATGTAGTTTGCAGGTTGCTGCCTGGGCAGGAATTGAGTGTAGTGGTGCGAGGCTGGAAATCCTATACGGCAAAAATGGCGAACAAAATCCTTGCCCGCGACGGCGTCTTCTGGCAGCGCGAATACTATGACCGGCTGATTCGCGATGAGGATGAGTTCGAGCGTGCTGTCCGCTATGTGGTTCGCAATCCAGAACGAGCAGGGTTGAAGGACTGGAAGTGGGTTTGGTGCGCGGACGGGGACGTCCGCGCGACAGCCGGTCTGGAGACCGGCGCTACAATCCCAAAGCCGGAAGCGGGAGGCGTCTGAAAGATATTCGCCGGAAATCGCATTCCAGCGCCAAAAGCAGCGTAACGCCAAAAGCAGCGTAACGCCAAAAGTAGAGTAACGCCAAAATCAGAGTAGCGCCAAAAGTAGAGTAACGCCAAAAGCAGAGCAGCGCCAAAAGTAGAGTAACGCCAACAAGCCAACAAAGAGTAGCGCCGGTCTCCAGACCGGCTGTCGTGCGGGCGTCCTCGCCCGCACCAGTTTCATACCCCGCGGGTCGGCAACGCCGTGGGGGACTCTACAATATCCGCAGCCGCCGTTCGTCTTCAGAAATGGGTGGATGAGAGATTGAAGATCACCTCCATGATCGAGCAAGACCTGCGCATCTCCGCAGTCATCGCGGAGGAAAGCGCGCGGCTGCGCAACTTTATCCGCAAGCGCGTGCCGTTTGAGGCGGACGTGGAGGATCTGCTGCAGGAGGTCTTCTTCGAGCTGGTGCGCGCCAACCGCCTGCTGATGCCGGTGGAGTTTGTCACGGGCTGGCTCTACAGCGTGGCGCGCAATCGCATCACCGACCTCTTCCGCAAGAAGAAGCCGGTGAGTTTTACGGATGCGGCCTTCGAGGACGAAGAGGGCGAGCAGCTCGACTTCGAGGAGTTCTTGATTAGCTCCGATGCAGGGCCGGAAGAGCAGTACTTGCGCAGTTTGCTGCTGGATGAGCTGGAAGCTGCGCTGGCCACGCTGCCCGCCGAGCAGCGCGAAGTCTTCGTCGCCCACGAAATCGAGGGGCGCAGCTTCAAGGAGCTGGCCGACGAGACCGGCGTGAACATCAACACATTGCTGGCGCGCAAGCGGTACGCGGTGCTCGATCTGCGCGAGCGGCTGCAAAAGATTCATGATGAGTTTTTGAGGAAATGAGGAGAGTATGAGAAACGATTGGGTGAAGAGAAACAAGTGGATTTTTGCGGCAGCGCCGCTGGCGGTTGCGCTTTTCATCTGGGCGGGCGGCGAAGTGGTCATGCATCTGTGGAACTGGCTGCTGCCGATGCTCTTTGGCGTGCGCACCATCAACTTCTGGCAGGCGCTGGGACTGGTGTTGCTGAGCCGGATTCTCTTCGGGGGCTGTGGCGGACACGGCCACAATCACGGCGGACCGCATCGCTTTTCCGGCGACAGATGGAAGAAGAGGTCGCCGGAAGAGCGCGATCAATTCCGCCAAGAGATGCGCGCGCGCTGGTGCGGCGGCGAGGCTGCAACGAACGAAAGCGGCGGTGCAGCAAACTCATGAAGATATGCTTGCCTCGGCGCGGGAACTTTTTCCGCGCCGCTGCGTATTCCGTGCAAGGCATTCTCATGCTCTTGATAGGAAGCTGTTCTCATGGCTGAATGAAATGGGGCGAAGATGAATCCGGGAAGATGGAAGGAATGGTTTGAGCACTCTTCACCTGCGTTGAAGGCCCGCCTTACCGGTGTCCTCTACCTGATCAATGGAGTGGTTTACACGAAGGCCGATAGCCTGATCCACGGCAGGATTCTGGTCAAAGACGACGCCGCGGCCACCGCGCACAACATTCTGGCGAATGGAAATCTGTTGCAGCTTTCCTTCGCTTGCCTCCTGATTGCGACCGTGGCGTATATCGCGGTGACATTTCTGCTTTATGAACTGCTGAAGCCGGTGAACCGGAGCATCTCCTTGCTGGCGGCGTTTTTCAGCATGGCCGGATGCGTCATCGGGGCCATGGGTTGTTTCTTTACCATTGCTCCGCTGACCATCCTGGGCGGCGCTCCATATTTGAACGCCTTCAATGTGGGCCAGTTGCAGGCGATGGCGCTTCTGTCTCTCAATTCGAGTACGATTGTCGCCGATATTTCCATGGTGTTCTTCGGATGCTACTGCATTCTGATCGGCTCTCTGATTCTCAAGTCGAAATTCATGCCGCGCATCATCGGCGCGTTTTTAATCATCGCCGGATTGACTTATCAGCTTTTTCTGTCGCCATCGCTTGCGGCCAATCTCTTTTCCCACATCGTGATGCCGGCGGGCGCGCTTGGGGAAGGCTCGCTGATCCTATGGCTGCTGATCTTCGGCGTACACTCGCAACGATGGAAGCAGCAGGCTGGCGCGGCAGTGTGATGACTGATTCGGTGTTGAGATCATAAGATGAAAGCTATCGTTTACGAACAATACGGACCTCCGGAAGTCTTGCAGCTCAAGGAGCTGGCCAAGCCCACGCCCGCCGAGAATGAAGTTTTGATCAAAGTTCGCGCGGCTTCCGTCAATCCTCTCGACTGGCACTTCATGCGCGGCGATCCGTGGTTCATCCGTCTGATGCTCGGAATGCGCAAACCAAAGAACGCGCGGCTCGGCGTAGATGTGGCTGGCATGGTGGAAGGCATCGGCGGAAACGTACCCCAGTTCAAGCTTGGCGACGAGATCTTTGGGTGTTGCCGCGGAGCATTCGCCGAGTATGTGAGCGCCAAGGAAGATACATTGGCGCTGAAGCCGGCCAGTGTTTCGTTCGAGGCTGCGGCGGCCGTTCCAATCGCGGCGATCACCGCGCTTCAAGGCCTGCGCGACAAGGGACAGATCAAGCCGGGGAAGAAGGTTCTGGTCGATGGCGCTTCCGGCGGCGTGGGAACTTTTGCAATTCAGATTGCCAAAGCCTTCGGGGCAGAAGTCACCGCCGTGTGCAGCACGCGGAATTTGGAGCGGGCGCGCACGCTGGGCGCGGACTACGTCTTCGATTACACGCGCGAGGATTTCACGCGAAGCGGCCGGCGCTATGATCTGATCTTCGGCGCGAATGCCTTTCATTCGATCTTCGCCTACCGGCGAGCGCTGCGCAAGGGCGGAATCTGCGTCAAGGCAGGAGGCAAGGCGACTTTCAGCGCGATGTTCGTGGAACCGTTGCTCTCGCGGATGCTTTCCATGGTGAGCAGTAAAAAGGTCTGTGGCTTTCTGGCAAAGCTGAACAAGAAGGATCTGCTGCTGTTGAAGGAGCTTCTGGAAGGCGGGAAAATTGTCCCCGTCCTTGATCGGCGCTACCCGCTGAGTGAGACGCCAGAAGCCATCCGCTATGTGGAAGAAGGTCATGCGCAGGGGAAAGTTGTGCTGACCGTGGAAGATCCTCTGGCGGTTTGACAGCAGGCTGTTCGCTGAAAAGAAACAATACTGCGATTAAGACTGAATATAAATGATTCGCGGGAAGGAACGGCGAAGGTTGTGGTAGTAAATTCGCAGGCTAGCGTCCGCTTTCGCAGACATGGCAAGTTAGCGAGTTCGCGGCTGCATTGGCCAGAAGAAGGTTACATCCTCGGTGGGGCGGCGCAAACCAGTGGAGGACTAACAAGAATGCTGCTACAGCAGCTTGCCCGCGGCCAGGTCTTTGATCAGGCCGCGGTCGGCGGCCAGGAACTCGTAATCGGCCAGGTCTTCCAGTTTGACCCAGCGCACCTGGTGGTAGATGCGGGACTCGATCTCGCCGGTGAACTCATGCACGGCGAAGAATTGCAGGTCCACCGCGCCGCCGTGGCGATAGTTGTGGCGGACGCGGGTGACGCGCTTGCCGATGCGCGCGCGAATGCCGAGCTCCTCGTCCAACTCGCGGGCCAGCGCCTCTTCCGCGCTTTCGCCGGCTTCGATCTTGCCGCCGGGAAACTCCCAGAGCAGGGCCATGGGCTGATCGGGGCGGCGCTGGCCGATGAGGATTTCGCCGCCGCGCACGATGAGAGCCGCGGAGACAAAGCGCAAGGCAGGACCAGCAGGCCGAGGATCAGGTTGCGGCTGAGGATCGTTCACGTTTCTAGTGTATACGCTGCAATGGGTTGCGGGTTTTATACGGTGAACGATTCCGGCATTCGTGTTGGATGGATGTTCCGAAAGAACGAACATGCCCGGGCCTAAAGGCCCCTGCTCCCTCCGTTCCCTGAGGTCTGCAATTGTGGAACTATTCGCCCCCGACAGCCGCCTGAGTGCCTTCAGCGGCCGCGGGCCGGAAGCAGCCCCAGCCGTTGCGGGCGGCGGCGGCGAGAAGCGCGGGCGAGGGATTGACGGGGTAGGCGCGGCGAGCCAGCGCGAGCATGGCCAAATCATGGACCGAGTTGCCGAAGACCGCATCGGGGCGCGCCAGGCCAATTCGCTTCAACGCCACGGCCTTGCCCTCGTCCGTCGGCACGTCCACCAGCTCGGCGGTGACGAGGCCGTCCACGACGCGCACCTCGGCGGCCAGCACGCGCTCTTCCGGAATGCCGAAGATACACGCGCCCTCGGCGACGACCCACTTGTTGGTGGAGCTGACGGCCCATAGCTCAACGCCGGCCTGGTGGAGCTTGGCCAGCAGCGTGGCCATCTCAGCGAAGATGCGCGGCTGGACGAACTCGCGCACATAGCGAGCGGCGGCCGAGCGCATTTCGTCGTCGCGCAGGCTGGCGTACATCTGCACCATTTCGCCGCAGATCGCCAGTTCGCTCACCTGACCGGCCAGATAGCCGCGGTAACGCTCGTTGATCCAGTTGGTGGTTTGGAGCGAGACCAGGCCCTGCTCGATCGACCAGTTCATGAAGCCGCTGCCTGCGTCGCCGCCCCAGAGCGTTCCGTCGCAGTCAAAGACCGCGACCGTGGGTTTGCCGTCCAGAACCTGCCGCTCGAATTGCTGGGCGGTCCACTGCTGTGCTTTCCATTGCTCTTCTGCCAAGTATTCCTCAATCGTCAAGAAAAAATCGTTGTCTCTCTCTATTTTCCGTCATGCGGCATGGAATTGCACGGTGATTCGTGGACTCCCAGGTCTGAAAATCCAGACCTGGGGCACCCGATCCTGGAGGTAGATGGAGATGTGGGCCACCGGCCTACCCATGGCAATCGCATTTGAAATCACATGGAGGGAGCAGGGGCATTTATGCCCCTGAATTTACGCCTGAAACCACAGGGCTTCAGCCCCGGGCCTAAAGGCCAGACTGCCCAAGTCTCTCTTCAGGGGCATAAATGCCCCTGCTCCCTCCGAAAGGCCGCCCGCATGAGTATCGCGAGAATGATAGGCGTGTGGCGAAATCCAAATGCGATTACCCTGCGGCGCTACCTAGGACAGCTTGACGCTACAAAGGGCGGTTAGAAGTAGCGCTTGAGTTTGAGGATTTGGGATTCGAAGCCGTACCAGAGCACTGCGGCGACGGCGGTGGTGGCGGCCAGGCGAAGGGCGACGACGGCATAAACTCCGGCCGCGCCGTAGGGGGCCATGCGATGGTCGAACCAGCCGAAATAGACAAAGACGATGATGTGCGTCAGGTAAAGGCCGTAGCTGATGCGGCCATAGAAGGGCAGCGGGCCGCGGCGCAGCAGGGCGCTCAAGGGGTTGCGCGCGCCGGTGGAGGCCATGGCGGCCAGCACGGCTCCGGCAAAGCCCAGGGCCAAGGCGGAGTCGAGCAGCGAGGTGCCTCCGGCGATGGCGCCCGCGCTCGCGATGCCCACGACGAAGGCGCCCAGGCCCATCCAAAGCCAGAGGCGGCGGCTCAGCGGGAGAGTGTAGAGCGCCAGCGCCAGCAGGCTGCCGATGGCGATGCCGTCGAGTTTGATGAGCGTGTGCGAGGGCAGCCCCCAGAGCCAGTGCGGGTTCAGGTGGCGCAAAAGCGGCGAGCAGGCGAGCGCGCCGGTCAGCACCGTCGCCAGCATCCACGGCCGGCGCAGCCAGCGGACCGAGGGCGCCCAGAAGAAGTAGTACTGCTCTTCCATGGCCAGCGCCCAAGTGGGGACCAGCGCCGGGGGCAGCGCGAGATGAAAGAGATTTTGCAGGAAGAGCAGATAGGCCCACCAGGGGGCGGTGCGGATCGCCTCCAGCGGATAGGGGCCGATGAACCAATCGGATTTGGCGTAGACGACGGCCAGCGTGAGCAGATAGACGGGCCAGATGCGCAATGCGCGGCGGGCATGGAAGTTATGGAAGTAGCGGGGCTTGTCGCGCGCGGCCAGCAGGTTGGCGGTAATCAGGAAGCCGGAGAGGACAAAGAAGAGGATGACGCCGGCCCAACCCCACTGAGTGGCGCGGTGCAGAGGGGTGGTCTCCAGTTGCTTGTAGTTGCAGTGATAGAGAACCACGGCCAGAATCGCCAGGCCGCGCAGGCCGTCGAGTTCCGGCAGATAGGAGGGCAGCCAGCTTGGGCGTTGACAGGGCATGGTCAGGGGCGCAACCGCCGTGAAAGAGAGTTTGGACCGGCTTGGGAGCTTGGGGGCGTCATGAGGTCAATGTGAGTCTGTAGTCGATCTTAGCATTTTCACTGTTCCTGCACTGCAAGCATCCTGGCATCCCCAGGGCAATCGCATTTGAAATCATCCGGAGGGAGCAGGGGCATTTATGCCCCTGAATTCATCTCTGAAACGACAGGGCTTTAGCCCCGGGCCTAAAGGCCAGCCTGCCCAAGTCTCGCTTCAGGGGCATAAATGCCCCTGCTCCCTCCGAAAAGCCGCCCGCATGAGTATCGCGAGAATGATGGGCGTTTGGCGAAGTTCAAATGCGATTACCCTGCTGGCATCCCACCCTAGCCGCAAAAACAAAGACGCGGCGAGGGTGGGGCACCCATTTTCTTGCACTATTTGTAAAGGTGCTCCAGCATCGTGGCGACGCGCGCGATGGGCAGGCCGACGACGTTGAAGTAGCAGCCTTCGATGCGGGGAATCCAGCGGGCGGCGCGGCCCTGGATGGCATAGGCGCCGGCCTTGTCCATCGGCTCGCCGGTGGCGATGTAGGCGGCGATCTCCTCCTCGGTGAGCGCGCGGAAGCAGACGGCGGTGATCTCGGCGGCGGCTTCAGTGTGGCGGGCGCTGACCACGGCGATGCCGGTGAGGACGCGATGGGTGCGCCCGGAGAGCAGGCCGAGCATCCGCGCGGCGTCGGCGGCGTCGGCGGGCTTGCCGAGGATGTGATCGTCCAGCGTGACGGTGGTGTCCGCGCCGAGAACGATCAGGTTGGAAGCCGGGGGGCTGTTTGGGTTCGTGGATTCCCAGGTCTCAGAATCGAGACCTGGGGCACCCAAGTTTTTGGCACCCAAGTTTTTGGAGAGTTCAGCGAAGACGGCTTGCGCCTTTTCAAGGGCTAGCCGGGTCACGTAGGCGACAGGCTCCTCGCCAGGGTGAGGCTCTTCGGGAATGTGAGCCGGATGCACGTCGAAGGAAAAACCGGCCTGCGTGAGCAGTTCGCGGCGGCGGGGCGAGGCGGAGGCAAGGACCAGCATCTTTAGATTATCGGCGATGCGGGCTGGCGCCGACGGAAAGGGAAGGGGCGCGTGACCCACATCTCGAATTTGAGTTGTGGGAACCACGAACCTCGACCTGCCGTCATTTTTGGTCCCTGATCCCTGACCCCTGCCCCCTGATTCCCGGCCGGTGGCTCGCTCATCCGTCGCGAGGAAATCACCTTGAGTCATGCTTCGCTGTGCCGTGCGAGCGGCGCATGGTCCAGGCGGCCCATCGCATGGCGAGGCCCCAGTGCCGCGCCGCCGGCCAGAATCAGGATAGGGTAACAGACCAGCGAGTAGCGCGGCTCGGAGTTCTCCATGGTGGCCAGCAGCAGGCAGCGCAACGCCATGTAGCCGCCCATCATCCAGGCCCAGGGAAGGCGGCGGCGCAGAATTCCCCAGGCTGCCAGAGCCACGTAGCCCAGGTTGATCAGGCCCAGCAGTACGGCAAAAGCGCTCTGCGCGGGATGCTCGTTCCAATTCCACCAGAAGAGATCCACGGGAAAGGAATCCGTGGAAAAGGCTTCAGTGCGCGGTCGAAAAAACATATCCGCGGTGCGCAGCAGAGGAACCTCAACGTAGTAGCGCAGGGGATGCGCGCTGACACGCTGGGCGGCCAAGGCGGCAAAGCGTGCGTCCAGCGCGGCCGAGATGCCGGGCGAGATGTGGTTCCCCCGGTTGTACTCGTTCAGAAGCTGGCGCGTCTGCTCGCGCTGCTGAGGCGAATCGAAGGCGCGCGGCGGCAGGTCCCCGATGTCGATCTCCTCCGAGCCGACGTGCCAGAAGACATTGGCGGTAGAAACGTACTCCACCGACCAGGTGCGCATCCAGCGGTAGAAGCCCAGGTTGACCCGCTCGCCGGGATCGTTGACGTGGCGCGGCGCCAGCGGCTGAAAGAGATGGAAGGTGTTCCAGTTGCGCCAGGTCCAGGGAGCCAGCGGCGCCAGAGCGATCAGACCGAAGATCAAGGCGGAGAGGAGGCCCAAACGGAGTCGGCTCCGGAGGCTGGTCGACGGGGTGGAACGGGCAGTATAGAAGAAGATGCCCGCGGCCAGCACGGCCATGAGCAGCGCGCCGTCGGGCCGCAGAAGCATGGCCAACCCAGCGGCCAGCCCGGCCAGAGCCAAAGCCCTGTTGTCGCGCCGGCCCGTCTGCGCGGCGGCCAGCGCCTTGCCTGCCGCATAGAGGCCCAGCGAGACGGCAAAGACGGAGAGGCACTCCGTCATGGCGATGCCGGCATAGGCCGCCGTGAAAGGGCAGAGCATGGCCAGCGCCAGCACCAGCCGGCCCGCGCGGTCAGAGATATGGCGGCGCGCGAAGGCCGCCAGAAGAACTCCTCCGGCCAGATCCGCCATGGCCTGCGCGGCAAAAACGGCATTCCACCAGGCCCCGTGCAGGATCGGAGCGAAAAGCTCATCGAGGCCCGCCAGAAACAGCGGATACCCAGGCAAGCGGAAGAGGCTGGGCGTCAAATGGCTCCCGGCGGCGATCCCATAGACGCCGCGATGAAGCAGGTTATGCCCCAGTTCCAGGTAGATTCCGGAGTCGTCATCAACCGAGCGCGGAAAGACAATCAGGATCAAGCGCAGAAGCGCGCCCGCGGCGATCCACGGGAGCCAGCGCCTCCGGGTTGGAGAAACTCTCACGCTTGAGCCTTTTGCAAAATGTAAGCCTTCAGCACAGTGAAGTGTGGGGATTCCGAACATTAGTATAGGCCGGTGGTCCATCTCTGACCAGCCCTGAATCCAGCCACGAGGGCGCGGAAGAATCCGCGCCCTCGTGCCGTGCCGTGAATTGTGTTTAGAAGCGGACGGAGATGGTGCCGCTGAGGGTGCGGGGCGCGCCCACTTGCAGGGTGTTGTTGTTTACCGAGGTCGGATCGCTGTAGATGAATCCGTTGGTGCCGATGGAGGCGTAGAACTGCGAGTTGAGCAGGTCGGAGGCGTTGGCCTGAATCTTCAGGTCCTGGAGCGCGCCGAGCTTCTCGCGCTTGTAGCCCAGGCTGAGATCGGTGAGGAAGCGCCCGGGGACGCTGTTGTCGTTGGAGTAGGTGAAGAAGCGCTCGGACATATAATCCGCGCCGAGGTGAGCGAAGATGCCGGACTTCTTGTATTCCAGGTAGGTTTTGTAGAGGTATTTCGGCGTGTCCACCACGATCAGGCCCTTGAGGGGCAGGCAGGAGCCGTCGGCGGCGGCGTAGATGCAGGTGCCGGCGGCGCCTTTATCGCTGTCGTAAGCCGATTTGTTCCAGGTTGCGGCGTTGTAGAGGGTGATCTCCGGGGTGATGCGGATATTCAGCGAGCCGTCCACGCCGTTGGTGGTGACGCCGCCGGCGTTGGCCAGGATGGAGGCGTTGCCGGCGATGCCCGCGCCCTGCGAAAAGGCCAGCAGGCGGTTCTGGA
>CAYVGW010000115.1:0-14269 GCA_964450895.1 uncultured Occallatibacter sp. | reverse complement strand
TGCGGAAAAAGGCCGTAATTTGCGTGAAATCCCCAAAGAACATCCCGCAGGGGCTGAAGCCCATCTTTAATTATTTGCGTCTTGCGGCCCGACTGAAGTCGTGCCCTGGTTACAAGACCTGCCAAATTGAGTTTTTCCGCAGCCTCTAGGAAGAAACAAACGTGGACCAGGAGGTCCACGTTACAGCCGACCGGGAGGTCGGCGCTACAGTTTCATGTACCGCGGGTCGTAAACCAAAGACCACCCTTTATTATCAGTCGTTTGCGGCCCAACTAAAGTCGTGCTCTTGTTACAAAACCTGCCTGAATTGAGTTTTTCCGCAGCCTGTTTAGCCCCGGGTCTAGCCGCCTAATCAGAAACAACCCTCCGGTTAAGCGGCCGTTTCATCCGTGGCAGGTCGGAAACGCCGGTGGGGGACTGTGGTGAAAGTCGGAAATGCCGAAAAACCATCCCTCAGGGGCTAAAGCCCGCATTTATTTTGAGCCACTTACGGCACGACTAAAGTCGTGCCCTTTCAAAACAGGAGTTTCACCACAGGCTGCTAAAGGCCAGCCTGCCTAAGTCTCTCTTCAGGGGCATAAATGCCCCTGCGCCCTCCGAAAGGCCGCCCGCATGAGTCTCGCGAGAATGATGGGCGTTTAGCGAAGTTCAAATGCGATTACCTTGCGGCTGCGATTGGCTTGTGGCTGCGATTGGCTTGTGGCCGGTCTGTGATTTCATTGACTCCGCCATCATGGGGAAATAGAATTGTCGCAGGGCGTTTGGGGATTTTTCGCCCTTCAATCCTAGAAAGCCGGTCGTCATGCCGGCACACTCACGATGGCATCGAATCGAACGGTCGTAGCCCCTCTCTCAAATCGCGTGCGGCTCATCGTGGCGTCCTCTGTGATGCTCACGTTCATCTCCTTTTGGCGCGCGGCGGCGATTGTCCTGTGCGATTTAGGCTCGTCGGCCTTCTACGCCGGGGGCATTGCCGAGCAGGCTGTGGGCCAAGCAGCGCCGTGGTTCATCCTGGGCATCATGCTGTTCAGCTTCGCGGTGCGCGCGGTTTACGTTGAAAGCTGTTCGATGTTCACCCGGGGCGGCGTCTATCGTGTAGTCAAGGAGGCCTTGGGCGGCACCTTCGCCAAACTGAGCGTTTCCGCTTTGATGTTCGATTACATCCTGACCGGGCCAATTTCGGGCGTTTCGGCAGGGCAATATATTACCGGCTTGATGAATGAATTGTTGACGGTGGCCAACACCAGCCACTGGCTGCCGCCGGCACTGATTGTGAATGGCGCCCCCCTCCAACTCAATATGAATTACACCTCGGCGGTCTTTGCCGCAGTGGTCACCATCTACTACTGGTGGGAGAACATCAAGGGCATTGAGGAGTCCAGCGGCAAGGCGCTGCGGGTTATGCAAATCACCACGGTGATGGTGATGATTCTCTTGTTCTGGGGCATCTTCTCGGTGATCTTCACTCCCGGCGTGCATCTGCCTCCCGCGCCCACCCCATCCAACCTGAAATTCAGCGACGAGGCGCAGGGCTTCCTCTTTGGGCATGGGTTGCCGCTGCTGAGCCTCTTCGGCATTCTGATGGCCTTCGGCCACTCCGTTCTGGCGATGAGCGGCGAGGAGAGCCTGGCGCAGGTTAACCGCGAGATCGAGCATCCCAAGCTCAAGAACCTCAAGCGCGCGGCGATTGTCATTGCCATTTACAGCCTTGTCTTTACCGGCGGCGCCACGCTGCTAGCATCCGTGCTGATTCCCACCTGGGAGCGGACGCACATTTATCAGGACAACCTGATCGCCGGCCTGGCCATGTACATGGTCGGCCCGCTCTTCTGGCGCATCGCCTTTCGCGTTTTTGTGGTGCTGGTGGGCTTCCTGATACTTTCCGGGGCCATCAATACCTCGATGATCGGCTCGACCGGCGTTTTGATGCGCGTGGCTGAAGACGGCGTCTTGACGGACTGGTTCCGCAAGCCGCATCATAAGTTCGGCACCAGTTCTCGCATCATCAACATGGTCTTCATCCTGCAGATGAGCACCATTATCCTCAGCCGGGGCAACATCATCACCCTGGGCGAGGCGTACGCCTTTGGCGTCATCTGGTCTTTCACCTTCAACAGCCTGGCCATGCTGGTTCTTCGCTGGAAGTACAAAGGCGAGCGCGGCTGGAAGGTTCCACCAAACTTCCGCATTGGCAACTTCGAGCTTCCCGTCGGCCTTCTTTCGGTCTTTCTGGTGCTGCTCTCCACGGCCATTGTGAACCTCTTCACCAAATCGGTAGCCACGGTGAGCGGTATCATCTTTGCCGCGGCCTTCTTTACCATCTTCACCATCTCCGAGCGCGCCAATATGCGCAAGCACGCGGCGACCGCGCGGCAGATGAAGGATCAATTCCAGCTCGAACATCAGGACACCATCAGCAGCGAATCGGCGGCGATCCGCCCCGGCGGCGTGATGGTGACGATGCGCGACGCCGACAATCCCCTGGCGCTCAAGTGGACGCTCTCCCGCACCAGCACCGAGGACCAGGATGTGGTGGTGATCAGTGTGCGGATGATGGGCGTGGGTGGGCCGGAGTATCTGAACGCCGAGGAGCAGAGCTTCAGTGAACATGAGCAGATGGTCTTCACCAAGGCGGTCTCCGTGGCGGAGAGCTTTGGCAAGAAGGTCTCGCTGCTGGTGGTTCCCGCCGGGGATGTGTACGCGGCGCTGGCGCAGGGCGCGAGTTCGCTGGAGGTGGACTCGGTGGTCTCCGGAACCTCCACGCGGATGACCGCCGGGGAGCAGGCCTTCCACCTGGGACAGGCTTGGGAGGCGCTGCCCCAGCCCAAACGCCAGTTCAATTTTTACGTCATCGGTCATGACGGCGAGACCAAGGTATTCTTCATCGGGCCGCACGCGCCCACGCTGAGCGCCGACGACGTGCAACTGGTGCATCGCCTGTGGCTGAATATGCGCCGCGATCCCTCGATGCTGGAGTTGCATCACAGCGACATCATCACCTATGCACTGACACATCTGGCCGGCCAGTATGCCCGCGAGAAAGAGGAGATTCTGCGCGACTTGCGCAACTATCGCGCGCTGGAGGCCTCCAGCGCCTCACAGCCCCGCGTCTCAGAGTTCTCCGCGAACACCACTCTGCCGGGGCTTCCAGGGCGTTCACCCAAGCCACCGCATTATCTATGAGAACAGTAGACCGTGGACAGTAAATCTGCGGAAGAGCGAGGGCGGTTTTCCGCAACCTGTAAAGTTTCCTTCTACCTCGGTGATCTCCCTCTAACAGCCTGTGGTGAAAGTCCAAAAGACCTGAAAACCATCCCTCAGGGGCTAAAGCCACGTTGATTACACATTACTTACGGAACGGCTAAAGCCGTGCCCTTTCAAAACCCGACTTTCACCACAGGCTACTAAAACTGCAGGATTAGAAGATTCTGTATGCGATGCCCGTGCTGGCGCCGTAAGGCGCGAGGCTGGAGTTGCCCCACAGGGGCCAGTACTGGTATTCAAAGTCCACGGCGCGGAGGCTGATCCGTCTGGTCAATCTCAGATCCAAGCCTCCGCCAAAGGCAAGGGTAGTGAACTGGCCGGAGCCACCGCCCGTGCCGAATTTCATATTTGTGTAACCGCCCAGAGCCTTGGCATACGCAGAAGTTCTTCCTGCATGGAAGAGGGAAACCCTGGGTCCAATCAGGTAATTATCCTGACTGACGCCTACCAACCGATTGAAGCGCAGCCAGCGGCCCTCGGCCTCCATCTGCATCCAGCGGTTGAACTTCACATCCACATAGGCGCCCGCGCCGAAAAGCGGCTGACTGCTGGCCTTGGCGACAGGGAACCAGTTTGAAGAAACCAGGCAAGGCTGCACGCAGGTCCATGAATCGTAAACGAAATCAGGCTGAAAGACGGAAGCCAGCCCACCGGCGGTGATGGAAAATTGCCTCTCGGCAGCGGAGGGAGTCACCTGCGCGCAGGCAAAGACAGTTCCGGCGGCAAGCAGAATCAGCAAGCATAGGATGGAAGGTCGTCTCATAGGCAGGAATGCACTCAGTCCAGGCGGATCTACGCCTTGAATGTGATTACAGCAGTTGCGACAAACTAAGAATCCCTTGGCTGGAAACTCTGTGAGCCACTCTTGCCAAGGGATTCCTGATCAACCTTCTTATTGCCCTGGATTAGCGGGGGCCGCGGGCGCAGAAGGCTGAGCGGCCGGCTGCGTGGCGGCCGGGGCCGGGGGCGTCAGCTTGGAGGCATCATAGCGCTGCAACTTGAAGGAGATGGGCGTCAACTCCAGCGGCATCTTGTCGCGGGGGTTCATGTAGGCGTAGATTTTGGCGTTGACCTGATGCACTTTGTCGTCCCAGGGATCGGTCTTCAGCCAACTGTTGAGCGAGAGCGCGGGGCGCTGGGTGAGATCATCCCAGTTCAGCTTGGGGGCCATGTGCTGCAAGTCGGCCATCCAGGGGGTTCCGTCGGACTTCAGCAGCGAGTCGCCGAGGGTGGGTGTGTTGAGAGCTTTCAACTCCTTTTCGCGATCCACCAACTGTGCGTAATACAGGCCGGCCGAGGGCAGCCGATCCTTGTACATCGAGTTCTGCAAGTATTCCATGGCCTTTTTGGCAGCCTCGGCATTGTCGTGATCCGAGTGGTTCATCTCGATGCGCTTGAAGGTCGTCTCGTCGGGAAAGAGCAGGCGGTCATTGAAAGCGTAGCGGGTATCAATGTGATGGCCCATGACGATGTGGGCCAGTTCCATGGCTACCACCGAGGCGATGGATTCCTCGTTGGGCAGGGTGTCGATCAGGCCTTTGCTGATGAGGATGGTATTGCCAACCGAAGTGGCTTCCACGGTGGTGGTGAGCAGGATGCGGGTATGCACCTGATCGGTGAAGGCCAGATTGTTGGGCACCTGCAGGTTGATAACAATCTGATCCAGAACGGTATTTTCATAGCCGCCGGGGGTGAGCGGCGCCACCAGGCCAGCCTCGACCAAGCGGTCAATGACGTTGTTCTCAGCCTGGGTAACCCAGGCACGGGTGGCTTGCAGCGGGCCAACATCCTGCGAATCGTCGCTCTTGTCCACCGCGTCATCCACCTTCACGCTTACATTCTCGGTCTCCCGCGTGGGCAGTTTGAGCGAGTAGCCCCAGAAGTGCGTCTGCGCCCGCAGCCCGGTCGACTGAGCGTTGCCAGTGTGGGTTTCTTCCACGTAAACCGAGACGGGAAGCCAGAGGTCCGGCTGCACATTCATCCGCCAACTGTCGCAGTGGAAGAAATACCGATGATCCTCCATGGAGTTGGAGCCGGTGTAGGTTCCGTTGAAGCGGACGATATTGCCATCCTGGTCCTCGATCCAGATGCGGCCAAAGAACCGGCCAGCGTCTTTGACGCCCGGCTTGGGATGCACATCATAGACCCAGGTGCGCACCGATCCCAGGAACTCGCGTCCATGGTAGCTGAAGACGTAATGCTGGTTGTCAAAGCCGGAAGGGTCCAGAAACATCATCTCCGCAAAGCCGCCGGGCAGGTATTTCAGTGTTTTGGAGTGGTGGTCATGGCGCTTGGATTTTTTCGTTTCAAAGGAATCGTCATAAAAGGCCTTGCCGAAGTCGATGCGGCTCAACATGTACTGATCCGAGACCGGAACCTGGTAGAGCTTGATCTCCGGCCGGATGTTCTGAATATAGGTCTCCACCAGCGGGGTGCGCTGCTGGATGTTCTTGATCAGAACCTTCTCCCGGCCAATGGCCTTTTCCACCAGCGCCGCCTGTTCCGGCGTAAGCTGATGAACTTGCGAGTATTTCGGTTCCTTTTTCGCATATGCGCAGGCGACGCTCAGAAGAATGAGCAGGAGGGTGAGGGAGAACTTCCGAAGATTCATGTCTGGCTCCTAAGAGGGTGCATTTGCTTCTTTCGACTGCCTCTGCCGCTTCGACATCGCGCGGCGAAGGCAGCCAGCGTTCTTGCGAGAATTCCGAATGATTACGCCAACTGAAAGGTGATGGTGATGTTGGTTGTAATGTCCACCGCCTGGCCGTTACGGGTGGGCGGACGGAAACGAATCTGTTGCGCCACCCGCCGCGCCTCTTCATCGAGGCCATGGCCCAGGCCATGCACGACTCCCTGCACGACCACATGGCCGTCGGCGGCAAAAGTGACGCGCAGGATCACATCGCCCTGCACGCGAAGCTGCTTGGCCTCGCTGGTGTACTGAGGCTGCGGCTTGTAGACGACCACCAGATCTGTAGGCGGCGGCCCGGTCACCGCGCGGGGAGCTTGGGCCGGCGCCGCCGGAGCGGTCGCGATGGCCACCGAGGCCACTTTGCCGGTGGTTGCCGTGGGAGCAGCCACGGTGTTGCCCCTGATCCCGGCCGAAGCCACCTTACCCACGACGCCGGAATCGGAACCGACTCGGCTTCCACCGCCGAAGCCGGTGGATCCAACTTTTCCATGGGGCGCGATGGACGGTCCCTGCATGCCGCCGTAGGGATTGCCGATGGCGGCCACGGTGGCCGGTCCCTTGGCATTGGGATTGGGCGTCACGCCAAATTCATCGCCAAAATGCACCGGCTTGGTGGAGAACTTGACTTTGTTGTCCTGCGCCGGCATGGCCGCCTGTGTCATCGCATTCTTGGTCTGCTGCGCGGTAACCACGGCCTGCTTGGCGTCGATATTCAGCACCGACTTGGGCTGCGGCGCCTCAATCACCTTCAGCTTGGCCGATTCGAGGACAGGCGCCTTGACCTCAAGCTGAACCGGCTTCGGCTCGGGTTTGGGCTCCGGCTTGGGAAGATCAATCTTGGGCGCCTCCAGCTTCACATCCACCGGACGGGGCAGTTCCTCCATCTTGGGTGGCGGCGGCATCTTCACCTTGGGCGGAGGCGGAGTCGGCTTGGAGGGCAAAACCAGCAGCGTCTCTTCGTACTTGTGCTGATCGAGTATCTTTTTGGCCGTTGCCCCAAAGTAGAGCATCAAGGCCAGGATCGTTCCATTGATCACCAGACTGGTAATAAACGAACCGGGACGGCGTTCCGGCTCAGGAAGCAATCCGAATGTGGCCCGTTCTGGAAGTGGATTCACCGGCATCGATTCAATCCTCGTTCATCGCTGGAATGGCTGGACAGTACGGTTTTCCGGAACCGCGGGCCTTCAAAAGCCTTCATCCGCGCTGCACTCACGGATGAAATGCTCTCGCCCCCCGCAGGAACCTTGCATAAATGCCCTACAGACATTTTGACAGAATAGTAAGAATTCGCAACTGCCGCCGCGAACTGAATCTTCAGTTGCCTCTCGATATTTTCAAGCTGAAAAAGATGGATAGGAAAATTGGCCGCTGTGGAAGAGAGTCGCTGCGCCGATTCAAAACCCGTTCTTCGATCGCTGGCCCGCACAGAACTGAAAAACTCCATGCACTCCGGCCCCTTGCCCGCTTGAACCTCGAACATACAAGTACCCCACTTCACGTTCAAGGCATTCAGCAAAAAAGCAGTGACGCGCGAAACCAATGGTCTATCTCAACTCTATCAGCGCAGTCTGATTCCCGCTGCCCTGCGCTGCTGCAAAATAAGCATCGTGGAAAACCAGCCCGGCATGCCGCCTGTTCGACGGTCTGACCGTGCGCCGCCAAGCCTCTTCCACTTGCCCTTTATAATACACGTTAGGCGATGACAAAACGTTCGATTGGGGAGAGTTTTTTTATGAAGATATTTGTTACGGGCGGCGCGGGGTACATTGGCGGCACAGTAGCCGGGCTGTTGACTCAAAATGGACATCAGGCCGTTGTTTATGACAACCTGAGCCACGGACGGCGGGACCTGCTGCCTCCGGGCGTTGAGTTCATTCAGGGAGAACTGGCGGACCGGGCGGCCATCGAAGAGATTTTCAAGGCCGCCAAGGCCCAGGGCAAGCCTTTTGACGGCGTCATTCACTTTGCCGCGCTGATCGAGGCCGGCGAGTCGATGGTCCACCCCGAGGAGTTTTTCCGCAACAACACCGCCTCGACGCTCTCCCTGCTGGAAGCTATCCTGGCCCACGGCCCGCGCCGGCTGGTCTTTTCTTCTACAGCCGCAGTCTATGGAGAGCCGGAAGTGGTTCCTATCAAAGAAGATGCGCGTCTGCTGCCGACCAACGCGTATGGCGAATCCAAGCTGCTGGTCGAGCACATGCTGGGCTGGATGAACCGCATTCACGGCCTGCGCTCGGCCTCCCTGCGCTACTTCAATGTGGCCGGCGCGCCGGAAGGCCCCAACGGCATCACCCGCGGCGAAGCCCACGATCCGGAGTCGCACCTGATTCCGCTGGTGCTGGATGTGGCGCTGGGACGCCGCAAATCGATCAAAATCTTCGGCGAAGACTACCCCACCCCCGACGGCACCTGCATCCGCGACTACATCCATGTCTCCGATTTGGCCGACGCGCACCTACTTGCGCTGAATGCCCTGGAAGCCGCTCCAGATTCCGCCAGCCGCCTGATCTTTAACTTGGGCAACGGCCAAGGCTTCAGCGTTCTGGAAGTGATCGAATCGGCCCGGCGCGTCACCGGCCATCCCATCCCCGCCGACCTCTGCCCCCGCCGCCCCGGCGACCCGGCGGTTCTGGTCGCCAGCTCGGAAAAGGCCATCCGTGAACTCGGCTGGAAGCCCCGCTACACTCAGCTCGACGAGATCGTCCGCACCGCATGGGTCTGGCACCAGAAGCGGTACGCTTGAGTTCAACTTTCAACTGCCGATAGAGCAGGGATACGCAGGATTGCAGGAACCATGGACGAGATTTTCTGGATCAAGGGCAATCCCTCCCCGCCGCTGGCCGTGGTTCTGAGGCCGCACGGGAACGATTGGCTGGAGGACGATCTTCAGAGGATGAAGCAAGGCGGCATCCAAACCCTTGTTTCCCTCCTCGAAGACGAGGAAGCCGCTTCGCTCGGACTTGCGGAAGAAGGCTCTGTGGCGGAGCGGCTTGGGATGCAATTTCTCTCCTATCCCATTCCCGATGTTCATCTTCCGCCGAACGTGGATTCCTTCCGGAACTTCGTGGAAGGGTTGGCCAGCCGCTTGCGAGCCGGAAGACGAGTCGGCGTCCATTGCCGGGGAAGCATCGGCAGAGCCACCGTTACCGCTGCCTGCGCGCTCATTCATCTGGGCTGGAAGCCGCGCTGCCCTGGATGCGATAGAGAAGGCTCGCGGCCTAACCGTTCCCGACACACAGGAGCAGGAGGCTTGGATTCTGCGCTATCAAGCGCGTCCAAGTCGGCATTAGCCAATTGCCCGCACCGTAGACGCATCGGTTGTTAGGTGACCGGCAATGCCCGCGCCGTAGGCGCAGTGTTGATTAGCCCAGCGCTTCAGCGCTGGGTTGGCGCCACGAACAATTTCTTTGGAGTCCCGTATGGGACGGCGCTATACTCCGTACCCTTCAAATTGAGGCTTGCAAAGAGTTCTGCCAGCGTGCGAGGATTGCGCTGCAAGCCTCTTCGTTGCAAGGAGCCGTTATGCGTTTTCTCTCTGTCCTGCTTCCTTGTTTGTTCTTGAGTGCGCTGCTTCAGGCTCAGAATTCGCTCTGCACGAGCTGCCCTGCTGCTCCATCAACTCTTTCACAGCAGAATCACGATGTCTGCCTCTCGGAAAAGGAACTGGTTGCGCACATCGCCACGCAGAAACCTATCGGATCGCCCGGATTGAATGAGCCGCACATGAACAGCCACGGAACCATCGTGGCCTGTTTGTGCTTTTCCCGGAAGGGTACGGTTTCGGATATCCGCATTCTTTCCGGCCCCGCAATGCTGCAACAATCGCTCTTGGATTCCGTGAAGGACTGGACCTTTCTCCCGGTCAAGCGGGGAGAACGGCGCTACGGCGGCTGCGGAACCCTGCGGATTCATGTGGATATGGTCAATTCAAATGTGATTTCGACAATAGAAAAATGAGTTTCGGAACTAAATACGGATAAATTTTGGACCAGATTTGACAGTCGTGCTAAAATGTAACTGTTTTTAGTTGCAGAATCGGAGTTCGTGTGTCGAAGCTGCAAAAGGCAATTGAACGGCTGCTTGCCAAACCCGTGGATTACACATGGGATGAGTTGCTGACGCTAATGATTGCTCTCGGCTATGAGTTGCGAACCTCTAGCGGTTCTGGCCGGAAGTTTTTTGATCCGGCAAGCAAGGCATTGTTCTTTTTGCACGAACCTCACCCATCGAAGATTCTCAAGGCGTACCAGATTCGCGGCGTTATTCAGTTTCTTCGCAAGGAAAGGAGAATTCCATGAGCCAAACGCTTCAGTACAAAGGCTATGACGGCTCCGTCGAGTACAGCGCCGAGGATCGTCTTCTCCACGGACAGTTGCTCGGTATCCGCGATGCCATCCTTTTTGAGGGATCGGATGTGAACAGCCTGGAAGCCAACTTCCGCGCCGCCGTGGATGAGTACCTTGCCTTCTGCGCGGAGGAAGGCAAGATCCCCGATCAGCCCTTCAAAGGCAGCTTCAATATCCGCGTGGGGTCCGATCTGCACAAACGGGCTGCTCTGTTTGCCCAACAAAACAATCTGAAACTGAATGCCGTGGTTTCCCAAGCATTGGAACAGCTTCTTTCCCAAGCTCACGCATGATGAAATCAACTGAAACCGTTTATTATCATCTCGATCCGGCGAATCCGCCACGATGACGCCGGAGCAGATGCAGGCGTTACGCGATCTGCGTGACGAGGACATCGACTACAGCGACATCCCGCCATTGCCAACCACCGGCTGGCGGCGTGTCTCCGAGCTGGTTCCCATTCTGAAGTCAGATTTCAATATTTAGCACTGTAACTACTTTTATAGATATATTTGTGGTATTCTGTATTCGGCGGTGGGAGACCGTCGGTTGCCCAGAAAATCTGGCCTACCTGTACCGGGAGAGAGAAAGTGATTTTGAATGAAATTGCAATTCGGCAATTGGCAATCTCCTAGTAGTGTGGACTTCGAGTGGGATCCCGCAAAGGCTCAAGCCAACCTGCACAAGCATGGGGTGACTTTTGAATTTGCCACCCATGCATTTCGGGACTCGAATCGCATCGAACGTCCAGACGAGGGCCATCACAACTTTGAGGAGCGGTGGCAACTGATCGGACGAGCTGATGAGTTTGTACTCATGGTTGTTTTCACATTCCGCGCGGATATTATCCGCATCATTTCAGCCAGGAGGGCGACGCGCAATGAGTTCATCGAGTATTGGAATGGTCAGATACCGGTTTGATCCAGCGAATCCTCCCACCATGACGCCAGAGCAGATGCAGGCGTTGCGCGATCTGCGCGACGAAGACATTGATCTGAGTGATATTCCCGAACAGACCGGCGGCGGCTGGCGGCGCGTCTCCGAGCTGGTTCCGGCGGAGAACAAGCAGCAGATCACGCTGCGCCTGGACGCGGACCTGATTGCCTTCTTCCGCGCGACCGGCCGGCGCTACCAGAGCCGCATCAACGCGGCGCTGCGCGAGTACGTGACCGCGCAAAAGAGGGCGTTGTAACCGCCGCTTCCCTTCCCTGACCGGCCCGACGGCCTTGCTTGCGCGCCCCATTGGACGCGGCTTTTCTCTTTTTACTTGCCGAGTGTGCACCTTTCTCGGTAAAGTGATTCCTCACCCATTCTCCGCGGCCACAGGTCCGCGGGTCCATAATGGACTAAAATGATCCTATTCCCAAAGGACGTTTCCATGTCTTCTTTGCCCGTTTCCGCCGTTACCCGTCAGGACATCGACTCTACGCTGCGGGAAAACCGCGTCTTTCCGCCGCCGCCGGAGTTTGCCGCCAAAGCGTATATCAAGAGCCTGGAAGAGTACGAAACGCTCTACAAACAGTCCATCGACGACCCGGAGAGGTTCTGGGCCGAGGCGGCCCGGAACCTCCATTGGTTCCAGCCATGGGAGAAGGTTTTGGAGTGGAATCTCCCGTCAGCTCAATGGTTTGTAGGCGGAAAGTTGAACCTTTGCTACAACTGCGTGGATCGCCACGCGCTGGGCGAACGGCGCGACAAAACGGCGCTGATCTGGGAGGGGGAGCCGGGTGAGGTGCGCCGCCTGACCTTCGCCGAGTTGTACGCCGAGGTGCAGAAGTTTGCCAATGTGCTCAAGGGGCTGGGAATAAAGAAGGGCGACCGGGTGGCCGTCTACATGGGCATGACGCCGGAGTTGGCGATTGCCCTGCTGGCCTGCGCCCGCATCGGCGCGATCCACTCGGTCATCTTCGGCGGCTTTGCGGCCAACGCCATCGCCGACCGCGTCAATGACTCCTCATGCGTGGCCATCCTCACGCAAGACGCCAGCTACCGGCGCGGCAACGTAATTCCGCTCAAACGCATTGTGGATGAGGCTCTGCACGCCTGCCATACGGTCAAAAACGTAGTTGTCTTCCAGCGCACCGGCTTGCCGGTCCCGATGACCGAGGGGCGTGACCACTGGTGGCATGAGCTGATGGCCACAGCCGGCCCCGATTGCCCAGCCGAGTGGCAGGACTCGGAGGATCCGCTCTACATTCTTTACACCTCCGGCACCACCGGCAAGCCCAAGGGACTGGTTCACACCACCGGCGGCTACTCGGTGCAGACCTACCTTACCTCCAAGTACATCTTCGATCTGCGCGACGAGGACGTGTACTGGTGTACGGCTGACGTCGGCTGGGTCACCGGTCACTCGTATGTCGTCTACGGCCCGCTGCAGAACGGCGCTACCGTGCTGATGTACGAGGGCGCGCCCAACTTCCCCGACTTCTCTCGCTTCTGGAAGATCGTCGATGACCACCAGGTTTCGGTCTTCTACACCGCGCCGACGGCCATCCGCGCCTTCATCAAGTGGGGCGACGAACACGTGGAGAAGCACTCCCTGGCCTCGCTGCGCCTGCTGGGAACCGTGGGCGAGCCGATCAACCCTGAAGCCTGGATGTGGTATCGGGAGAAGATCGGCCATAACCGCTGCCCGATCGTCGATACCTGGTGGCAGACCGAGACCGGGGCGATCATGATTGCGCCCGTTCCCGGCGCGGTGGCCGCTAAACCCGGCTCGGCGACGCGGCCCTTCTTCGGCATTCAGGCCGAGGTGGTCAACAAAGAAGGCGAGCCGGCGCCCGCCGGAAGCGGCGGGCTGCTGATCATCCGCAAGCCGTGGCCGTCGATGGCCCGCACCGTCTACGGCGATCCCGAACGATACCGAGAGACCTACTGGAAGGACGTGCCTGGCGCCTACTTTACCGGCGACGGCGCTCGCCAGGACGCGGACGGCTACTTCTGGCTGATGGGCCGCGTGGACGATGTGATCAACGTCAGCGGCCATCGTCTGGGCACGATGGAGGTCGAATCGGCTCTGGTGGCGCATCCCAAGGTGGCCGAGGCCGCCGTCGTGGGCCGTCCCGATGAGCTGAAGGGTCAGGCCATCTCCGCCTTCGTTACGCTGGAAAGCGGCCATGAACCCAGCGAGGATCTGAAGGACGAGCTGCGCAAATGGGTCTCGAAGGAGATCGGCTCGCTGGCCCGCCCCGACGATATTCGCTTCACCGATGGCCTGCCCAAGACGCGCAGCGGCAAGATTATGCGCCGCTTGCTGCGCGAGCTGGCCACGCACGGCGAGATCAAGGGCGATACGACGACACTGGAAGATTTCACCGTCATCGCCAAACTGCGCGAGTCGGAGGAGTGATCATGCGGCGTCTGCGCTACGGAGCGGCGATGAGCCTGGATGGTTTCATCGCCACTCCGCAGGGAGAATCTGACTGTTTCGTCTCCGACCCCGCGTTGAATGCCCCTAAAAACGGCCGTTGAAGTGCTGTAAAAATGACCAACTGATTCGAGCCAATACAGAGCCTTCTTGCGAAATGGCATTCGGAGGGACGAGTTTTGGATCGTTGGCCGCTGAGGAAATCGACCACAGTTTCACAGTTTCACGTGAAAAAAGGGGGGGGTGGGTGTTCGGCGCATTTTCAGCCCAACTGTATTTTCAATAACCTTTGTTTACAAGGAGATAGATGAACAGACTGACGGGAAAAGCGTGTAAAAAACGTTGATTTCCTATCATTTTCCGGGCCTTTTCCGGCGATTTTCGCCTATTTTTGGGCTGTTTTTGATGAATTTTGCGTATGAATCCGGTTCAGATGCTCCCGTGCAACTGAATTTCTTGACTCATGGTTCTATTGTGCTCTTTGAGGGATAAATATACTGCATGGCGCGGCGGGGAATTTTGCAAGAGGTTCTTTATATCAGGGCAATCGCATGAACGTCATTTGAGTCCGAGCAGTTCAGCGCGGTAGGAATC
>CAYVGW010000114.1:0-14320 GCA_964450895.1 uncultured Occallatibacter sp. | reverse complement strand
CGGCGCTACACTATACCATTCGGAGAAATGCTCTAAAAATCATCATACGATTATGGCGCATGGTTCACCTGACTGCAAAATTGAACGCAAATGGCAGGTTTTCAGTGTAGGATGTGGCCATGACACCTTCTTCAAAACTGTCGTTTCAGGCAAGCGCCGCGCCCGCGGAGGCTCCGAAGGGCAAGGAACTGGTCATTGTCACGGGAATCTCCGGCTCCGGGAAGGCCTCGGCGCTCAGGGCCTTCGAGGATCTGGGCTATCACTGCGTGGACAACCTGCCGTTGGAATTGCTGCCGGATTTTGCCACGCTAGTGGAAAACTCCGCCGAGATGGAGCGGGCGGCGATTGTGGTGGATGTGCGCGAGGGGCAGACGCTGGACCGGCTGCCGGAGATTCTCAAAGGGGTGAAGAAGCTGCTGCGCACGCGGGTGGTTTTCTTGGACGCGCAGGACGCGGTGCTGGTGCGCCGCTACTCGGAGACGCGGCGGCCGCATCCGCTGGGGCGCAAGGAGACGGTTTCCCGCTCGATTGTCGAGGAGCGGCAACTGTTGGACCCCATCCGCAACGTCGCCGATACGCTGATCGACAGCTCGAATTACAACGTGCATGAGCTGCGCGCGCAGATTCAGGCGCGCTTTGGCCAGGAGGAGCAGAGCAAGCGGCTGCTGGTCAGTTGCTTGAGCTTTGGCTTCAAGAACGGTGTGCCGCTGGACGCGGATATGGTCTTTGACGTGCGCTTCCTGCCCAATCCGCACTTTGTGCCGGAGTTCAGGAAGCTGACTGGGCTGGACCCCAAGGTGGCCGCGTTTGTGCGCGGATTTCCGCAGACGGCGGAGTTCATCGAGCGAGTCAAGAGCCTGCTGCTCTATCTTCTGCCGCACTATGTGGAGGAGGGCAAGAGCTACCTGACGGTGGCCTTTGGCTGCACCGGCGGCCAGCACCGCAGCGTGATGATGGTCGAGGAGATCGCCGCGGCGCTGAAGAGCGCCGGTTATCTGGTGAAGGCGCTGCATCGGGATACGAAGCGGTGAGCGTTTCTGGATTTTGCTAAACTGCAGGCAAGATAGCTTTGCGGGATTCCAGTTAAGGCCCTAAGAGTGAGTGTAAGACCAATAGGAATGGAGGATTCATGGCTGCCATACTCAGGGAAGAAGGACGGTACCCCGCTGTCCAGGTGATCGGTGAAGCCGAGTTCAAGCGCTTCGTGGCGCTTTGTCAGAATCCGCCTGCTCCGACGCCAAAGTTGCGGTTACTTCTGAAAACTCCGTCCGGGACTAAATAGCCAGCCACCATGGACAAGGGATGCGGAGCATGAGCGCTGTCCCTACGGGACTCCGGTGATTTTGCTGGTTACGCTTACCCAGCGTTGAAACGCTGGGCTATTAAACACTGCGCCTACGGCGCGGTTTTACTGGTTGCTTCATTTGCATCAACGATGCAGTTTGAATGGCTGCCTCATGCTATTTGCTGTCCAGAGCGCGTTGATGGGCGAGCGCCAGATTCGCAGGTTGTCCCTGTTGCGCATTACAGTGGTTGTGTGAGCGATCATCTGATTCTGATAACGCTGCTGGTCCGGCTGGGCGTGGTGGCGGCGGTGGCCAGCGTGCTGGCGCGAGTGACGACCTTCCGGCGGCTCTTCTTTGCCGAGCGGCGCAGCTCCCGCCAGACCCTGGCGCTGCTGGCGTTTTTTCTTGTGCCGCTGACGCTGGGGGTGTGGATTCGCTTCCTGGTTCCCAACTTTCTGGCCGCCGACATCTCCTTTACAGCAGTGATTTTGCTGGGGCTGCTGCTGGGTCCGGAATGGGCCGTGCTGGGTGGTGTTGTGCTGTCGGGGCCAGCCGTTTATCACCACGAGTATCTGGCCTTGCCCTTCAATGCGGCTCTCGGATTGGCGGCAGGGCTGCTGGGCTGGTTTGTCGAGAGGGAAGAGATCTGGTCCTTCACGCCGCTCATCGATCTGAGCATCTATCGCTGGATTCGGCGCAATCTGATCCAACCGCGTGTAGACCGCCAGTTTCTGATGCTTTTCCTGATTGTGGCCGCCGAGGCCTGCCGCGACTGGATTGCACAGAGACACCCGCACCGGCTCTTTGCGCTGCTCGCCGATCAACTTTGGGTGCAGGCGCTGGTGTGGCTGTCGGCGCCCATCGGCGTGGGCATCGCGCTCAAGGTGTGGAATACGCTGCGCATCGAGATGAAGCTGGAGGAGCAGAAGCGGCTGCTGCTGGAGGCGCGCCTGGACGCCTTGCAGCGCCAGATCAACCCGCACTTCCTCTTCAACACGCTCAACTCGATAGCCTCGCTGGTGCGCATGAAGCCGGAGCTGGCCCGCGAGATGATCGTCAAGCTGGGCAACATTCTGCGCGCCCTGCTCAAGGAGCACGACAGTTCCGTGCCGCTGCGCGACGAGCTGAAGTTCACCGATGACTACCTGGACATCGAGGTGGTGCGCTTCGGCGCGGAGAAGCTGCGGGTGGAAAAGGAGATTGACCCGCGGACGCTGGAGGTTCTGGTGCCCAGCATCCTCTTGCAGCCGCTGATTGAAAACAGCATCAAGCACGGGCTGGAGCCGCGCATGAAGGGCGGAACCGTCACGCTGCGCAGCCAGCTTCTGGAGGGCCGGGTGCGCATTGAAGTGGCAGACGACGGCGTGGGCATCGTCGACCGGCCGCTTTCCGCGCTGCGCCGCACCGGCGCGGGCATCGGCATGAAGAACGTGCGGGAGCGGCTGGAGGTGCTTTACGGCGACCAGGCGAGCTTCAGCGTGGTCAGCAATCCGGGGCGGGGCACGCTGGTTACGATTGAGATTCCGGCGAATCCGGCGGAGGCTGGGGGCTGAAGGAAGCGGCGGCCTGCCGTGCGCTGACGCGCGCCACAAGCCACTGCTCGTACTCCTCCTTGACGGACAATCCGGCTCTTTTCAGAGGCCGGTTGTGCTGCGATAGGTGGCGGATCCATTCGTCGTGGTCCTCCAAGGTGGCCTCGGACAACGCGAAATCGACGGAAACCAGAGGGATTGCGGCGGCGGCCTTCGCTGGCTTGACGGATACCTTCTTCTCTTTGCCCTCGGCTTTCTTGGTATTTCCTTTGAAAATCCAATCGCGTTCAAAAGGCGCGATAGCAGGAATGAAGTAGCGAATCAACCCGAAAAACGGAATGATATTTCGCCCCATTCCGAAGGTAACAACGAGCGTGAGGCAGGCCAGGTGCGTCACGATCGTTGACCCAATGGGCAGAGAGAAACCCGCCTCCTGTTCGGCGGTAATCACAAGCCAGATGAGGAAGAGGTGATAGGAAACCAGAATCGAAACGAAGGTTGCCCATGCGCCAGTGGGAAAAAGGTGTCCAGCCAGAAATCCAAGAACGCTACAGACTAGGAATACAACGATTCTCATTCCGTTCGACCCTGATCCCATCAGGGGATGATCGCTCCCCAACGATGTGCTGCAATTTTGATGAGCCAATCGTACCACAGCCAGCATTGCTGGAGCGGTGAGATTATGAACCGGCGCCGACTTAGAAATCGGCGCGATGCACAGCCGTACGCGGTATCCTCATAGAATGGTGCGATTCACGGTACTGGCGTCGGGGTCAAAGGGCAACGCTACGGTTCTATGCGGCGGGCGGACGCGGATTCTGGTCGATTGCGGGCTGAGCTGCCGGGAGCTTTTCCGGCGCATGCGCCTGGTGGGCGAGGAGCCGGAGAAACTGGACGCGATCCTCATCACCCATGAACACTCGGATCACGTGAATGGGGTGGCCGTGACGGCGCGCAAGCTGGGGATTCCGGTGTACTTTACCGAGGGGACGCACCGCGCCTGGATGCGCTGGCTCTCGCCGCGCAAGCAGATGACCTATGCGCAGTGGATGGAGCAGGTGCGCAGGCAGGCCACGGAGCGTGAGGCGGAGGCGGCGGCAGCCGAAGAAGGAGAGGCGGACGAGAGCGATCTGGTGGAGACCGTTTCGCCGGAAAACGAACCGCGGGTCCTTCGACTCGCTTCGCTCGCTCAGGATGACAATGCAGTTGGGGGAGCGCTTGCTCAGGATGACGATGCAGTTGGGGGAGCGCTCGCTCAGGATGACAATGCAGTGAGGGCAGAACCGGCCAAGGCAAAAGATCCGGCCTGGCTGCCGGCGGTCGAGTATTTCCGGGCGGGGGAGCCGTTTGAGATTGGCGATATTGCGGTGAGTCCTTTCACGACGCCTCACGATGCGGCTGATCCGGTGGGCTTTGTTTTTCGGGCCGAAGGGGTGCGGCTGGGCTATGCCACCGACCTGGGCTACATTGCGCCCAACGTGAAGGCGCAACTCAAGGATCTGGACCTGCTGCTGCTGGAATCCAATCACGATCTGGAGATGCTCCGGGATGGACCGTACCCCTGGCCGGTGAAGCAGCGGGTGATGTCGCGTGTGGGACATCTGTCCAACGAGGCGGCGGCGGGGTTTTTGGAGAACGACTACGACGGTCAGGCGGTGTATGTGATTCTTGCGCATCTTTCTGAAAGCAATAATCTTCCAGAACTTGCGCGGGTAACGGCCGAGCGCGCGCTGATCGGCCGGGCCAGCCTGATGGCCAACCGCCTGTTGCTGGCCACGCAACATGAGCCGCTGATTCCTGTTGCTTTTTAAGCTCGGTCTATTACAATGGTAAGAGACTGGAATCACTCTGTCCCAGGTCAGGTTGGCCAGAAAAGCGCCGAGGCGAAGCCGCCCAAGGCGAGGCAAAAACAGCGTGGTCTCTCCGAATCAAGGACGTTGGAGCAGCCACAAGATTGAGCATTCTGGACCATGGATGCCGCGCGGAAGATGGCGGCAAAACGATCCTTTGCAAAGTGAGTCTTTACTTTATGGCTAAAACCCGATGCACCGATCGAGTCACTGGCGCCATTCTGGCGAGTTGGCGCTATGACATCTCTGGGATTACGCCCGAGATGCGCAAGGACTACGAGCAGCATTTCGCCGAATGCCCCCATTGCAGCGCGCGGCAGAAGTTTCACCGCAGTCTGGATGTGACCCTCACCGTACTCACCGCGACGGCGGTCTTCTTCTTCCTCTTCGCGCTGGCGGTGCTCAAGCACATCAAACCGCTGGAGCATGTGGCCTTCAATATCTTCGGCCTGGACGTGTACGACACCTACCATATGCTGGTCTCGGCAGGGATTGCAGGGCTGTGCTTCTCGGTGATTGCGTTGGCGCTGGTGCTGACGACCACGCCGGTTCCTACTTATCTGGGCGGGATTGCCGCCGAGCGCGCGCGCCTGCTGGAAGAGCATCTTCCGGAAGCGATCAAGGCGTTGCGTTCGCGCTAGAGTTGAGAGAGTTTTTTTGTTGGAATAGAGTGCGACGTGGACCGGGAGGTTCACGCGACAGCCGACCAGGAGGTCGGCGCACCATTCCGGGCTAGACTAATTCATGAGGAGCCTCCCCACGCGGGAGGCTTTTGTGTGTACGGAGCAGGATGGAGATTTCCGGTTTGAAGGCGAAGACGGCGGAAGGGCGGCGATTGCTGCCCGGACTCAAGGTAGGAGAGGGATTTATGCGGCACCCCTTCGACGTGGAGTTCGGGGTGCGCACCAGCGGACTGGTGGCCGGGCGGCATCTGAAGAGCGGACACCGGCATGATCGCCATGCGACGGCCTACTACGGGGTTGCGCCGTCGGTCTTCCGGGCGATGGTGAAGCGCTGGCAGAGAAGCCGGCCGGAGTGGGCGCTGGAGGAGGTCAGCTTTCTCGATGTAGGTGCGGGGATGGGGCGGGCGTTGCTGCTGGCGGCGGAGTTGCCCTTTCGCCGCGTGGTAGGCGTGGAGTTGAACCCCACGCTGGCGCGGATTGCCCAAAAAAATCTTTCAATCTGGCGCGCCTCCGGGCGGGCGCGGGCGCCGATGCGCGTGGTGTGCGGCGATGCGGTTGAGTTTCCGCTGCCGGCGGGGCCATGTTTGGCATTTATGTTCAATCCCTTTGGCGCGACGGTGATGCGGCGGCTGCTGAAGGGCTGGAGCAAGGCGCTGGATGAACGGGCGGGGATCTCAGTCTCCCACCCTAGCGGCAAAAACAAATACGCCGCGAGGGTGGGGCACCCAGAAGTTTGTCAGTTGGACCTGATCTACGTGAATCATGAGCAGGAGCATGTATTGGAGCAGCAGGCTGGATTTTCAAGGCTGTTTCTGGGCAAGGTTGCGCGCTCCAGAGGCGATGCGATTGCCGACCACCGCATTCTGGCCAATCAGCCGGACGGGGAGTACGCGTCGGCCAATTATGAAGAGTGTTCGATGTGGCGGTGGATAAAGCAGGGAGTAGGGAATAGGGAATAGGGTTGGTGTTGCGTCCGAGGCAATCGCATTTGAAATCATCTGGAGGGAGCAGGGGCATTTATGCCCCTGAATATACGCCTGAAACCACAGGGCTTCAGCCCCGGGCCTAAAGGCCAGCCTGTCCAAGCCTCGCTTCAGGGGCATCAATGCCCCTGCTCCCTCCGATAAGCCGCCTGCATGAGTATCGCGAGAAAGATGAGCGTTAGGCGAAGTTCAAATGCGATTGCCCTGGGGTTGGCGCCGCATTTACTTGCCAGAGAAAGCGTTTTCCGGTACTCTCAAGTGCGTATGAATATGCGATCTTTTTCACTCCTCTTGCTAGCCGCTTCTTTGCTTTCTCTCAGCCTGAATGCCCAGGCGCCCTCGCTTGCCGTGCAGGTGGATCGTCCCATCGCGCAGGTCAGCCCCACGTTCTATGGTCTGATGACCGAGGAGATCAACTTCTCTTATGACGGCGGACTGTATCCGGAGCTGGTGCGCGACCGCACGGTCGGCACGGACTGGCAGGCGCTGGCCCATTGGACGATGGCGGCGCGGGGAGACTCGGCGGTCAAGATCTCCACGGACGAGAAGACGGGGCCTAGCGCGGCACTGCCACGCAGCATCAAGGTCAGCGTGACGGCGGCCACCGAGGCTGCGCCCGCCGGAGTGCAGAACGACGGCTTCTGGGGGATTCCGGTCCGCCCCAACTCCACCTACTCCGGCTCCTTTTACGCCAAGACGGACAGTAATGGAGTTCCGATCACCGTGAGCCTGGTGAATGATGAGACGGGCGCGACGGCGGCCACGGCGACGGTTGCCGGGCTGACGGGCGAGTGGAAGCAGTACAGCTATTCGCTGAAGACCGGCGAGGTGGCGGCCAACGCGAATAATCATCTGATCCTGACAATTCCGCGCCCCGCGACGGTGTGGCTGGAACTGGTTTCGCTCTTTCCGCCCACCTATCAGGACCGGCCCTTTGGCTTTCGCCGAGACCTGATGGAGAAGATGGCGGCGATGCACCCCAAGTTTCTGCGCCTCCCCGGCGGCAATTACCTGGAAGGCAATCATATTAACGAGCGCTTCGATTGGAAGAAGATGATCGGCCCCTGGGTGGACCGGCCGACGCATCCCAGCCCGTGGGGCTATCGCTCTTCGGACGGCATGGGGCTGCTGGAGTTCCTGGAGTGGTGCGAGGATTTGAAGATCGAGCCGGTGCTGGCGGTTTACGGCGGCTACTCGATGAGTCAGGAGCACATTGATGCGGGACCGGCGCTGAAGCCGTATGTGGATGACGCGCTGGACGAGATCGAGTACGTGACCGGCGGCCCGGAGACCAAGTGGGGCGCCGAGCGCATCAAGAACGGCCACCCCGCGCCCTTCCCGCTGCATTATGTGGAGATCGGCAACGAGGATTTCTTTGACCAGTCGGGTTCGTACGACGGGCGCTTTGCGCAGTACTTCAAGGCGATCAAGGCGCGCTATCCGCAGTTGCAGTTGATTGCCACCACGCCGGTGAAGAGCGTGACGCCCGATCTGGTGGACGAGCACTTCTACATGTCGGCGCAGGATTCGTTTGCCTCGGCCAGCCACTACGACAAGGTTGCCCGCAAAGGGCCGAAGATCTTTGTGGGCGAGTGGGCGACGCGCGAGGGAGCGCCGACGCCCAACCTCGATGCGGCGCTGGGCGACGCGGCCTGGATGACCGGCATGGAGCGCAACGCCGATCTGATTATGATGGCCAGCTATGCGCCGCTGCTGGTGAATGTGAATCCCGGCGGAATGCAGTGGGAGACGGATCTGATCGGCTACGACGCGCTGAATAGCTACGGTTCGCCGAGCTACTGGGCGCAGGTGCTCTTCGGCAAGTACCTGGGCACGGAGGCGGTGCCGGCGGCGCTCTCGAATGCCGGAGCGCGCCTGTTTGCCTCGGCCACGCGCGACGAGAAGCAGCGCAAGCTCTTCGTCAAGGTGGTAAACGCCTCGTCGGTGGTGGCGCCGCTGTCGATTGCGCTGGCGGGCGCGAACGATGTGAAGCACGAGGCCAAGCTGATTACACTGAGCGGCAAGACGCCCAATGCGACCAACAGCCTTGCGCATCCGGATGCCGTGGCGCCGGTGGAGCGCAAGATTGACGTGGCGGGGCCGAAGTTCGAGCAAAAGTTCGCGCCGTACTCGATCAATGTGCTGGAGCTGAGCTACTGAGATTTCCAGATGGATTTTTGCGGAAATCGACCCTGCACCGCGTCGCGGGATGGCTTCCACGACGCGGTTGTGAGCCGTCAGGCGCCGATAGCGCAGGATGTGGGATAAGCAATCAATCGCATTGTTAAAAGATATTTGCATGCTTGTAACCGGGCAGTCATATTTTCTCCATAGCCTCTAAGGCAAGCAGGATGATTCCTCAATCACCTACGTCCTGCTATTTCAAGGAGACCGAAATAAATGCAGAAACTCATATGTAGATGGCTCAAAGCCATTCCAGTATTCGTGTGTCTGGTAGTTCTTTCTTCAGGCGCTATCCCATTGCGGGCGCAACAGGCGGCCAATGGCCCGGATCAGAGTTCCGGCTCGATCCAGGGCACGGTGGTTGATCCGCGCGGCCAGGTTGTGCAAGGCGCTTCGGTGACCATCCAAAGCACTTCGGGGGAACAAGAGCGCAAGACCGCCACGGACAATCAAGGCAAATTTTCCGTCTCCGGCTTGGCGGATGGCAAGTACACAGTTCAGGTGTCAGCTCCCGGATTTGGCATAAAAACCAACGACAAGGTGAAGGTTTCCGGGGGAAGCGCGGCATCAGTTTCGATTTCGCTTTCGGTGGCTTCGGTGGCCGAGGAGGTGACGGTGGAGGCCGAGGAAGTTACTTCAATTGCCGCGGAGCTAGCGCCGGTGAAGACCTTGCTGGACGCCGCCTCGGCCCGCACCGAGATCACCAGCACCTATGTAAGTGAGTTCACCTCGCCGGTGACCGACTATGCCGACATCATCCAGGCTGCCCCCGGCACCGTCAGCTACACCACCAACGGAATCGGCAACGGGGATGCCAAGATCTTCTTCCGCGGCTTCGTCGACGCCGACTACACCTTGACTTGGGACGGCGTGCCCTTCAACGACTCCAACGACCCCACCCACCACTCCTGGGCTTACATTCCTGCCGCGGGCGTCGGTTATGTGGACTTTGATCGCAGCCCCGGCACCGCCTCGGACATCGGTACTTCAAACTTCGGCGGTTCGATCCACTTCTTCTCGCCCCACCTCGGCGATCAGCCCCACATCAGGATTCAGGAAACCCACGGCTCCTGGAATACCAACCAGATTCTGGGCGATATCAACTCCGGCGCCTTCCTGAAAGGCAAGGCCCACTTCTGGCTCAATGCTGACTACCAGAACTCGGACGGCTACCAGACCTACGCCTCCAAGCGGAACGTCGCCGCGACCGCCAAGTTCGACTACAAGTTCAGCGACCGCACCCAACTGACCGTGGCCGGCTCCAACATCATTATCGACGCCTTCACCAATAACGATCCGAGCCGCCGCCAGCTCTTCCACCACGGTGATAACTACCTCTACGACGCCAACCAACTCAACGCCGATGGCACCTACAACGCAAATTACTACCGTTTCTCGGTCTACCACGTACCCAGCTTCTTCGACATCATCACCTTCAACCACGACTTCGGCAAGGGCTGGAAGCTGGACAGCAAGTCTTACACCTACGGCTACTCCAACCATCAGCACTACCAGAACACCACCGACAACGATCAGATTACCGACTCGGTCCTGACCGCGCCGATCGAAGAAGCAGTCGGCGGCGATGACCAGCCCACTTCTTCTGTCAATTACGATAAGAAGCCGACCGGTGTCGATAAGCTGAACCAGTACGCCCGCGGCGGCGAGATCGCGGCTCTCAGCTATGCCACCAAGTGGGGCGTCTTCCGCGCCGGCAACTGGTATGAGTACACCAACACCACCCGCTACCAGATCTATACCGACCCCATCACCTGGGTGGATTCACCCTATGTCGGAAACATCAAGTTCCACGAGCACTTCTACACCTACGCCGTCCAGCCCTATGCCGAGTTCCAGTTAGTTGCCATACCCAAGTGGACCATCACTGCGGGCGTCAAGGACGCCTACTTTCTGATGAGCCTGACACAGTGGGCGGACGGTAAAACGATTGGCCCGCTCACCTGCGCCAAGACCACCCTGGCGTCAGCCTGCACGGCCACCGTCCAGCACTCCCAGGGTTACAACTCCATCCTGCCGTCGTTCGAGGCCAACTATCGCGTCAACAACCTTTGGTCGGTCTACGGTCAGTACGGCCGCGGCAGCATTGCTCCCTTCAGCAACGTCTTCGACAAGACCGGCGCTCAGGTTGCCGTTACTCCCCCGCCGACCATCGCCGACACCTACCAGGGCGGCACGGTGGTCAAGTTGAACCGCTTCGCCTTCGATGCGGACGCCTATCACATCCACTTCACCAACACCTACTCGACCTACACCCCTTCCAGCGGTCCGGATCAGAACTTTACCTACTACTACGCGAATCCCGACTCCAACACCAACGGATTTGAAGCCGAGGGAAACTACGCTTTGACCAACAGCCTGAGCATCAATGCCAACGGCACCTTCGGCATCGCCAAGTATGAAGCGGCTGCCGCGAAGGCCGCGGTCACCGACGCTGGCGGCAATATCATCAACCCCGCCACCCCCGCCACCCCCGCGGCCTGGGTAGCTACCGCTCCGCACGATACCGAATCGATAGGCCTCACCTATCACGAGAAAGGTCTCGACTTAGGCGTCTTCGGCAAGCGCGTCGGCTCTCGCTGGGACGACATCGGCAGCAATCACCAGGTGGTTCCCTACGACCCGTTCTGGATGAGCAACCTTTTCGTGAACTACAGCATCAAGGGCAACTCGATCTTCGCGGGATCCAAGATCAAGTTCAGCGTCAACAACCTCTTCGACAGCCACGACATCGTGAGTATCGGCGCGGCCAACGACTGCTCCACGCTCGCTTCGCCCTACGAAACCTGCACGACCAATCCCGGTAACGCGGTCTCTCAGAATCTACAGCTCTACACTCCGAGTTGGAACGACAGCATCAAGAAGCAGGCCGGGCGCGCAATCATGATCTCCTTCCAGCTCGGTCTTTCGCCGAAGAAGAAGTAGTGCCGGGAGGTTCAGTCCGTTCCAAACAACACGGCAGCTTGCGGACGCATCGTCTGCAAGCTGCCGTTTCATTTGCGATCTGGCTGCCGTGATCCGGCTCGAATCGGTTGGGGACGTGCTTTTAGCAGGGCGCAGCCGGCGGTTCACAAAGTGGGATGAATGGGGCGAAATGGGAAGGAAACGGCGTGCGCGGGCGCAACTTTTCGCAAAAGAGGCCATCCAATGTTAGGTTAAAAGAGAAGGATTTTTCCCCGACGATGGTCTCGAACCCCTATTTTCCTCTGGCCGTTCTCTTTGCGGCGGCGCTGGGCTTTGGTCTGGCTCCACTGGGACTGGCGTGGCTATGGGCGCGCATCTTTTCGCCTGCCAAGCCCAATGCGGTCAAGAACGACATTTACGAATGCGGACTGGAGTCCCGGGGCGACGCCTGGATGCAGTTCCACTCCGGCTATTACCTGTACGCGATCATCTTTTTGGTCTTCGACGTGGAGGCCATCTTTCTGCTGCCCTTCGCGGTGGCTTTCAGCGGGCTGAGCGCCGCGGCCTGCGGAGTGATTCTGGTCTTTGTGCTGCTGCTGGCCGAGGGGCTGGCGTGGGCCTGGGCCAAGGGCGTGCTGACGTGGGGGTAAAGGCAGCTTTCAGCCTTCAGCTATCAGCTTTCAGCCGTTGGATTCAGATTGAAGCAGGAGTGGAAGACGAAGAACTGGATTGAGGACAACAGAAGCTGAAAGCTGACGGCTGAGAGCTGAAAGCTGAAACGGAGCGAAGCGACGATGGATGAAGGCTTGAAGATCGAGATGGGCAAGCAGGGGGTCGTTGTGACCACCTTCCAGGAGCTGTACAACTGGGGGCGGCGGAACTCGATCTGGCCGATGCAGTTTGGCCTCGCCTGCTGCGCCATCGAGATGATCGCCACGACCATGGCGCGCTACGATCTGGCGCGCTTCGGGGCCGAGGTCTTCCGCCCGTCGCCGCGGCAAGCCGACCTGATGATCGTCTCCGGCACGGTGACCAAGAAGATGGCCCCGCAGGTCGTCCGGCTCTATAACCAGATGGCCGAGCCACGGTATGTGATCGCCATGGGCGCCTGCGCCATCAGCGGCGGGCCATTCAAGCAGGGCTACAACGTGCTCAAGGGGATCGACCGCTACATTCCCGTGGATGTGCATATTCCCGGCTGCCCGCCGCGTCCGGAGGCGCTGATCCAGGCCTTCATGACGCTGCAAAAGAAGATTGACGGCCAGCATTTGACCGGCGAGGAGCGTCCGCGCTACCTGGATGCCGAGCAGCAGGGCGAGTTTCCCGTGCCGGTCTTTGGAGAGCACGATTTGGAGCCGGCGTTCAACAAAGGAGTGTGGCCGCTGCCAGTGATTCAGTAGACAGTGGTCAGTAGACAGTAGACAGTGGTCAGTGAACAGTGGTCAGTATGCAGTAAGCCGTGGACAGAAGACGGTGAGCAATGAACAGGGAGTAGGCAGTAGGGAAAAAGGCTACATTGGTCAGTTCCTCCCGGAGGGAGGAAACGATAATAGCCCAGGGTGAAACCCTGGGTCAGGATTCGGCAGAAGGATTCCCGCCCCGTAGGGGCGGTGTGAAATCTTTGCATGGCCGTTGGATTCAGGTAATGAGCAAGAAGCGTCAGGGCACGACTTCAGTCGTGCCGCAAAGATAGCGTCAAGAATACGGGCTTTAGCCCCTGCGAAATGTTTCACGAGGAATGGAACTGAATCAGGGGTTCTTGAAAGTTAGGAGGATCGGATGAAAAGCGTGGATCGGGATTTTGTCGGGAATGGGTCCATGGAACAAAACTGGCTTTTCGCTTATGCTTGGATGATTTTTGGTGCGATCTGCTTTTTGGACGGAATATGGAATGAAGTTCATCTTCATGGATGGAGTTATCGTGTTTCCCTTAAAGTTGCGGCGGTTTTTTTGATGTTTATATCTCCATTGATGCGATCTCTTCAATTCAGAAAGTATATCAGGAGTGCATTGAAAGAGGATCTTGTGAATGAACGCGTAGCTACTAATTGCGAATACTTTATGGGACAACAGCTTTATGCTGCGTTTACATTTTTTGCCATGATTTTACTTGTCACACATGGTTTATTCAACTAATAGTAGCCTAGTATTCCGGGGAGCAAGGATTTGAAGACGGTAGAAGAAATCAAATCGGCGATAGAAGCAGCTCTTCCGGGCGCTGCGGTGGAGATTGTCTCCAATCCCAGCCCCAGCGGGCAGCACTCGCTGCGCCTCAAGCCGGAGTCTGCGCAGGCTGTCGCAAAGTTTCTGCGCGATGATGAGGAACTCAAGCTCGATTTCCTGTCGAACGCGACGGGCGTGGATTGGCCGGATTCCCTGGAGGCCGTCTATCACCTGTACTCCGTCGAGAAGAAGCATGGGCCGGTCATCCTCCGCATGAAAACCGTCAACCGCACCGATCAGGTAGAATTGCCTTCGCTGACGCCCATCTGGCGCTCGGCGGAGTTTCAGGAGCGGGAGATATTTGATCTCTACGGCATCGTCTTCACGGGCCACCCCGACCTGCGGCGGCTGCTGATGTGGCAGGAGTTCAAGGATCATCCGATGCGCCGCGATTACCGCGAGCCGGATGACTTCGAGTGGGAGCCGACGGCGCACGACGAGGTGCTGAAGCGGGCTGAAGCGCAGCGGGCGGCAACAGCAGGAACGGGGGCCGGCCAATGACGGTATTGATTTCGCCGGAAGAGAGCAGGTTGAGGGTCGAGGATTCCCAGGTCCGAAAATCCGGACCTGGGGCACCCAGTCTTCTCGAAAGGACGGAGAATTGGAACCGTCCCGCATCGATTGCCGAGAGCGGCGACGGCGAACTGCTGGAAGTGG
>CAYVGW010000113.1:0-14395 GCA_964450895.1 uncultured Occallatibacter sp. | reverse complement strand
TCGGTCGGAGGGAGCCGGCGCTGTCATATAATCAACCTCCTGGTCGGCTGTGGCGCGGACCTCCCGGTCCACGCTGGTTTCTTTCCAGGGAAGCGGAAAGCGTGAATTCCATGAAAGATGATCCCGCCTTCCATGAAACTTGCCTTTCCTTAACAGCCCGTGAACAGCCCGTGGTGAAACTCCTGTTTTGAAAGGGCACGACTTTAGTCGTGCCGTAAGTGGCTCAAAATAAATGCGGGCTTTAGCCCCTGAGGGATGGTCTTTCGGCATTTCCGGCTTTCACCACAGGCTGTTAACGCTTAAAAGGACCGCTTTTTGCAGTGGCTTTTTTCCCGGTAGATTTTGCTTTGCCCGCCGCCCCGCCCCTCGGCGTCTTCTTTGCGGGCAGTAAAGAGCCTTGACCGTTTTGGGTCACGGGATCAATCAGCAGCGAAATCGCCTCTTTCAAAGAAAGCAAAACGCGCGAACGGTGCGGCTCCGGCAGGGTCAGAGCCAGACGCGTGGTGGCGCTGGCCATCTCGATGGCAATCAAGGCGCGGTCATGCAGCGCCCTGGGGTCGGAATCGGGATGCAGCTTTTGCAAGGCCTCCGCGATCACCCGTGCATTTTGCAGCGTGTCTTCCACGTTGAGCGTGCGCAGTTCCATCGAAGCCGCCACGCAACTCCATATCTCGATGAAGGCCGGGTTGGAGGCCTGCAACTCCGCCATCCGGTCGACGATAATCCCGATCAGATGGTTCGCTTCGTTCCGGCCCTGCCGGATGGAACGGGCAATCCCATCCGCTAGAGTCTCGGAAATCGCCGTGGTGTAGCGCGTCCACATCTCGCGCACAATTGCCAGCTTCATGGGAAAATACTGGTAAACCGAGGCAATCGGCATCTTCGCCTCGCGCGCAATCTCGCGCATCGAGACGGCTTCATAGCCGCGCGCCGCGAACAGGTGCAGAGCAGCCTTCAGCACGCCTTCAAAACGCGCTTGGCTGCGTTCCTGGCGCGGCTGCCTTTTGATTTGCGTTCGATTCTCAACCTCGTACATCGCTACCTCACAGAAGACTTCGATTCATGACGATAAGAGCATCTGAAATTAGCTCCCCCGACCGGCTTCGCCGACCCGCCGTGCATGAAACTGTAGCGCCGGCCTCCTGGCCGGCTGTGGCGTGGACCTCCTGGTCCACGCTTGTCTCTTTATCAGTATTCCTGCGCGGAATATGCGCGTTGCTCACTCTGCATGAGCATACAGCATTCCCCCATTCCACGCAAAGCAGCGGAAAACACAGACCATGCACCACCCCTCGTGCATCCCTGCCAGAGCGCATTTCCACGAGGATTAGCCTCCAGCCAGCGCCACGGAACGGAATGCCCGCGGATTGCACGGGGATAAAATACCAGTTGACAAACATGACGCTTGCTCATATTATCGTCAAAAGCCGGTTCTTCTGCTCCATCATTCCGAAGCCGGCTCTTGCGCCGCGCTCAGCTTTTGTTCGTAGAATGCGAACAGGCCGCGCCGCGGTCGGACTGGTTGCCGTCCGGCGCGAGCGAGTTGTATCGAAAAGGCAGGGATGACCATGGGGTCTGCGCAGCACAACCAATTTCTCCTCGCCGTTGACCTGGGAACCTCAGGCTGCAAATGCGCCCTGGTCGGGATGGATGGAAATCTCCGGAAGTGGGCCTTCCGTCCGGTTCCCTTGCATATCGTTGGTCAGGACGGCGCCGAGCAGGACGCGGAAGATTGGTGGAGCGCCTTTGTTGGTGCCGCGCGGGAAATGGTCGCCGCGCTGCCGCAGTTCAATGGGGAAATTGCCGCCATCTGCTGCTCCTGCCAGGGGGAATGCACTGTCCCCGTTGATCAGGCGGGCAAACCGTTGCATCGCGCTATTTCCTGGATCGATATGCGGGGGGCTGAGGCGAATCGCCGCAGAGCGGGGAACCGCCTCTTCACCGTCGCCGGCTACGACCCGGTCAAGCTCAGCCGTTGGATCAGCCGTTCCGGCGGCGCTCCTGCGCTCTCGGGAAAAGACCCTGCGGCGCACATGGCCTATATACAGGAAACGTGGCCTGCAATCTACCGGCAGACTTATAAATTCCTGAATGCCCTTGACTATATGAACCTGCGCCTTACTGGCCGTTTCGTCGCTACAGTCGATTCCATCCTCACTTCATGGGTCACCGACAATCGCGACGCCCATCATATCCGCTATGACCGCAAGCTCATCGCTCAATCCGGCATCGATCTCGATAAGTTTCCAGAGATTGTGCGCTGCACCGATGTGCTCGGTCCGCTTTCTCCTTCGGCTGCCAGTGAATTAGGTCTGCCGCGGGAGACGCCGGTAGTGGCCGGCTCTGTCGATAACTCTGCCGCGGCTATAGGATCAGGAGCCGTGCGCGATGGAGAAGCACATATCTATATTGGGACATCCTCCTGGATCGGCGCGCATGTTCCCTTCAAAAAAACCAATATCTCCGCGCAAATCGCCTCTGTGCCGTGCGCCATCAACGGACGCTATCTGGCCACTGCGCTCCAGTCCTCGGCGGGCTCCAACCTCTCCTTCCTCTGCGATAAAATCCTCTTTCCCGATGATGACTTCGGCACGGCGCGTCCTTCGGAAATCTATTCCATTCTGGAGAAGCTGGCGGCGGCTGTTCCGCCCGGAGCGCGAGGCTTGCTCTATACTCCCTGGATCTTCGGGGAACGGACCCCCGTCGATAACCGGAATCTGCGGGCTGGCCTGCTGAATATGTCGTTGCAGCATACGCGCGCAGACGTGATTCGCGCCGTCCTGGAAGGTGTTGCCCTCAACACGCGCTGGATGCTCGCGCCCTTCAATCGCTTTTTAGGCAAGCCCCTCGATCAAGTTACGCTGGTTGGTGGAGGCGCTAACTCCGCTCTCTGGTGCCGGATCTTCGCGGACATACTCGGCATTCCCGTCCGCCAGCTCGAGTCGCCCATCCAGGCAAATGCCGTGGGAGCGGCTTTCATCGGCATGGTGGGAATCGGCGCTCTGACTTTTGAAGAAATTCCTGATCTAACTCACATCCATCACACTTATCTTCCAAATATTCAAAATAAATCCATTTATGACGAACTTTTCGAGACTTACAAGCTCGCGTATCGCCGTCTCGCCCCGCTCTATCGGAGGATGAATGAAGGGAGGGCCGTGCAGCCATGATCTTCGAGCAAGCCCGCAAAGAAGTCATAACTACCTGCTTGGATCTTGCGGGCAAGGGCTATCTTGCCGGCACCGGCGGGAATCTCGCCTGGCGCTTCGACGACGAACATTTTGCGGTCACTCCCTCGGCTACCGACTATTACTCGATGGCTCCGGAAGACATCTGCGTGTTGCGCCTGAGTGATTTGGTTCAGGTTGATGGGAATCGCCGGCCCTCCATCGAACACAAGCTGCACGCCTGCGTTCTGCGCACCCGGCGAGACTGCCGCGCCAGCATCCATACGCACCAGCCGGTTGCCAGCGCATATTCTCTGCTTGGCCGCGCGCTGAAGATTCGCGATCCGCGGCACAAATACCTTCTAGGACAAAAGGCCGCGTTCGTCGGCTATGCGCCGTCAGGAACAGGATGGCTGGCGTCGAAATTGCGCAAGGCGCTTCGCCCGGAGATCAACGCTTATCTTATGCGCAATCATGGCGCGCTTTGCTGCGGCCCTACGCTTGGTGAAACTGTTGACCGGGTTGAAGCGCTGGAAACAGCATGCGCCGGCTTCTTTCGAGAAACCATTCAACATCGCATAACTTCGGACAACAAACCGTCTTTATCCGAAGTCTTAGCTTTGCTTGTCCATTCTGAAGACAAGGAGTCTCTGCAATGATTGCATCTGGCAACACCCTCCCTTCGCGCGTTTCCAGCGAGTCAGAGCCTGCATACAGCATCTCCGAGTGGCACGATACGGACGCCATTTACGCGCGCCTCGGCGAGCTTATCAAGCAGCCGATACGCCCCATCCGGCGGGAAAACATGAGTTCCGTTCTGGCGTATTTCGAGCACAAGTGCAACAATTCAAAACTGCTTTACAAGCGGGCGGAAAGACTCATTCCAGGCGGAATTCAGCATAACCTGTCTTTCAATTATCCCTTCCCGCTGGCCATGGCCGAGGCTAATGGAGCCTATCTCACCGATATTGACGGCAACCGGTATATTGACTTTCTCAAGGCCGGTGGGCCAACGCTGCTTGGCTCCAACGACGGCACGGTCCGGCAGAAAATTCACGTGCTGCTGGACTCTTGCGGCCCGGTAACTGGTCTTTTGCACGAGTATGAAGTCAAGCTGGCGGAGTTAGTCTGCGATATTATGCCGTCCATCGAGATGTTCCGCATGTTGGGATCAGGAACGGAAGCCGTGATGGCCGCCATACGCCTGGCGCGCGCTTACACAGGACGTAACTTCATCATCAAGGTTGGCGGCGCGTATCACGGCTGGAGCGACCAGATGGTCTATGGAATGCGCATTCCAGGAACGGGCCGCAGGGAAGCTATCGGCATTCCGCGGGCCTCGACGGCTTATATCCAGGAGCGATTTCCCAACGATCTTGCTTCCATGCGCCGGACCTTGCAGTTGAATCGCCTGCGCGGTGGAACCGCGGCAATTATTGTTGAGCCGCTGGGACCGGAGAGCGGCACCCGCCCCGTACAGCGCGATTACAACGCGCAACTCAGAAAGCTCTGCGATGAATTTGGCGCATTGCTGATATTCGACGAGGTAGTTACCGGATTTCGCGTTGGAATGGGCGGCGCGCAGGGGTATTTTCAAGTTAAACCGGACATAACTGTCCTGGGTAAGTGCCTCACCGGAGGTTATCCCCTGGCGGGCGGCATCGGCGGGCGGCGCGATGTGATGATGCTGCTGGCGGGCGGAATCGGAACCTCCTCCAAGCGCGCCTTTGTCGGGGGAACATTAACTGCTAACCCGCTCTCTTGCGCGGCCGGTTATTTCGCCATTCAAGAGATGCGGCGCACCAATGCCGCGGTCAAAGCAGGGCGCGCGGGCGACCGCTTGCGCAAAGGACTCGATGAAATCATACGCCGCCTTGGGCTGCCCTATGTAACTTACAACCAGGGTTCGATTGTTCATTTGCAGACTTCCGGAGTTATGCTCATGTCCATGCGCAACCCGATCAAGGTGATGCGCGAGGCCAACTCACGAAAGCACATGATGGAGGAGATGGGAGCGGCCTTCAGCGCCCATGGAATTATCACCATCGCTGGAAGCCGCATTTACACCGGGCTTGCCGATACCGATGATGTGATCGACGAAGCCTTGAACCGCTTCGAGGATGTGCTGAAACTTGTCTGACTCAGGAGTTACGAATGCGGATTGAGGCGCAATTGACGGTTGGATGCCGGCGGCTGGCAAGCAAGGGATTTTTCCACTCTCCGGCGGAGAGTTTTTCCATGCGGGTGCCGGGGAAGATGGAGATGATCCTGGTTGCAGGGCGCTCCGATTGGCGAAATATCGAAATTAGCGATCTTCAAACCGCGTCCTTGCTCGAAAGCGAAGGAGTCCGCGGGCTTCATGCATCCATCTATCAACTGCGGGCCGACGTTGGGGCCATCGCCATTTCTTCTCCCAAAGGCGCGCGGCTGCTTGCCGGCTTTGGCGGAATTATGCCGCCTATCTTCGACGAACAGGTGCGGCATATCGGCAGCGCGGCGGGACCATTGCCGGAAAAGGTATTTTTGATCCGAGAGTTACTTTGGAAGGCCTTTGGGGAAGGCGCCAACGCCGCTCTGCTCGGAGAACAATTGTTATGCCTGGGAATGACCTGCGAGCGCGTTCTCTTCAATACAGAGTTATTTGAAAAATGCGCGCGGGCCTATCTCCTGGCCGAAGCATCCGGCAACCGGATCGGCCATATTCCCTTTTGGGTTCGTCTGATTGCCAACCGCCGCCTGCTGAAAGACGAGCGCCGCGCGGCCGAGAGTTACCGCAGCGGACGCATTCCGGAGGCCATCACCGCATATTGAGTTACTGATCCGGCCTGAAAGAATTGCGATATTAAAAATCTGTCATCCTGAGCGGAGCGCAGCGGAGTCGAAGGACCTGCGGTTGCTTTGCGGCGGTAATCTCGCATTGCATTCGTGCCGGATCATTAGAATGCGAGCCAACTTAAGAAAATCTGGTGCGCCGCCACAACAGAAATCCGCCCGCACCCAGGGAGGCCAGCGCGGCCAGCAGCAGGATGATCATCCAGGGAGCATTGACGAAGAGGGCCGGGCGTCGCATATTCAGCCCGAGCCACACGTAGATTCCCAGCGCGCCAACCAACACCATTGAATCCCACCACCGCCGCACAGGCGCGAGCTTGGCCAATGGATCGTCACCTTGCATCACGGCATCCACACGCCGCGGGTCCAAGCCATAGCGGTCGCACTCCCGCTTCATGGCCTGCTTCCAGTTATCCAATTCCGTAGCGGGTGCGCTGGCCATGCCGACCGCGGCCGCGCCGGCGATCATCACCAAAGAGCCGGCAAGAACCAGTGCTTTGGCGTGCGGGCTGAGAACGGCGAGTTCGTCGAAGACCAGCGCGCCCCAGGCCAATCCCCAAAGTTGATTGGTGTTGGAGAGCGGGATGCCGCGGCCGATGCCGATGTACTTGGCCGCATATTGCTGAAATAGGTCGCCGATCACCCAGCAGAAACCGCCCAGAAAGAGCCAAAAGAGCGCGGGCCGTGCAGCGGCCAGCTCGCCGAAGAGGTTTTTGAAGCCTCCATGGAAGATCGCGCCCAGAGCCAGCGTCGCGCCCAACTCGCCTAAAGTAAAAATGGTGATGAAGGAGAGCGGATTCATGCCGCTGATGTACGCCTTGCGATAGGGGATATACATGGTGCCCCACAACACCCCGGCGCCCAGCGCGGCCCCAATGCCCAGCATCGCCTTGCCCGATTCGCCGGAAGACTGCTGCGCCGTGGCATAGGCCAGGATCGTCGCGCCTACCACCAGAGCGAATGAGCCGCCCAGCACCTTCAACCATCCCTTGACCCCGGAGCCGCGCAGTTCATTGAAGAGCAGCCAGCCCCAGAAGAGGCCCACCAGGCAGTTGGTATTCCAGAGGGGAAAGGCAATCGCCAAGCCCACGTTGCGGATGGCAAAGACCGTCAGTGTGTTGGCCACGGACCAGAGCATTCCTGCCACCACCGCCCACACCATCAGATGCGCCTTCTCGCGCAGATCCATCATCAGGTAGACGGTGCCTTTGAGGAACATCGGCACGGTCCAGCGCGCCACAAAGACGCCCATCACCATGCCCAGCGTGATGACGAAGGGAGAGATGCCCATGGTGACCAATTTGGTGGGCGCTTCGGCCGTGCCCAGCCATGCGCCGGCCGCCAGCCCGCAAACTACACCGAGTTGATGCAAGGAGAGGGAGGATCTTCCGGAGGTTGCTGTCTTGGTTTCGCTCACTCATCCACGATAAATCAAACCGGGCAGTATTGAATTCCTCTAATGGGCGCTGCAACGCAGCGCAAGACCGACTTCAGACCTTCCGGATGGAGCCGGGATACTGGGCAATCGTTGCGTCCGTAGTCAGCAAAATGATCCCCTCGACTATCGCCTGCGCAATCAGGATACGGTCGAAGGGATCTTTATGGATCGGCGGGAGAATATCGACTTCGACAGCATGTTGGCCAAGTACCGGCAATTCGATGTATCCGCTGTCTAAAAGTGCGCGCCGAAGAATTCTGGGATCAAATTGAAAATCTTTCTTGCCCTGCCCACGCTTGATCGCAATCTCCCACAAGCTGGCTGTGCTGAAGATCAGCACATTCTCTCTGGGTTCCATGAGGATTCGCGCTTGCAAAGGCATTCGCTTTTGATCGTAAAACGTCCATACGATCAATTGCGTGTCAAGAAGGAATTTCATTCTTCGTCCTCGCCAAGAAACAGCTTCTCGACTTCCTTATCCAACTCCCGGTCGATCTCCTCAAAGTTATCCGGCAGAGTATACATCCCTTCCAGAGAGCCAAACGAGCGTTTCTTCGGAGCTTCAGTTACCGACACTTGAGTGACAAGTGCCACTGGTTTACCCCTTTTGGCAATCACAAAGGAACTGCCATCCCTGGCCTCATCGACCAGCCGCGAGAGGTGGGTCTTGGCCTGGTGAATGTTGATGGTCCGCATCGCGCCCTCCCGAGTGAACTAAGTCTACTTAGTTTAGTTCACTCGCGGCCTCAGGGCAAGTCTGATTTCCCTTCAAACGCCCAACGGCCTCCCGCTTGGAAGGCCGCTCGGAATTGCTGGAATGAATCGCGCTTCAGTCGCCCTCGGCGGCATTCTGCAGCTTCTGCACCTTGCTGTGTTTGATCGAGTAGCCGAAGTAGATCACCAGTCCGATCAGCATCCAGACGATCATCGCCGTCCAGGTGGGGAAGAGCGGCAGCTTGGTCATCAGGTAAACCGCCGTGAGAATGCCCAGAATCGGCACCAGCGGCACCAGCGGCGTTTTGAAGGGCCGGTGCAGGTCAGGATGCCGCACGCGCAGAATCCAAACGCCCGCGCAGACGATGGTGAAGGCCAGCAGCGTGCCGATGTTGACCAGCGAAGCGAGCTGGTCGATGGGCAGCAGCGCCGGCATGACGGCCACCACCAAACCGACGATGATCGTCGAAATCCACGGCGTGCGGAACTTGGGATGAATCTCCGAAGCCCACTTGGGCAGCAGGCCGTCCTTGGACATGGAGAAAAAGACGCGCGATTGGCCCAGCAGCATGACCAGCATCACGGTTCCCAGCCCGAAGACCGCGCCGATCGAGACCAGCATCTCTCCCCAGCCGATGCCGGTGACCTTGATGCCCAGAGCGACCGGTGCTGCCACATTGAGCTGTTTATAGTTCACCAACCCGGTGAGGATGGTGGAGACGATGATGTACAAGACGGTGCAAACGGCCAGCGAGCCGAGGATGCCGATGGGCATATCGCGCTGCGGGTTCTTCGCCTCCTGCGCTGCCGTGGAAACGGCGTCGAAGCCAATGTATGCGAAAAAGACCGAGGCCGCGCCCAGCGCAATGCCGTTGAAGCCGAAGTTGCCGTGGCCATCGGCGGGCGGAATGAAGGGGCGCCAGTTGTGGAAGGCCAGATCGGGATGAAGGAAGAGGAAGTAGCCGCCGAGCACGATGAAGATGCCCACGATGGTCAGCTTCACCACCACAATCGCCGAGTTGAAGTTGGCCGACTCCTTGATGCCGATGACCAGAATGGTGGTGATGGCCAGAATCGCCAGCATGGCCACCAGGTTGAAGACTCCCGTGGCGTGTTGCAGGCTGCTAGCGTCCACGCCGGCCGGTAGCGAGGCCAGAGGTTCCCACTGCTGTTGGTAAAAGACCAGGGGAGTGCCGGGCGTGGCCGTCAGTTGCGGCGGAATATAGATGTGCAACTGCGCCAGCAGGCCGGTGAAGTATCCCGACCAGCCAGAGGCCACGGTAGCCGCGCCAAAGGCGTATTCCAGAACCAGATCCCAGCCGATAATCCAGGCCACGAACTCGCCCAGCGTGGCGTAGCCGTAAGTGTAAGCCGAGCCGGCGATGGGAATGATCGAGGCGAACTCGGCGTAGCAAAGGCCGGCGAAGGCGCAGACGATGCCCGCCAAAACAAAACTCAAAGACACGGCCGGTCCGGCGTGCAATGCGGCGGCCTGGCCGGTGAGCACAAAGATGCCCGCGCCGATGATGGCGCCAATGCCCAGCGTGATCAGGTTCAGCGCGCCCAGCGAGCGCTTGAGTGTGTGCTCGCCCTGTTCGCTCGCCTCTTGCGAGAGCATCGACATCGGTTTAATTCGCAGCAATCTCGACATGAATAGAAAAACTCCCTCCACTGGGGTTTGGATCGTCTTGATTTTTTGACATTTACTACTTTTCTACAGCAGTAAATGGAAAATGACGGAGGGAGCAGGGGCCTTTAGGCTCCTGATAGGGCGCAAATTTGATGGGCCTTTAGGCCCGGGCCTTTGTCTCTTTTCCATCGCTTTCGTCAAATACAACTGTAATAGATTTGTCCGGTTCTCAAATACCAGTATCGTGGCTGTTTGATAATGAATGAGTGAAGAAAAAATAGCGCGCTTTTTCACTCATTCACTTGTTCACTTACCAGAGCCCTGCCGCGACCACCAGAAAAAGACCGGAATGCCCAGCAAAACCAGCACCAGGCCCGGCCACGTGTACTGAGGCTTATATCGCAATAATACGATACAGATCCACCCGGCCATCGCGATGTACAGCGCGGGCAGCAGCGGGTAGCCCAGCGCCTTGTAGGGCCGCGGCGCGTCGGGCCGCTTGAAGCGCAGCACAAAAAGCCCCGCGATGGTGAGAATGTAAAAGACCAGCACGGCGAAGATGATGTAATCCAGCAACTGCCCGTACGAGCCGGAGACGCACAGCACAATGGCCCAGGCAGCCTGCACCAGCAAGCCCGCCGCCGGCGTCTTGTAGCGCGGATGCAGCTTGCCCACCGACTTGAAGAACAGCCCGTCCTGGCTCATCGCGTAGTAGACCCGCGCCCCGGCCAGCGAGAGGCCGTTGGCGCAGCCAAAGGTGGAGATCAGAATCGCCCCGGCCATCAGCCACGCCCCGCCGGAGTGGAAGATCTGCTCCAGCACCGCCGTGCCCACGCGGTCCTCGGCGGCGTATTGCACCCCGCGCTCCAGCACCGTGGCCCCGTGCGGGTCGCCGTGCATCGGCAGCACCAGCAGGTAGCCTAGCGAGGCCAGAAAGTACACCGTCAGCACAAACCCCGTGCCCAGCACCAGCGAGAGCGGTATGTTGCGCTTGGGATTCTTCACCTCGCCGGCCGTAAAGGTGATATTGTTCCACGAGTCGGCGGAAAACAGCGACCCCACCTGCACCACGGCCAGAATCACCAGCAGATTCACCAGCACCGTCGGTCCGCCCACCCCCACCTCGACCGGATGCAGCGAACTCCAGCCGGCGTTGCGCCAGAACTCCCTCCAGCCCGCGCCAAAGTTGGCCGCCATCGCCTCGGCGTTGCGTCCCACCGTGAAGGCCAGCAGGATCAGCGCCGCCATGCTCAGCGCCTTCACCGTCGTGAAGACATTCTGCACCAGCGCGCCCAGCTTGACGCCGAAGATGTTGAGGACCGCCAGGAAGATCACGGCGATAATGCCGGTCAGGTTGGCGGTATTGACGCCGATCTCCATATTGCCCAGCACCATCGGCCCCACCGTCAGTGCGGGCACATGCGCAATGTGCCAGAGCCAATGGCTGGTCGAGATCGCCGGGAAAAAGACGCCCAGGAACTTGCCGAAGGCCACGCAAACCGCCGCGATCGTTCCCGTCTGAATCACCAGGAAGAAGGTCCAGCCGTAGAGAAAGCCCCACAGCGGCCCGAGCGACTCGCGCAGATAGACGTACTGCCCGCCGGCCCGCGGCATCATCGCCGCCAGCTCGCCGTAGCTGAGCGCGCCGATCATCGTCAGAATCGCCGTCACCACCCACGCGCCCAGGAAGAGCGCCGGGGAGTTGGTGCCGCGGGCGATGTCGGCGTCCACAATAAAGATGCCCGAGCCGATCATCGAGCCGATCACCAGCGCGGTCGAGGAAAAGAGGCCAAGGCTCTGCACCAGCCGGGGAGCGCTGGCCGGTGCTTGGGGGGCAGGAATGGAATTTGAATCGGCGGTATTCACTTAAAGAATGTTTTATCGGATTTGAGCGCAAATGTCTTTCAAATTCTTAATCTGCCTGAAAACAGGACATTCGATTCAGAATGTCCATCAGTTTCGGAGAATGCTGTTGCAGGTTCTGATCGCGAATTCCTCTTCGAGTTCAGGAGGAAGCCTACGGGCCAAGGGGCCGGAGGCGCTCAAGATCAACATTCCGTGGAGGAACGTCCAGGCGGCAATGGCGCGTTCAAAGGTCTGGCTTATGCTCAAGGCCGGATTTGCCTGAGCGATGACCGAGCGGACGAGATCGAAGCAGATCGCCGCGGGGCCTTCCAGCAAAGGGATATTCTCCGGGCGAATGACGTCGCGATGAAACATGATTCCGTAGTACCCGCGCTCTTGGCGTCCGAACTCGATATAGGCTCGGATGACGGCGGCGGTCTTTTCTTCAGGCATCAGCGCGCGCGCGCTGGCCTCCTGGAGGCGCTGGAGAAGGAGCGAAAAGCCCTCGACAGCCAGCAGCAGTAATAGTTCGCCTTTGTCGCGAAAGTGGTAGTAGGGGGCAGCGGTGGTGACGCCGAGCCTGCGGGCGAGTTCGCGGAAGGAGATGCTGTCCGGCCCAGCGGCGGTGGATTGCTCCAGGGCCGCGCGCAACAAGGCGGCGCGCAGGTGCTCGTAGGATGTTGATGTATTGGACTTTGTGCGGCTCTGCTTCTGTTTCATGCGGCATCCCCTTGACAATCTAAGCAGTGCTTAGTATAAATGATCTTGTCAACTAAGCAGTGCTCAGTTGACATGTGGCGAAAGCCGCCTTCCCCCAATCCGAAGGTTGCACGTTGTGTGCAATCGGATGTGAACAAATCGAAGTTGGCCCAATTGTGGACTTCCACCACGGGCTGACAAGGAGAAGCGTCTTATGTTTTTTCACAATATCTATGTGTCCGCCGAACTGCAAGATTTCGTATTGAGTCGGATCGAAGGCGGAAAATACTCGAACTTTGGCGAACTGACGCAAGCCGCCCTGCGCGCCCTGGAGCGCGAAGAACGCGGTCGCGCGGCGCAGCGGTCGCCTTCCGCCTGCAATAGTGCCACGCTGCTTTCCGACAACACCGCGATCGAGGATGCACTCTATCGGATAGGCAATGCGAAAGCGTTCCGGCTGGTTGTAGCCTTCGTTATACTCTTTTGCGGCGCGTGGATGTTTGCCGCCGCACAAACCGTTCCGTGCAAAGTCCGTGTAAGCGCGGACGGATTCCGGAATCAAGCCGGCGTGCTGGGGATTGCAGTGTACAAGTCTCCGGCTGGATGGCCGGAAGAGAGCGATCAGGCGATCCTTCATGAGAGCTTTAAGATCGTCAACGGCAAAGCGCAGGCGCAGTTGACTCTTGCTCCGGGACGCTATGCGATTGCCGCCATCCACGACGAGAATGGCAATCATAAGCTGGACCGGAATCTCCTGGGTGTGCCGAAAGAAGGGTTCGGGTTTTCTAACAATCCGCCCGTGGGGATCTCCGCGCCTAGTTTCAGCGCGGCTTCGTTTGCGGTTTCGTGCCCAGTTACCGAAATATCGATCCATATGATCTACAAATAAATGCCACAGTCAGGGAGAGCGACGCGACAGGGTGATCGAGGAGGAAGTAAGGATGCGGAAATATCGTGTATTCGCAATGACCGTTGGGATGTGTCTGTTGTGCATGAGTTTCGCCGGCGCACAGGAGGCAAACAGAGAAGGTTCCAGGAACCTCCAGTGCTTTGCTCATACCGGAGCGGCGCTGACCATGTACAATCCGAGCGCAACGCTGAAGGTTGCTGGAAACGCGGTTTCTGGCGCGAGTCTGGAGGTCGACAAGACGGTTTCGACAAGCGTTGAGGCCGGAATGCTGATTCGAAGACACATTGGCTTGTCAGTGAACGTTCTGAATCCGGTGGAGATCGCTTTCACAGGGACGGGAGTCTTCAGCAATCTGGGTGTGCTTGGACAGACGCATTTCACGCCATTTTCCTTTACGGGCCAATATCAAATTCCGGAGTTGCAAAGATACCATGTCGTGCCGTATCTGGGCGGCGGCCTGAGCGGAGCGTATAAGTACCAGCCAAAGGATGGCGCAGTGAAGGGAATCAGTTTTACGGATCGGTACGGCGCAGTGCTGCAAGGGGGAGCGAATTTTCCGATACGGCGTTGGATCGGAGCGTATGTGGACATGAAAGAACTCTTTGCCGGAACGACGATGAGAGGATCGATGCCGGACGTGGGGAACCTGCCCTTGAGCGCGGATATCCGGTTCAACATGGTAATCGTCAGTTCCGGCGTGTCGGTTCGTTTTTAGTCTCCCGCGCCTTCCACCCGCGAAGATCGTACCAACCCAGCGCTTCTTACCGATGTGGCGAGAAGTTCCGCAAGTGGGGCAGGGCAAAGACGGGTTGGTCGTTATGGAGCGGAGGATTTGGCAGGTAGCGCATCTCTCAGTTTTTGAAAACTTCACTTCTCCTCAAATGCAGGTGCCCCACCCATTTCGCGCTCTTTGCGAAAAGGGTGGGAACCACGAATCCAAACCAGTTTTTTCCTGACCTCTGACCCCTGCCCACTGTCCACTGTCCTTCGTGCAGAGAATTACCCCATCCCGGCTCATAATCAATGCATGAACAACTTTCAGAGTGGCGGCGTTTTCAGTCCTATATTCGCCATGTATTCCCCCTTTTTTCTGTCCCCCCCCCACCCCTCATAAGCGCTAACTTGTTTCAGGAATATCCAAGGAAGATGGGAAGCCTCTT
>CAYVGW010000112.1:0-14591 GCA_964450895.1 uncultured Occallatibacter sp. | reverse complement strand
TCGACGACCAGGCCGAGGTCGTTGAGCTGCTGGATGGCGGCTTCCATGTTGCGGCGCAGTTTGGGGCGGTCCTTGGCGGCGGCCAGCGGCGACTCGGCGACGGCGATCACCCGGCCATAACGCCATGCGCCAGCGGGCAGCGCGATTACCGCATTGGCCAGATCGGCGGGATGCAACTGAAGCTCCTGGCGGCGGGCTGCTACGGGACGCAGCATCGTTCCCTGGCCCACCGTGCTGGGGTTGGCGTCGGCCAGCGTAATGCGCAGCGTGTAGGTGTCGGCGTCCACGGAGAGGAATGGATTGGCCCACGCGCCCGGTTCATGCACGTCCACATACATGCTCTTGGTGGGCAGCGGGATCAGGGCCAAAGCGGCGCGCTGACGGTCGCGCTCGGCGGCGGCGGCCTGCGCGGCGGCCTGCGCTTTCTGCTCGGCGCTGACAGCGGTCTGGGCAACGCCGACCACGGCTTGCTCTTCCTTGTGGCAACTGGAGAGGCAAACGGCCAGAGAGAAGGCCGCGAAGCCCGCGCATTTTGAAGGCGAAATCACCCTTCAAGGATAGCAGGTACAGCAATGGGAATGAGGAAAGATTTGGAATTTGCATCGGACACGGACATGCCATGAGTTGTTGTATTCTGTCTGGTTAAGAGAGGAAAGGCGTACATGCGCTTCCGGGATAACATCAAGACCTATGGCATCGACCTGGACGCCGACCCGGTCTATGTGCCGGGCGGCTTCGAGGTCGTTACGCACATCAAAGGCGGCTTTCTTGGCTGGACGCCGCGTAAGCCGCAGATTGAGCTGTATCTGCCGGAACCGCAGCGCAAGGGCGTCTTGCCAGGCGAGAGGGTGCTGGAAGCGCTGGAGAATTACGACGGTACGATCGTCAATGCCAATGCCCTGGATTTTCTGATCGATCATGTGACGGATTGTCCGTGGATCATTCCCGAAGAGTGGAAAAACGTGGAGATGCAGCGGACCAAGCATATTCTCTTCTGGGGCACGCGCTACCGGTATGAGGGCGGCATCTGCGTGCGCACGCTGGACTGGAGCGCGGATGCGCGGGAGCGGGTGTGGCGGGCGGGTTACTGCTGGATCGACAATCAGTTGAACTCCCAGTTTCCCGCGGCGATGGTCCGCAAGCCGGCGCCGCCGCCGGAGTAAGGACCGTCGCTCAGCATGCCCCGATTCGGGCCGCCCGCCTGCCCCAATTTATACTTGAATCAACATGAACCCCTTTCTGCCCGTTGATGAACAGCTCGACCTGCTCCAGAAGGGCGCGGCGGAGATCATCCGCGTCAGCGACCTGCGCGAGCGCCTTGAAGAGAGCCGCAAAACCGGACGCCCGCTGCGCGTCAAGGCCGGCTTTGACCCTACCGCGCCCGACCTGCACCTGGGCCACACCGTGCTGATGCGCAAGCTGCGCCACTTCCAGCAGCTCGGCCATCAGGTCATCTTCCTGATCGGCGACTCCACCGCGCTCATTGGCGACCCCACCGGCCGCAATGTGACCCGCAAGCCGCTCACCCGCGAGCAGATCGACGCCAACGCCGAGACCTACAAAGCGCAGGTCTTCAAAATTCTCGACGCCGAGAAAACCGAGGTCCGCTACAACTCCGAGTGGCTCGATCAGCTCGGTTATGCCGGCCTAATCAGCCTCTCCGCCAAGGTCACGCTCTCCCAGATGCTGGACCGCAAGGAGTTTCTGACCCGCTTCCGCGCCGAACAGGACATCAGTCTCCACGAGCTGCTCTATCCGCTCGCGCAAGGATACGACTCCGTCGCCTTGAACAGCGATGTCGAACTCGGCGGCACGGACCAGAAATTCAACCTCTTGATGGGCCGCGAACTCCAGCGCGACTACGGCCAAAAGTCCCAGATCGTGCTCATGACGCCGATCTTGGAAGGCCTGGACGGCGTGCAGAAGATGTCCAAGTCGCTCGGCAACGCCATCGGCATCAACGAGCCGCCCGCCGAGATGTACGGCAAGCTGATGAGCATTTCTGACACTTTGATGTGGAAGTATTGGGTCTTCCTGACTGACCTTAAACAATCCGAGGTCGATGCGCTACGCAAAGACGTTGAGTCGGGAATGCAGCATCCGATGTGGATCAAGAGAAGACTGGCGGGCACGATTACCGCTGGCTTTCACGGTGAGAAGGCCGCTACAGTTGCTGAGGAGAACTGGTCTTGGATGTTTCAGCAGAAAGGCACCCCAGAAGACCTCGAAGAAGTCACAATCGCCTTCGCAGATGTAGCCGGACCAGAACTGAATCAAATCCGCCTGCCCAAGCTGCTGGTAGCGTTGGGCCTGGCCGCCAGCAATGCGGAAGCCAACCGCAAGATCGCCGAAAAGGCCGTCAAACTGGACGGCGAAGCAGCCGCAGCCGCACTTATCTCTGTCGCAGCCCTGCCCGCCCGTATCGTTGTCCGCCTCGGCAAGCGGGCTAAGATTGCGGTGATTGCGTAGGCCTTTGATCGGCAAGGCCTTGGATGTCCTTGAGGATGTCATCCATAGTCAACTTGTCCAGCCACTTGTGCCGGTCGCGGGTGTAGTCGCCGGAGCCGCTCCGAGAGGTGCGCAGGAAACGAGCCATTCCGTAGGGACCAAGCTCCTTTTGCAGCAAGCCGAGCGTATGCCGTTCAAATTGCTCGTCGGTCATCTCTTCCAGTGCGATCATGGCTTCACCTCCTGCACATAGTCTAGCGGATTTGCAACTCGAATAAAAGGGCTTCCCATACCGCGCCCCGCCAGCCGCAGGAATCGATCATCAGTTGTCAGCAGCAAATCAACTTTTGCATACTCTGCAATTGCCAAATGCAAGGCATCGATCTTGCCATAGCCGAGCAGGTTCAAGAGTCTGGCCCGAACCGTCACCTCCGCATTGGGACGGTGGAATTCAGAGACAAAGGGAAGCATACTCAACGCATCTTCACGAGATTGCACATCGGGGTTCCTGCCAATCTCCATTTCCAGAACAGAACTGCCAATCCACGTCGCTTTGCCTGTCTGGAGATGCAGGAAGAATAGCTCTATCGCCTCTGCCTCCAAACGAACGCGCATCTGGCTCTGAGCGTCCGTCAGCCGATTCAGTGCGCAAGTGTCCAGATAAATTCGCAGGTTTTGTGCCATTTCTTGTCCATCGTACCGCACACGCCTCACTTTCGTCTGGATTTTCTCCGGATCACTAACACGCCGTCACCATATCTGGCTCGGTCCAGAGAATCAGCGGAGGGCATCGACACGACGTGCCAGCCACCCGCTCATCGCAAAGAACGCAATGAACGGGGCACAGCTTCGTATAACTGATCGTGATACTTCGGAGTGATGAGCGGGCCACCTGCCCCTACTTGTCTATTGCTGGATTCATATTGTCCAGCCAAAGTACATTATCCGCATATGACTGCAAATCTGTTGAGAGACTAGCTTGAGCGCCGTTCAGCCAGAATTCTTTGTGAAGGTCTGACTTGATATAAGATATTGCGTCTTCAAAATCGCCATCTCCCGCTGAAAGAATAAGGCGTTCATAGACGTTTTGCACTGCCAATTTGATGATTAAGGTTGCGATTCCTACGTCCACACCTTTTTGGACTTGCCGATCAAAAGAATTTGAACAAGTAGGGCAATTGCAGTGCAAATCTTTCAATTTGTAAAGTTGAACCCGCATTTTAGGGCCCCTTGGTGGCGCAGACTTGAGCCATGTATGGAATCCATTTTGCGCATCGGTAGCTGGATCCTGAGTGGAATTCAAATAGTATGCTTCGTAAATTTGCTCTCCGTTCGCCTTGACAAGTTCGTCCTTAAGCTTGAGATAATCAAAACCGTTTGGACGAGTCTTCCCATAATTGAATAGATAGCCTCCGTCAACAATCCAGACCGTCTTCATTTGTTTCCTCACTTTCAGGTTAATCACCGAACTTCAGCAATTACTCTATCATACCTAACCGTAAATTGTCCGATTACTTTCCGGATTTCAACTGTTGGGCAGGGCCCCGGTCAAAGATACCCAAGAATCACTGTGCCCCATTCATCCACGGCTTTATCGTGGATGAGTGGGAGACCACGAACCTCCTCCGCCGTCATTTTCTGCCCCCTAATCAGACCATGAAGCTACGCATGGTTTTCGCGGCGCTTCTTGATCTCTTCCGCAATCTTCCGTACGGTGAATCCCTGTTGCCACTTGCGCCGGTCTCTTGTATAGTCGCCGCTCCCAGGACGGTATACGCGCAAGAAGCGCGCAAAGCCGCCTGCGCCCAATGTCTTTTGGAGGGTTTCCAGCGCGTGCTGCCGGAACTGCTCGTCGGTCATCTCCATTACGGCGCTTTGTTCACTCTGGTTCATGGTCTGAATCCCCTCCTCCAGTTTACTGGATTCTCGATTGCAATTGTGGAGTTTCCCAATCCGCGCTGAACACGCCGTATGAAACGGTCGTCCGTGGTGAGCAGTCCATCGACTTGAGCCTGTTCAGCGCAAGCCAGATGCAAGGCATCGAAGGCATCATAGCCGAGCGTCTCAAGAAACTCGGCGCGCTGAATTGCGTCATCGGTCAGGATGATCCGCTCCGTGGAGGAAGAAAGAAGTTCCAACACCTCAGAACGCCCTTCACTGTAAGGATTATCCAGGATTTCCGCCTCCAGAACTTCGCTGCTTACCCATCTCACCGTTCCATGGAAAACAAGAGCAAAGAACTCCTCCATGGCGTGCGATTCAGCACGAACGCGGGCTTGGCTCCCCTCGTCAAACAGGCGAATCAGAGCGCAAGAATCGAGATAAATCCTTGGGATTCTTGGCATTTCTTATTCATGGTATCGTATCTCGCTGAGTCGGGCAGGGGGCTTTGGTCCCATGCTGCGTTTTTATGAAGCTGAGGGTGCCCCGGTCGCTCGCGAGCAACCGGGGCACCCTCATTGTGGTTTGGAAGTCACCGGGACCGGGGGTACCCGCAAAGGCAGCGGTTGAGGTATCCTTGAGGTGGGGCTTGCTGGGGATGAGTCCCGCACTCAATGAATTTTCTCACCGTCAATCAATGGGAGATGGCCGCCGCCGCGGTGGTGGGCGCGGCGCTGCTTGCGCTGGGCCTGTGGCTGATCTTCCACAAGCGGCCCACAGCGGAAGAGCTGGAACGGGCGCGCCGGCAATTCCTGGCCCGCTCCGGGCGGCTGGTGGACGGGATGCTGCTGGATGTCTGCGAGGTCGAGTGTCCGGCCCGCTCCAAGAAAGAGACGAACCGCACGCTGACCATGCTGATCTTCAGTTATCGCATCGGCGGAGTGGATTACGAGTCCTCCCAGGACATTACCGATATGAGCGGCTTCATCGATGCAGCGCAGGTGCGGGCGGGCTTTCCCTGCTCGGCGCGCTACCAGCCGGGCAATCCCCACAACAGCATCGTGGTGGCCGAGGAGTGGAGCGGACTGCGCGAGGGCCTGCCGGTCTTTCCCTCCTGGGATGACCCCGACCCGGTCGATTTCGGCCATTTGGACGGCTTGCGCCCCGGACGCGGATGAAAAATATTTTTCATGCTATGAACGCGTACCTCTTGCCGTAAGCATGTTCGCGGCTCATTTGCTTACCTTTTTTCAACTTTCTCCGAACTTTCCTCTTCCAGAAGTAACCAAAATGGGATTATGTTCTAATTGCGCACATCTGCGCCAGAAAAGGACATCCTCCCATGAAAACTTGCTTGCGTTTTGCCTTAGCCGTGATTGCTCTTTTGCTCGCCGCGCCACTCGTCATAGCCGCGCCCTGCACGCCGATGCCGCCGCCCGTTCCTCATGCAGCCATGGCCGCGCCCTGCACACCGATGCCGCCGCCCGCCCCTCATCTGCATCTCGCGTGATGGTTTTGAATTTTTCTCTGTTGCTGGTTATGAGAATCGATGAGAATAGAGCCAGTGTGGAGAAATGAAACTGTCTGGGATCGCCAATCTTTTTGTTGCGGCAACATCTCTGGGAAACGCCGCTCTGTTTGCCGTTCTCATTGTCCGGCGCAGATGGAGGGGTATCCCTGTTTTTACCGCATTCATGGGTTTTGAAACCCTGTTGAACCCGATTCTCTACGCGCTGTTTCTGAATCGTTCCCAACGTTTGTATGAGTCTATCTACTGGTCTTCCGTTCTGTTGGAGTTTCTACTGCAACTCGGAGTGATCGGGGAGATTGCGCGGATCGTAATGCGGCCCACCGGAACCTGGCTGCGAGACGCCAGAAAGCAATTCATTTTGGGGAGCGCGGCGGGCCTGCTGCTGGCCGCCGCACTGGCCTGGATGCTGACGCTTCCTGCCTCGAATCTGTGGGAAGCCTTGGAGACAGGGAGTAGTTTTTTCACGAGTTTGGTGGTTTGCGAGCTGTTCGTGGTGATGCTGTTGACCGCCAAGCGGCTGGGCTTGGGACTGCGCAATCATGTCTTTGCGCTGGTGATTGGCTGGTCTTGCTGGGTGATGGTAGCCATGGCGGTCGATCTGCTGCACGGTTACTTGGGTACTCGTTTTTATTTTGATGCACTGGATAATTTGAGAAAAGTCGCCTATTTGGCGGCGCTGCTCTACTGGATTGTTCAGTTTTGGCAGGATGAGCCAGCCCGGCAGGAGCTTCCGGCCGAGATGCGCGCCTACATTCTTGCCCTGCACCAGCGGGCGCATAAAGATATTGACACGTTGGAGGCGCAGAGGTAATATCTCTCAGATGACTCTTTTGCAGCCTTATCTCGTTATGATCGGCAGCGGCGCCTTGCTGGGCACGCTGTTGGTTTTGATGATGCAGACGCTGAGGCAGCGGCGGCGGGGCTGGCACCAGATCGTCGCCGAGCTGCACAGGCTGAATACGAACGAGTTGTCGGCGGTGGCAATCGATTATCTGGTTCCCCACAACGGTCAGATCGATCTGGAGCCGGGGGCTATCTGGGAGTCGCTGGGCGGCTATCGGGGCCTGCGCCAGATGCGCGAGAACGCCGCAGTCATGCTCGCCTTGGCCGCTTGCGCACAGCAATGGAATTTCACCGAGTCGGTCATCGTCACCGAACGCATGAGAATGGATGCTGCGCAACTGCGCCGCGCGGTCCGCCGCGTGGAACTGGGATTGATTCCCTCTCGACTGGCGCGCCGTTATCAGCTTACCCTCCCCCTGCACGCCCAGGAAGCCTCTTCCGCCTATTATCTGATGCGCCAGCGGCTGCTGTGCCTCTATCAGACCAGTCATGCGGGCCTTTATCCCCGGCTGGCGGAAGCGCTGTAGCAGCCACAAGAGAAACCAGGAGGTCCATGCAACAGCCGTCCGGGAGGCCGGCGCTACAGTTTCATGCTCAGTGGGCCGGCGACGCCGGTGGAGGCTCCTCCAAGTTCATTTTCTTCTGCCGAATGCGGCTCTTTCCGTATAGGATAATTAACAATGATCTGCGGTCACCCGGTTCTCGTAGAGGGCCGTTGCCATTCTCCGCTGTCGAAGGGATGCAAGATGCTCAAGGGGTTTCGTGATTTCGTCCTGCGTGGAAATGTGGTTGACCTGGCCGTGGCCGTGATTTTAGGCACGGCCTTCAATAAGATCGTCGCTTCCATGGTCAAGGATGTACTGGCCCAGTTGATTGCGGCCATCGTGGGCACGCCGGATTTCAGCGCGCTGGTGGTGAAGGTACACGGCACGCCGATCTTCATCGGTAATTTCCTGAATGAGGTTGTTTCATTTTTGATTGTGGCCAGCGTGGTCTATTTTGGAATTGTATTGCCTCTGAACAAGCTGATGGCCAAGCTCAAAAAGCCCGCGCCGGAGGTTGCGCCGACCACCAAGCCTTGCCCTGAATGCCTGAGCGAGATTCCGCTGGCGGCGCGGCGCTGCTGCCATTGCGCGCAGCCGGTAGCGTAGGCGCGGATGAAGAGGACTTTGCACAATCCGTTTGCGTCTCTGGTTTTGATGGCGCTGATTTCTGGGCCTATCTGGGCGCAGAACGCTGCGCAACCCGCCGCTCCCGCCGTCTTCGGCTACCGCGACTTTGCCGCGCAGGCGAAGATTGAAGAGCAGTTTCTTGCCGTTCCCGACGCCAAGCTGGCCGGACTGCACTTGAAGTCCCTCACCAACGAGCCGCACTTGGCTTCCACCCCTGGAGACCGCAAGACAGCGGAGTATGTTGCGCAAAAGTTTCGCGCGGCGGGGCTAGAGACGGAGATTGTGCCCTACCGCGTGCTGATGAATCAGCCCAAGCAGGTGTGTGTGGAGGCCTATGACTCCAGCGGCAAGCTGCTGATGAGCGGCCCCGCGCGCGAGCACGTGGACGGCGACCCCTACCAGGATGATCCGCGCGTGGCGATGCCCTTCAACGGCTCCTCCGGCTCCGGCGATGTAACCGCCGAGGTGGTCTACGCCAACTACGGGCGGCTGGAGGACTTCGACCGGCTGGCCGCGCAGCACATCGACATACGCGGCAAGATCGTGCTGATCCGCTATGGCGCCAACTTCCGCGGGGTGAAGGTTTACATTGCCGAGCAGCGCGGGGCGGCGGGCGTGCTGCTCTACTCCGACCCGCGCGACGACGGCTTCTACAAGGGCGACGCCTATCCGATGGGCCCGTGGCGGCCAGAGACCGGCATTCAGTACGGGTCGGTGCAATACATCTTCAAGTATCCGGGCGACCCGGAGACTCCGGGCGTGGCCTCGACGCTGGAACTGCCCGACGCGGCGCGGGTTTCGCCCTACGGCAACGAGCCGCATATTATCTCGATCCCCTTGAGCTATCACGACGCCGCGCCGATTCTGCAAGCGCTGCGCGGCCCCAGCGCGCCGCAAGAGTGGCAGGGCGCGCTGCCCTTCCATTACCACCTGGGGCCGGGCGGCGTGAAGGTCCATCTGATCTCCCAGCAGGACTTTCAGCGGCGCATTATCTGGGACGTAATCGGCAAGGTGAAAGGCTCCGAGTACCCGGAAGAATGGGTGGTTGTGGGCAATCATCGTGACGCCTGGGAGTACGGCGCGGTGGATCCCAGCAGCGGCACGGCGGCGATGCTGGAAGCGGTGCATGGCGTGGGCGCGCTGCTCAAGCAGGGCTGGCGCCCCAAGCGGACGATTGTCTTTGGCAGTTGGGACGCCGAGGAGGAAGGCCTGATCGGCTCGACGGAGTGGGTGGAGCAGAACGCGGCGGCGCTGGAGCACGCCGTGGCTTACTTCAACACCGACGTGGCCGTTGCGGGGAGCGACTTCTCCGCCCAGGCCGTGCCGTCGCTGAAGCAGTTCCTGCGCGAGCTGACGCGCTCGGTGCGCAGTCCGCTCGGTGGAACGGTTTATCAGCAATGGCGCAACGGTCATCCGGCGCAGGAGGGACGCGCAAAGGCGGACGCGGAGGCGGAAGTGGGCGATCTTGGCTCCGGCTCGGATTTCTCGCCCTTCTTCCAGCACGTTGGCGTGCCCTCAACGGACATTGGCTCGGATGGGCCTTATGGCGTTTATCACTCGGTCTTCGACAACTATGCGTGGTATACGCTGAACGCCGACCCGGGTTTCGTCTATTTGCAGGAGATGGCGCGGGTTCTGGGGCTGGAGGCGGTGCGCATGGCCGATGCGGACGTGCTGCCCTACGATTATCCGGCTTACGCCCGCGCGATCGGCAGCTATCTTGAAGCTGCCAAAGCCAAGGCAGCGGATCGCGGCATCAACCTGGATTTCGGGCCGGCGCGAGCGGCGGCGGAGCGCTTCGCGGCGGCCGCGGAGCGCCTCCACGGAGCGCAGAGTGCGGCTACTGGCGACTTGCGGCGCCTCAATCTGGCTCTGCGGCAGACGGAGAGCGCCCTGCTCACCGAGCAGGGCTTGCCGGATCGTCCTTGGTTCCGGCACACCATCTACGCTCCGGGCGAATTCACTGGCTATTCTGCGGAGGTTCTTCCGGGCGTAAACGGAGCGATCGACGCGCAGGACGCCCGATTGGCGGCCCAGCAATTGACCGTGCTGACGCAGGCTCTGGAGCGCGCGGCGCGGAGTTTGGATTCGGCCTTCTGAATGGCGCGCGTTTCGAGTCCTGAATTTGCACGAAATCCCCGAAAACCTCCCGCATGGGCTAAACAGGCTGCGGGAAAAATCAATTCAAGCAGGTTTTGTTACAGAGCACATCATTCCAGCATTCTGGCGGCGTTTTCATCCTGTGCCGGAAGGAATTAAGATACGTTTGCCCTGTTCGTGCGAATGCCCTGCCTGCCTTTTAGCGGCGAAGGCCATGCTTCGCGCGGCATGATAAATTGGTTCAAAGTTCAAGTAGCAAAGAAAGTGTTCTTCATGATGAGTCTCCTGCGTTCCGCCGGTATTTTGTTCTTCGCTGGTATTCTCTCTCTTTCCCTGGTTCCGGAAATGGCCGCTCAGGGAGCGTCGCTTCCCACCTCTCCCTTTGCCGGAGAGGCCATGACCTCGACAGTGGCCGAGCTTCGGAGCGCTTCGGCGGCCATGCCGGCGGACAAGGAATTTGGCGCGCAGGTCCTCTATGAAGAGGGCATTTATCGCATCGCCCCGGACGGAACTCTTTATTATCAACACCGTCTGATCTACCGCGTGGATAGCGAGAAGGCCGTGAAGGGCTGGGCGGAGGTCTCTTCGGCCTGGGATCCCTGGTACGAGAATCCGGTGCAGCTTCGCGCGCGCGTCTTGCAGCCCGACGGCAGCTTCGTCGAACTGGACCAGAAGACGGTCACCGACGCGCCGGTGAAAGCAGACGACAGCGAGACTTTTTCCTCCCAGCATGTACGGCGGGCGCCGCTGCCCGGAATGGCCATTGGCTCCATCGTAGAAGAGGTGGAAAGCGATGAGGGCAAGGCGCCGTACTTCTCCAGCGGCGCGCTTTACCGGTTTTATTTCCGGCAGAATGTGCCTGTTGGACGCGAGCGGCTGGTAGTCGAGACGCCGTTGGCGGTCCCGTACAAGGAAGTGATTCGCGAGCTGCCTGGGCTATCTATTGTGCGGAGCGAGGCGGATGGGAAGCGCCGGGTGGTTTACGAAGCGGCGAATCAGGCGGCCGCGCACGACTCCGATATTGATTTGGCGACGGTGACGCCCAACACGCCGCTGGTGGAGTTTGCCACCGGCCAGTCGTGGAATGCGGTGGCCAGCGCCTATGCCCGGCTTGTGGAGCCGCAGACGGTGGCGGCGGAGGCGCAGGCGATTCTGCCCAAGGATCTGCCGGCTGAGCGCATGGCGAAGATACGGGCGATTGTGAAGGTGCTGCACCATGAGGTGCGCTACACGGGGGTGGAATTCGGCGCGGCGCAACTGACGCCGCAGCGGCCCTCCGAGGTCTTGCAGCGCCACTACGGCGACTGCAAGGACAAGGCGACACTGCTGGTGTCGATGCTGCGGGCGGTGGGCATCCAGGCCGAGTTGGCCCTGCTTTCCACCGGACCGGGGCGCGAGGTGGACCCGGCTTTGCCCGGAATCAACCGCTTTGACCATGCGATTGTGTACGTGCCGGCCGACGGAGCGGGCAAAGAGCCGCTGTGGATCGACGCAACTGCCGAATATTATGCCGTGGGCAGCTTGCCTTACGCCGATCAGGGAAGGAATGCGCTGCTCGTTTCGCCCCAGACGACCGGGCTGACGAAGACGCCGGAGCCGCGTCCGGAAGATTCTGTGCTGATCGAAACCAGAACCTACAAACTCGAAGAGTATGGTCCATCCCATGTGGAGGAGGTTTCCGAGACGCACGGGTATGTTGACGCCTCGTATCGCTCGGAATATGGAGGGCCGGAGACGCCGAAGATTCACGAGGAGATGGAGAATTACGTCAAGAGCGCCTACTTGGCCAAGACGCTGACCAAATTCGAGCATGGCGAGGGCGCGAATTTCGATCAGCCCTTCAACCTGACCTTGGCTGCCGACGGGGTCAAGCGCGGGCAGACTTCGCTGATTGATGGAGTGGTGGCGATCTTCCCTTATGCCACCTCGACGCGCCTGCCCAAGTGGTTTTCCGTCAAGCCGGCGGAGGGGCCGGAACTCTCCGCGGAGGCCAAGCACGAACTGGAACTGGCCGAGAAGGCTCGTCCGGCAGGGTTTGTCTTTGAACCGTATATCTCAGAACAGCGGGTGAGAATTCTGATTCCCTCCGGCTTTACGCTGCGCTCGCTTCCCGCAAACCAGACAACGCAGTTGGGGACGGCCAGCCTGACAGAAAGCTACAGCGCCGCGGAGCAGGGCGTGGTGACGGTCATCTTCCGCTTCAATAGCGGGCCGTACCACCTGACGGCCGAGCAGGCTCTGGCCATGCGGACGGCGATCCTCGAATTACGCAAGCGGGATTACGTGGGGATCTTCTTCGACCAGGCTGGAGTGAAGGCGCTGACCGCGGGGCATATTCGCGAAGGGCTGGAGATTGATCGCAATCTGATTGCCACCGCGCCGGCGGATGCGCTGCATCATCTGCATCTTTCGCGCGCCCTGCTGGATGCGGGGATCGGCGGCGAGGCGCAGCAGGAGGCCAAGAGAGCCACCGAGCTTGATCCCAAGCTGTCGGTGGCCTTTTCTATCCTTGGCTGGTCGCTGGAGCACAACGCATTGGGCGAGAGATTCGGCAAGGGCTTTGATTTGCCGGGAGCAATTGCGGCGTACCGGCGCGCCATCGAGCTGGATACGGAGGACAATGACCCGCGCTTCGACCTGGCGATTCTCCATGAATTTGACGCGCGGGGCATCCGCTATGCGGCGGACTCCGATATGGACTCGGCAATCAAGGGCTACAAGGAACTGCTCGAGTTGAACAAGACCAAGGGCGAGGATGATCTGGCGCAGTATCGCGAAAATCTTCTCTATGCGCTCTTGTACGCCAAGGAGTACGCCGAACTGGACAAAATGCTGGCGAGCCTTCCCTCGAGCAATGCGCATCGGGCGCTGGCCATCGCTTCGGCAGCGGCGCAGCGGGGAGCGGCGGCGGGAATCGCCGAAGCCGACCGCGGCAACAGCGCCTCAACGGACCGGAACAAGAATCTTCGCTCGGCGGGAACGCACCTGGCCAATCTTCATCTTTACAGCGCTGCCGCCGAGGTGATGAACGCCGGCATGGAGGGCGGCGACGACGCGGCGACAGCGGCGCGGCAGATCGAACTGTACAAAGGGCTGCAAACGGCCTCGCTGGCGCCGTTGCCGGCCACCAATCCCGCCGCCCCGGTGCAGTTGGGCTTTGTGGGCATGATGGCGGGAACCATGACCTATGACCAGGGGCTGGCCATGACCAGCAAACACGCGTATTCTTCGCCGGAATCGATGGAGCGGGATACGCGCAGGGGGATGGCCGGGGTAGGATTCATGCGGCGGGTGGCCGAGAAGTCCGATATGAGCGAAAGCGTGATGCTGGATCTGTTCGCCGGAAACACCACGTTTACCTCCAAGGGCGACGACGAGAACGGCTGGGCTGTGCTGGCGCAGATGCCGGGTTCGGAGCCGGACCACACCTTTGTGGTGAAAGAAGATGGAGCCTATCGCGTAGTGGCCGGCGACAAGGACAATACGAACGACAACGTGCCGGTGGGCAACGAGGTTCTTTGGGCATTGGGTCACGGCAAGCCCGGCCTGGCCAAAGCGCTGCTGGATTGGAAACGCGATTTGACCCACAAGGCGGGAACAGACGATCCCTTTGCAGGGCCGCTGCTGCCCCGCTTCTGGACGATTGGCAGTTCCAAGCCGGGCGCGGATTCGCCGGAGGCGATGCGGCTGGCCGGTATCTCACTGCTGGCCGGCTCGATGGATGCAAAGCCCTATCTGGCGGAGATTGCGGCGGAGCGGGAGAAGGCGAGCGGGCAACGGCAGACCGACCTGGATCTGCTGCTGGCGGTGAGCGCGATGAACGCCGAGCAGCCGGAGACCGGCATGACGGCAGCCCAGCGGCTGATGGAGCAGGAGCCGGATTCGGTGATTGCCATGAATCTTGCCGGACAGGGGTATGCGCTGAAGAATGATCCCGCGGGCTGGCAGTCGATGCTGGCGCCGCGCTTGAAGAAGAAGCCGGACGACCGGGATTTGCTCTCTGCGCAATCGGAAGCCTACGCGCTGGCCCGCGACTTCAAGGCGGCGCAAGCCACACAGCGGAAGGTCCTGGATTCCGGCAAGGCGACCCTCAACGACTACAACAGCTACGCATGGCTGGGACTCTTCCACAACGATCTGGGCGACGACATTACCAAGGCCGCGCAGCAGGCGGCGCAGATGGGCAAGAACTCCGGCTTTGCCGAACTGCACACCTTGGCCTGCATCTATGCCGCGCAGGGCAAGACAACCGAGGCGAGACAGGTGCTGGATGAAGCCATGTATGCGGGGAATATGGCGGAGCCAAATTCCCCCGTCTGGTACGCGCTGGGAGTGATCTATGAGCAGTACGGCGCCAAGACGGCGGCGCTGGATGCGTATCGCCGCGTGCAGGCCCATGAATTCGACGACCACACATATGTCGATCCAGTTTCTACCTACATTCTGGCGCAAGAGCGGATTCGGGAGTTGAGCGGTCAAACTCCGGCGGCAAAGTGAGGACGCGTCCCCTCTTGAATCTTCTCGGTTTGGATGGAAAGGGGGGATGGCGCATGGCAATCGTATTTGAAATCATCTGGAGGGAGCAGGGGCATTTATGCCCCTGAATTTACGCCTGA
>CAYVGW010000111.1:0-14687 GCA_964450895.1 uncultured Occallatibacter sp. | reverse complement strand
AAGAACAAAACCTCCACTTAACGCTGTGTCCGAATTTGCGAGACCGGCTCAAACATGGTATCGTAAATTTAGCATTTGTGCAGCGTCACTCAGTTGATTGAATTCGACCCAAGCGCGAAGGAGTCCAACACGAGACACCCACTTGGGTAAGAGATAGGTAAACGCCTATTGATCGAAGGCGGGGGGACTGAAACCTGGAAGATGACGCGTCTCTTTGGGGAATAATTGGTTGCTAATATCGATCCCTAGAATCGTAACATCAAGGCAACTACTATTCTCACGGTTTCACCGTCCTGATTTTTGCAAAACGCGAGCTTTTTGCTTTCATCACCTCGTTCGCGGAATGTCAGCCGCTCATTGTTAGTGAGAGCGTATTTACCAGAGACATTGATGGCCTCGGACGAACCTATTAACTACGTGGAACACGAGATCGAGGAGTTCGTGGTGGAAGCCAAGCGGATAGTAATTGAAGTTGCAGAGATGTGCGACGTGATCTCCGCGCACTAGAAGCGCCTCAGCGGCGAAGAGAATGTGAGCGCAAATTTCGCCGCCAAGCCCAGAGACGGAGGAAGCAACTCGCTATGAATTACCCTATTCGCACAACAAATCTCACGCGCAGATTCGGCCAGATAACGGCCGTCAATCACGTCGATCTGGCCGTGCCAAATGGCGCAATCTATGCGCTGGTGGGCGCAAACGGCGCGGGCAAAACCACGCTGATCAAGCTGCTGATGAACATCCTTCGCCCCACCGGAGGACGCTCTGAGGTTCTGGGCCTTGATAGTAGCGAACTCGCCGGTACGGCTTTCTCCCGCATCGGTTACGTCAGTGAGAATCAGGATCTGCCGGAGGGAATGACCGTGGGCGGAATGCTCAAATACCTCCGCAGCTTCTATCCGGCGTGGGATCGCGCGCTCGAAGAGCAGTTGGTCCGCCAATTCGATTTGCCGCTCCAGCGCAAGCTCAAGCATCTCTCGCGTGGTATGAAGATTAAGGCCGCTTTCGCCAGTTCGCTCGCTTATCGTCCCGCGCTGATCGTGCTCGACGAGCCGTTCAGCGGACTTGATCCACTGGTGCGCGACGAACTGATCGAAAGCTTGCTGGGACGCGCGAAGGAGACCACCTTCTTTCTCTCCTCGCACGATCTGGCAGAGATTGAAAGCTTCAGCAGTCACGTCGGCTATCTGGATCAAGGCAGCTTGCTCTTCAGCGAAGAGATGACCGCGCTCGGCAGCCGCTTTCGCGAGGTAACGGTAACGCTCAACTGCCCCGCACTCGTGCCCGCCGACCTTCCGCCGAGTTGGCTGCAAGCGCAATGCTCTGACTGCGTGCTGCGCTTTGTTCACAGCGCGTTCGACGAGCAGGTCACACCTCTTGAAATTGCCTCGTGCATTCCCAACGCACGCGATATCGCCTTCGACTTCATGCCGCTGCGCGCAATCTTTCTGGCCATCGCCAAATCCAAGCGTGATAACACCGCCCAAGAGAAAGTCGCATGAAACAAATCTTGCACATCTTCGCCAAAGACGTTCGCCGCTTCTGGCCAGAGATTCTTGTCCAACTGGCTCTCATTGTTGCCCTGTTCTCAGTAAAATCCTACATTAGGACGATCACACCGCAGAACAGTTCCAGCAACCTCGACGGAAGCGTTCTAATCTTCATCGCAATCATCGCTCTCCTCTACGGACTGATCCCCGTCGGCTGGTTGCTACTGATCTCCCGCGTCATCCACGAAGAAAGACTGGTGGGCGACACGCAGTTCTGGATTACGCGCCCCTACACTTGGAAGAAACTGCTGGCCGCCAAAGTGCTGTTTCTTACGGTCTTCATCGTTCTGACTCTTCTGCTAGCGCAAAGTGTTCTGCTGGCAAAGGATGGCTTTTCTCCATTCGCGTATCTTCCACAGTTGCTCATCAACCTGCTGCAGATCGCTGGTCTTGTGCTTCTGCCGCTGACCGCCCTAGCCACAATCACCTCCGACTTTGCCCGCATGATGCTAACTCTGCTGATCGCTCTGCTGTCTCTAGGCGTTGCAATCGCCGTCTGGGCATTCGCTTTCTACGGTAAAATATCCAACCCTACCAGCATCCACATCGCCGTATTTTTGGTCATGGCAATTTGCTGCACTGTGGTTCTTCTTCAGTATTCCCGGCGCAAGGCTTGGCTCTCCCGCCTGTTGCTGATTGCCTTCCCGGTGCTGATCTGTGTGATTGCGTGGATTGCGTCCGATCAGCATCTGATGGATCGCAGGTATCCAATTTCAGCGGCTGGAACAGGCGCGCTAATCCAGCTTTCTGGAGTCTACGACGCAATCGGTTTACCGATGTCTTCCTCTTTGGCAGGCTCCACCAACCAACTGGGCAAAGAGTCGTTGATCGTCCGGGTTCCCTTTCAGTTGTCTGGAATCGAGCCAGGTCGCGGAATCATCATCGACGGAGCGCGCTTCATCCTTGAAGCTCCCGGCGGCTTCCGCTGGAGTTCGGCATGGCTGCCGCTATCGAGCACCTACATGCCCGGCGATACTGGAGCCTCTGCAGACTTCAACCTACCCGCCGCGATCTATCAACAGTACAAATCCACGCCGCTCACTCTGCATCTGAACTTGGCGTTGAGCCTGATTCAGGTGAGCAAATCGACAACTGTTCTTTTGTCCACGCAGAATTTCACTATCCCAGATTTCGGCATCTGCGCATTCAATGGGGAGAATAAAGTAATCTCCTGCCAGTCCGCTGTAAATAAACCGCAACTGACCCTGATCAGCGCGGATGACGCCGGAGTCCGGCCGATTGGCGTGGGTCCAGCCGGAGCAGGCGATTATTGGACTGGATCGCTTGATCGCTACGACGCAGGAGCCACCCTCATCCCCGACCTGAGATTTTTTGTGATTTCATATCGAGGCAAGGACAATGTGGGCAGATTGCTGCGGTTCCTGCCTCCCGGTGTGCCCGTTACCTTCACTCAGTACACGCGAGCAGGCCGCGAGCAGGCCAGCCTCACGCTGGCGAATTTCCATTTGCCGGCAGAGGAGACGCCCCCACAAAACGACCAATCCCCAACGGGAAAAAAGTGACGGAACAGACGAGACGTGAGCGGCGGCCTATCGCCGCTCACGTCCGTGCATCGCTTCGCCGGCATCGCCGCAGCCATCCACAATGTAGACCCCAACTGCTCAAGAGCGAATGCTGTGCATTATTCGGAGCTTTGCTCTGGATTTTGAACCGATCGTTGCTCAACACTCCTGGTTGCCAGACGAACTGCACGACACCACGTCCGTATCAGACAACTGGACGAGAACCGCCCTATTGAGAATTGCCACAGAAACGACGAGACCCTTCTTGCTCGTTGTACGCACAAATTGACCACGAACACCGGCAAGCGGTCCACTCACGACCGCGACCGATTCACCCTCATAGAGAGTCTTTACGTTTCGCCAACATCGCGAACTTGCGGCAATTATTCGGATACTCTCGATCTCTGCCGGTTTCAAGACTGGAATAGAATCACCGAAGGCAATAGGGCCGAGGACTCCTGGTATGGTGACGATTCGGCATGGGTTGGAAGCATCGAATCGGCAAAATAGATACCCGGGGAAAAGTACCCCTCCATTGCAACCTCGTCGACATTGCCCGCATATCGGAAGCGTTGGTAGAAACGATTCATAACCGTTGGCAGAGAGGTGGTTGTGGATTTGCTTTTCCTGCTTGGATCGCACTTTTAGCGCAATCCACTGGTTATGTGTCTTCATAAGACTCATGGTGACCTAGCCCTCAAAGCGCGTATCCCCTAACCTGCGTAAGCGCCGACGTATGGCCGACTGGACGAGGCTGATGGCACTCGTCTAAATGATCGTGCTTGCATCGTTGTCAGTTCCACGACTTTGCACAGTAGAATCGAATTCACCGATCGACAATTCTATATTCGTAATCCATTCGTATTTACCCTGCTCCACAAACGGAATCGCAGGTCGCCGAGCCGTCCACACCACGCCAACCACGCTACAGTTGTCGGTCACACAAGAAATCTCTCAACGATTGCGGTCAATACTATTATCAGCCATCGACATTTGTAACGTTCCGTGTGGTTACTAGAAATCTCCATGCTGAGAGTAAAGGTAGGTACTGTATTCTGTCAAGTACCTGTCTCTGTATCTTGGCACAGAGGGGAGGGGCTTCGGTTTTTGACCAGAATACTCCCCAGACCCCAAGATACCGCAGCGCTGCACCTCCGACCCGGAGTTGCAGCGCGCGTTGGTGCAAGAGGAAAATATGGGCTATGGATGATTGGGCAGAGCACGCTCACGGAGCAAGCATCACCTGCGCCCGCCAGATGCCTGATTGTTGCTTATCCGGATCGAGTACTGTGATCTGGAGTTCGTACTGGCCGCGGGGCAACGTATCATTATCGATTTCAAAGCTGAAGTCCAGCTTGCTGAAGCTGTTGCCCACAGGAATCGCGGTTGATTTGGGTTGGGTTTCGTAGACGTTCTTGCCGTTCTGATAGAGCGCAACGAAGGCGTAGAGAAGCGAGGGTACGGCAGTTTCCGCAGTTGTGGCTTTTGAAGCAGAAGAGTCAGCATCCGGGTGCTTTTCCTTATAAGCCTGGAAGTAGATATAAAGCTTGTGCCCGGTGGTAAAGACGCGCGTGACGCTGGGGATGACCTTCTTTCCATCTTGAACCAGCGGATTGAATGCTTCGTCTTTGGCGCGCACCTTGGCTTTCTCCGCATCATAGAGCGCGTCCTTCAAATCCACGCGCTGGCTTGAGAGCACCACAGCGCTGATGGGAACGCTATCCTTCACCCGGGCGAGATTCGGAATTGAAAAGTTGGTCTGGAAGGTTCCGATGCGCCCGGTCTCGTCATCGCGCGCGAGGAACTTGATGCTGTAGTCGCCGGGCAGCAAGGTGTAGCCGGTGTCGTATTCTATGGGCCGGTGCGCAAGTTCCGCAGCCGTTGCCTCGCTGAGCTTGATGTTGACACTCTCGCGCAGGTTACTGACGGTTTCGCCGCCGATGAGATCCTTGATCTCTCCGATGAAATCAATATGCGTGAACTGGGCGCCTCCGCGTTTGGCCAACGCCAGCTCTCGCCCTGGAATCTTGACGACAATCGGCACAAAATACTCGGCGCCATTGATCTGGAAGTAGTCGGTCTCCATGGCGATAGTAAGTTCAGTGACTGGGTCTTCGAGCATGAGCGCCTCTTCCAGTTGACGCTCGCGATCTACGTCGTTGAACTTCTTGAACTCCTTGCCTGCGTAGTAGCCTTGCCGGTAATCGAGCTTCGCCTCCTGATTGTTTGCGAGCGAGATGCGAATGCGGCGGAACTTGCCGTTGAGGTCCGTATTGGTGGTGTAGTAGCTCACGAGGTAGTAGTCAGAGATGGCCTGCTGCGCCTGCACGATACCGCGCGCAAGATCGTTGTTGTCGAGGAAGGCCTTGCCGCCTGTATCTTCAGCGAGCGAATAGAGTACATCCTGCGAACGAGAAAAGTTCTGATCAATGGAAGCCGATGCTCCGCCGGTGTACATCGATTGCCCGCCGGAGGAGGCCTGCGAGGCATCGCCGATAGGCGCCGAGGCTACCAAACCGCGCGCATCGATCGTCCAGATGGCAACGCCCGCGCGAATGGCGGCGTCGGTCGTGGCGTGCATCTGCGCTTGATTATCTATGCCGTTCAGATTTAGGCCCGAAGCAAAGTAAATAAGTGACTTCTTTTCATTGACACGGCCGAGCATCTGGAGAGCGGTCTGAATTGCGGCGAGCTGACGATCTGTATTGAAGATGTTGAACTCGGCATCGTTCTGCCCAAAGGCCGCGTCCTGGTCGTCGCCGCTCGAGTTGCTGCTGGCATCCGCAAAGTTGCTGTTCTCGCCCACGATAAGTGTCTGCAAGATGCTGAGTAGTCGATTGCGGTCGGAGGTAAAATCTGCAAGGATATCAACCGATCCGCCATCATAACGCATAATCGCAACCATGTCAGCCGAGGTTAGTTGCGTGCGTACGAATTTGATTGCAGATTCTATGGCGCGCATTTTGTCAAAGTTGCCGAGTGAAGACATGTCGAAGTAAAGTGCAAGCAGGCGGCGGTCTTTGTATTGCGCCTTACTCTCCGTATCCGGCGCAAATTGTGTGCGTCCGAGTTTTTTGTAAAGAGTGACTTTTTCCTCATCCGCGGTAAGCGGAGCAAGCGGCTTGGCCGCATCTGCAAGGTTTTGATACTCGCAATGGCGAATGGCCTGGGGCTTGCCGTCTTCCAGCAGGAGGAAGTCTTTCGCGGTCAGTCCGTGGATGAAATGGCCCTGCTTGTCCTTGACAGTCACGGCTTCTACGACAAGGTTCGAATGTACCGTGAGCGTGAAAGTATCGGAATCAGCAGTATTCTTGTTCTGGCCGGTTTGCTGTGCTAATGGCGCAGGGACACATACAAGCGTAAGTGCGATGAGCGCTAGCGTACGTTTCATTTCTCAAACCTCAGAATCATCTGGAATTGCACGCTGCGCATGTTATTGGCAGAAACAGGAAGCCCAAACTGCAAGTCGGTGATATTGCTATCCCAGCTTGAAAAAGTAACCTTGTTGAGTAAATTAATAGAGACAACCTTGAAGTCGAGCGATGTGTTCTTGTACCCGCGGAAGGTGCGCGCCAGCGAGCTATCGAAACTGAACTGGCTAGGACCGGTAATTGAGTAACGTCCAGCATTGCCCCACAGCCCAGCAGATGGCGCAGTGTAGGCCGCTGCATTGAGTCGCGCGTTTGTATTATTTGTGTAAATTAGCACGCCGGTCAGCTTTGGCCGCAGGATGTTAGTAAATCCCGTCCCCGGAACCGCCGCAGGATAGAGTGGCGTCTCCGGAAATCCGCTACCGCCTTTGAGTGTGAACAGCACGGTCCATTCTTTCAGTGCGCGGCCACGCCAACCGCCGAGCAGCGTGCCGCCGCCTATGCCCATGCCGCTTGTGTATTGCATCTGCAGCTTGAGCAGTTGCCTCTGATCAAAAGCCGAGAGCGAGCGCTCGCCATGTGGGTTTTTCCAGTTTTGTGCAATCGTTGTTGCGCTAGCGGATTGCCCTTGCCCGCCGAGATACGCGTCGTCGTCAATCGACTTAGAAAACGTGTAGTCAGCTGTTGCGCCAAATCCGCTACGCATTCTGCGGCGAAGTATAAATTCGCCAGCGTGGCGAATCGAGTTGCCGCCCGAACTCTCGTAAACAAAGCCTGCAGGGCAATTCGGACATGGATTTACCGCGCCAAGGGGGAAGCTGTTCGGCAGAAACTCCTGCGCACCGTGCGTGCCTTTGATGCCTAAATACGTCGCTGACACTTGCAGCGCGAGGGGAAGATCATGCTGCACTTGTAGCTTCCATATCTGGGCGTAACCCACGCGGAAGTTCGGATCGATTCCGAATGTATCTTTCGTTGTGGTAGCGCACGAGACAAAACCATTCGCAAGTGTTAGTGGGCAGGAGGCGCTGTTCTGCACGCTCAGGCTCTTTGAAAGCGGCGCCTGTTGCATCATCTGCGTCGCGATGGATGTGTATACAGATGTGTTGGCGTACTTGCCATAGCCCGCGCGAATAATGAGCGTCGATGCGGGCAAGGGCCGCCAGCTAAGACCAATACGCGGCTCTATCATGCTGCGATCTGGATTAAGCAAGGACGTCGGATAGTGTGTGCCGGTCAGCGAGCCTATCGGATTACTGCCAACGACCGGCTCTGCTGCGCTGAAGTCGCTTGCTACGTCGAGGTTCACGAGTCGGCCAAATAACTCGGTGATTGGCGCGCTGTACTCCCAACGCAGGCCGAGGCTAAAAGACAGATTTGACAGTGGGCGCCAGTCATCGTCGAAATACAGCGCATACTCCGTCTGGCGCAGATATTTATCGGCGTTTCCATAAGCGATGCTGCTCGTATCGGGAATGCTGAGCAAAAAGTCGGCAAGGTCCGATCCGCTTGCAGAGCTCGCCGCAGCGCCGGCAGTAGCAGCGCCGGTAAACGTAAAAATGCCGCGCGGATTTTGCTGCGCGTCGTAATTGGATTCGAGTCTCTTCACATCGCCGCCGAGCCTGATGTTGTGAATTTTCCCCCACTTTCCCAGCCCGAAGGTCACAACATCCGTTCGCGTGCGGTTGTTTGAACTATTGCCATCGCTCAGGCCGCTGAATCCGCTCGTGAAGCCCAGCGAGGGCGGTCCCCAGTTCGCCGGCGTCTGATCGTTGCCGCCAATGCCGGCATCGCCGGATATATTTGTACGGTTGGCAAAATACGGATTCTGCGTGTTGCGCACACGGCTGAAATTATAGCTCGCATTGGAAAATATGCGGAGCCGCTGAAACCAGTCATTCCAGCCAATTCCTGCCTGTGTGCCCAGCGAGTTCGTGCGATCAAGAAAGCTGAAGAGATTCGTGTTATCGGAGCGCGAATTATTGATCCCAAAGTGCCCGTTGAAGTAGCCGGCGCGTCGTGTTTTTCCGTTCAGATCCAGATTCACGCTGTCCACGTGTGACTGGTTGAGTACATGCGCCTGGTAATTGTACTGGGATACGCTCGTAAGGTTCGGCAGCGGATAGAGCTTCAGGAGTGCAGTTGCCTCTTGGGCTACCGGAACCCGGTTGCCTGCGTATGCAGCGCCGGTCGCAGGGTTATAGACCGTGACCGCTTGCCCCAACGCATTCGTAAGCCCTGCAAGATTACCCGTGCGCTCCTCTGCCGTAGGAACAATGCCATTCATAATTGACGCCGAGGATTCGCGCCTCCAATTATAGCCAAGATATATAGTCGGCCCTCGCGGCATCAGATGCGGAAGATTGAGCGGACCCTGCACAACTGCTGCGCCAGAAGAGTTACTGAAGACAGGACGTGGTTCGCTCACCCCGCTTAGCACGTAAGGCTGCGCATCGAGCGCTGAATTCTCGTAGTTCAACTGCAAGCTGCCCGTATAAAGCGCATGTCCTCCAGAGCGATTATTGCCAAAGGCCGCATTCGTCGAAAAAATCGACGTCGCCGCGTTGTTTACGCTACCCTGCACCAGGAAACCGTCGGTGCCTTGTTCGTTCTCTTCGTGGGGCTGAGCAACAGGCTTTTGTTGTGCCTGCTGCCCCTGAGTAGCATTTCTGTCCTCATCCTTGCTGCGTGCCAGCGCTTTGCCTTGCGTGCTTGCATCATGAGCTGCATCCGCTGCTGCCGACTTTCTGGCAGTCGCTGCTGCTAGCGCAGTATGCTCCTGTGTATTGCTTGCGGAGGAAGCTGAAGGCACCGCATGCTCGGCAAGTTTCTCTGCGGGCAGCAACTTCATCTCTAATTGCAAAGGAGCGGCCTCTGGCGTCACAGTGACATCGGCATACAGCCTCTCAAAACACTGCATCGTGGCCTCAATCTTCCACTTCCCATCGGCAAGATCGGCAAATTGAAACGCACCCGAGCTATCGGAGATTACACTTTCTGTTTTATCTCCGCTGCGCGCCGTAATCTGCACACCGGGCAACGCCCTTCCTGCATAAACGACCTTTCCATAGAACGGACTCGCATACGCTCCAGCGCATGAGAGCAGGGCAACAGCGATCACAGCGGCACAGCAGATTTTCTTGATCATTTGCTTTCGGTTTCATTCTTGGATTCAGGGCCACACGATCTCAACGATTCATCTGCAAGAATATTCTCCATCACGAGAAAATTCCTGCGGAAGCATGAAGGTTTAGTTCGCCGGAGTCTTTTCAGCATGATCGATGACACATACATCGATTGGAGCCTTGCGCGTTTCCAGTCTTAACCCAAGCGCATCCAGGAACTGAGTAAGAGACCCACCGCCCTGTGGATCGGAGGGAATTGCATCCGATGCATCTCCTCCGCCCGCCGAACTCTTGGAAATGGAGAATTCCAACGGACAACCGAGCGATACCTGGTAGTCTCCTTTGATGTCGGTCTCATCGACGAATATATACTTCTTGAACACGCCTTGCCCCATACACATTGACATCCATCCCGCGAGTTCTTCCGTCGACATCTTGCTACTTTCAAAATGTTGGGTTCCGCTTTCCATATCGAACTTAAACGTCTGGGTTCCTCGTTTGCCCATATCGATCGTTCTGGAACCATCCTTGTTCGTGACGGACTTCGTTTTGCTGTCTCCTTCTCCTAAGATTTTCTCTCCGAGTTTTAACGGCGCGTTCGGATCAGGCTCCGGCGCACCGGGAGGCGACGGCTTCAATTTGGCTCCGTGTTTGCCGACAACCAGCGCATAGACTTCCCCCTCCCTCTTCTCAATATGGAAGGTCAAGCCAAAGCATTCTTTCAGAAGAGCCTGCAGCATCTTCTTTTCGTCATCTTTTGCGGCACCCTTGGGGAGAGTTGCCACGATGTCGTACTTTTCGGAGGAGATCCATTCCGGACCTGAGACCTGAGGCAGCTTGACATCGTAGGCGTGCGCGATAAGGTTCTTCAGCGACAAATCCGTGTAGGTAGCCCGTGCCTGATTAAGGCGTGGGCAGAATTTCTTGGGATCGAACGGCGCGTCTGGCTTGATCATTGCTACCTCAAAAGCCATTGGGGTGGAAGCGCTTTGCGCGCTTGCGCAGGCCCCTGCACCCAGCAATGTGATCGCAAAGCCGCCTACAACACAGCACACCGCAGAAAAATGCTGGAAGCACACTTCATGAAACTCCCCTTTGCTTGGATTGACGTTAAAACCTGGATTCCCGCTCGAGTGCAAATACAGACCGCACGGGTCTAATATAGACTGAGAGAAAGAATCGAAAGCTGAACGCAACCCTAATTCTACAACCCTTCGCACGACCTCGGTCAACTTTCTCACACATTTCCCCAGGGCCGACGCATATAAATGGACCAAGATTGCTATATGCAAGCTGATGAAAACAGTTGACAAGGGGATATGGGCAATCCCCTGAAGTACTTCGCCGAGTTGCGCGATCCACGCGTGGAGCGGAATCGCGAGCATCTACTGGAAGAGATTCTGCTCATCGCCATTGCCGCGGTGTTGAGCGGTGCCGAGAGTTGGAACGACATTGCCGACTACGGCCTCGACAAACAGGAGTGGCTCAAGACGTTTCTGCAACTGCCCGGCGGCATTCCCTCGCACGACACCTTCAACCGGGTCTTTGCTGCGCTGGACCCGGAAGAGATGGAACGAGGCTTCGCCGCCTGGGTTTCGTCGATCGCCAAGCTGACGGCGGGCGAGGTGGTGGCCATCGACGGCAAGACTTTATGCGGCACGCGCGAGACGGGCAAGAAGCAACTCGTGCATCTGGTTTCGGCCTGGGCCAGCGCCAACAACCTGGTACTCGGGCAGCGCAAGGTCGATGAAAAACCCAATGAAATCACGGCGATTCCCAAGCTGCGGGACGCGCTGGAGCTGGCCGGCACGGTGGTGACCATCGATGCCATGGGCTGCCAGCGCGAGATTGCCCAGCGGATTATCGACAAAAAAGGCGACTATGTGCTGGCGGTCAAAGACAATCAGGGGCTGCTGGCCGAGCAGGTACGGGACTCGTTTTTGCTGCTGCCGTCCGACGCGGTGGCCGAGGAAATCGACTGCGGCCACGGGCGCGTGGAGCAACGCCGCTGCTCGGTGATTGCCGACCTGAGCCTGATCGAGAAAGCTGCGGAATGGGCGTCGTTACAGGGGTTGGTGCGCATCGAAAGCGAACGGTATCACAAGGTGTCGGGCAAGATCGAGCGTGAAATCCGTTACTACATCACCAGTTTGAGGCCCGACGCGGCGCGGCTGAACGCAGTGATCCGCCAGCGCTGGGGCATCGAAAATAAATTGCATTGGGTGCTGGATGTGGGCTTCAGCGAGGATTTGGATCGAAAGCGCGCGGGCCACGCGGCGCAAAACTTCTCGCTTCTGAACCGCATCGCCCTGAACCTTCTCAAACAAGAAACCACCTTCAAGCGTGGCATCAAAGGCAAAAGGCTCAAAGCCGCCTGGAATCACCCCTCCCTGTTGAAATTGCTGGGATTTTGATATGCGTCGGCCCAGCACATTTCCCCAATCCGTCGGTAACCGTCGAGTACGTAGGATGGCGGGCAGACCCTAATCCGGCGTTAAGCGATCTGCGGCCGGGGATTAGGTAGAGGAAGGGTGCTTCGGGGGTGCTCCTTTGCCATCCGCACGATTTTTGGACAGGCATTCGCGGAACTGTTGTCTGTGTAATCCGCTATCCCCTTGTCGGGGACTAGGTGTGTGTCGGGCATAGATTTGTGACGGAGCCTACAGCGTGGGCAGAAGGCTCTGTTTTAAGTTCGATCCATGGGCCAGAACTTCTTTCCTGACACGGTCAACCAGACGCTGTTGTTTCCCCTCTCGCTTCACGATTGGCTTCCCGAAGGCCACTTGGCCCGCTTTCTTTTGGATGTTGTTTCGGCGCTGGATTTGGGCGCGATCTACAAGTCCTATTAGGACAAGGATGGCCGCGGCCAAGCGGCCTACGCGCCAGAGATGATGGTCCGCCTGCTGCTGTACGGTTATGCGAAGGGCGTTTACAGTTCGCGCAAGATTCAGACGCGCACCTTCGAGGACTTGGCCTTCCGTTATCTTTCTGGCGACCAACACCCCGACCACGCCACAATCGCCGAGTTCCGCAAACGTCACCTAGATGCGCTTTCGGGCTTGTTCACACAAGCTCTGCTGCTGTGTTCCGAAGCTGGCTTGGTAAATGTCCATCGACGGCACCAAGATCAAGACCAACGCCAGCAAGCACAAGGCCATGAGCTACAAGCACATGAACGAGACCGAGGCGCGTCTAAAGCAGGAGATTGATGCGCTGCTGCGCCAGGCCGAGGAAACCGACGCGGCCGAGGACGCGCAGTACGGAAAGGATCGGCGCGGCGACGAACTGCCTGCCGAGTTACAGCGGCGTGAGAGCCGTTTGCGGAAGATCACAGAGGCCAAGGCGGCTTTGGAACAAGAAGCCAAAGAAGAGGCTGCACAGCAACGCGCCTAGACCGAGCAAAAGCTGGCCGAGCGTGAAGAAGAAGAGCAGCGCACGGGCAAGAAAATGCGAGGCCGCAAGCCTGAGTTACCTGATCCAGACAAGGCCACGCCAGACGACACGGCGCAACGCAACTTCGTCGATCCAGAGAGCCGCATCATGCCGGATGGCGCGAACAAGGGCAGCTTCGTGCAGGGCTACAACGCGCAGATCGCGGTCAACGCCGCGTCGCAGGTGATTGTGGCCGCCGAGGTCACGCAGGAGACGAACGATAAAGCAGTTGATCCCGATTATCGCGCAGATTGCGGCGAATCTGGGACAGAAGCCAGAGAAGGTCAGCGCCGATGCGGGCTACTTCAGCGAGACGAATGTGACCGATGAGTCGGTCAAGGATGTTGACCTGTACGTGGCGACAGGCCGCGACAAACATGGCTCTGCGGTGGAGACGAGTAGTGATCCGCCGTCTGCTGACGCGTCGCCAAAAGAGGCGATGCGGGAAAAGTTGCGAACCGAGGCTGGACGCGCCGTGTACAAGATGCGCAAGGCGATCGTCGAGCCGGTCTTCGGACAGATCAAGGAACAGCGCAGATTTCGCCGCTTCAGCTTGCGTGGCAAAGAGAATGTCAGCCGCGAGTGGAAGTTGGTGTGCGCGGTGAGCAACCTGCTGAAGCTGTTCCGGGCCGGTTGGGTTCTGGAAATGGCATAAATGGCGGGAAAAAGGGCCGTTTTACCCAAAATTACATAGAAGGCTTGCCATGAGCAACCAACAGAATTACCGCCTGCGCGCCCCCCGCTCGAAAACCAGCCCTGCAAACTACTGGATCGGCCTCGGCAAAAACGCTATGCCCGACACACTCCTAGTGTTTAGTCTAATGATCTCACGCGAAAGTGCATGGCCGACATGGATTCGTGGACTCAGAGCAGCTGTGGTCCGGTAGTGCGGTGGCGCGGACCGGGCTTCGAATGATGCCGACGTTTCCATCGACCCGCAAAAATTCTGTGCGGCGAGGTTTCCCCGGTACAACTTCAAGGCTGGCTTGTCAAAATGCGCCTTCCCGCCAACTGCGCACACGTGCAGAGCCCTCATCAACATGGAGCGGCATTGCGTAAATCATTCCGCATATGGGTCCATTCACTCTGCGGATTGGGCTCCACCGCCAAGACTGACGCGGTATCCTTCTTCGATCTCATCGTCTTCGTCATCGACTTCGCCGTCCTCCTGTGTCGCCGCGAATGCTTCACGCTCGCGTTTGTCCCGGCGAACGGTCAGCAGTTGCGTTCCGATGGTGTGCTTGGGCACGAAGCAGTAGTTGTAGAACGCCTCGAACAGCGCGATGTTCGGAACCCTCTTTTGCTCCAACAGATCGCGCAGATGATGCGTGTAAAGGGCGCGGAATGCTTCTGGTGTGATGATGTGCGTCAACCGCTTGCCGGCGAGTTGCGTGGTTGCCTCCAGCCAGCCCGCTTCGATCCATGCGTGGATTTCGGACTTTCTTACGTGAAGTGTCCGCGCCAGCGCCTCGACGGAAAAGCAATCGCAGCGGATTTCCTTGACCTTCAAGTCGTGCCTGCGCAATTTGCAGCGGATGGCATTCGCGCTGCGGCCAAGGGTGCTGGCGGTCTCCTCGACCGAATGCGAGGCCAGTTGCTCGCGTAGCGATTCGATTTCTTCTTCGGTCCAGCGTCGGTGCTCGTCTCGGCTGTTCAAACCAGTCTGGAGCACAAATCGCCAACACGCCT
>CAYVGW010000110.1:0-14692 GCA_964450895.1 uncultured Occallatibacter sp. | reverse complement strand
TAGCCCACCAGCAGCAGAATCAGAATCCCCCACACCAGGTGGTGAATATGCCGCCCATGCACCACCACCCACTGAAACGGCCCCTCGTCATTCTCATGCACAATCAGCCGCACCAGCAGCCGCACCCCGGCAAAGGTCACCAGAAAGGCCACCGAAGCCAGAAACATCCGCCGCCGCGGCCGGTCCGGGATCGTCGCCCGCACCACGTACCCCAGCCGCGTCAACTGCAGCAACACCAGCAATACCCCAACCACCAGGCTGGCAAAGGCCAGCAAGATCAGCGCTCCCGTACTCGGCATATTCCCTATTCAAGCACTTCGTGCCGCCTTCATGCCAATCCCGCCGTAATCTTTATCTCCCAAAAAACTCTGTCATCCTGAGCACCGCAAATACACTCTTCCCCTGAGCATCGCAAATACACTGTCATCCTGAGCACTGCAAATACACTCTCATCCTGAGTACCCCAAATACACTCTCATCCTGAGTACCCCAAATACACTGTCATCCTGAGCGACCGAAGCGCAGCGAAGGGAGTCGAAGGACCTGTGGTTGCTTTTTGTTCGTCTGTGAAAAAATCAATAATGAACCCTAAAGCGTCAGGGCACGACTTCAGTCGTGCCGGAAATGCTCCGATAACCAGGTCGGGCTTTAGCCCCTGCGCAACAGTCGTCCAATGGCCTCGCAGTCCCATGAGAAATGAAACCTCTCATCCGCCAATGCCGCCGCCAACTTGCTAACTCGCTATGCCCGCGAAGCGGCGCTAACTCGCTAAATTGATTCCTGCAAATTTCGCCGTACCTTCCAACAAATCGTTCAAATTCGGGTTTTCGCAGTTCCTTACTCCACAGTCAGATTCTCCAGAAAGAACTCCAAATCCTTCATCGCGGGCTCCTCAATCGAAGCCGCCGTGTCCAGCAGAACCAGATAGTAAAGTTTGCCAGGGATGCGCTGCTGTGTCTGGTTGGGACGGTAGTATGTGATTTTCTCCGTGGACACTGGCTTGGAAATCTCCAGTGGAGTTTCAAAAATCAATCCAGGAAAATCAGGCTGATCCCGTTCAAAAACGATGATGCGGCCACGCCCATCCCCGTCTTTTTTGTACATGCCTTGCTGCACACCCCAAAGTGCAACGCATTCTACCGCTGGGCATCGCGCTGGAGTAAATAATCCAAAGAGTCCTTTTGAATACTTCTTTGCAAAGTCCAGCAATGTCTCATTTTTTTCGGCCTGCTGGACAAGCAGGAGGATGCTGGGGCTCAGTTTGCGAGTTGTGGCCTTGTAGGGACCGGTGCTGAAGTTTGCTATGCATCCTGTCCCATTAAATCCAAGATTATTGATCTCCCAGTCACCGTGTGTACGAAGACGTACACCGCACGTTGTGCTAGTGAAATCAGGTTTCTCACCGGCATTTGCACCAACCCATAATTCTTTGGGGGTATATTGTTTCTTCGGATCAAAGGAATCGAACCGGCTTTGTGCGGTTTTGACTAAAAAGCTGCGCATCTCTGAAGCAGGCGCGTGCAGCTTTTCCAGGTGATCAGCCGCTCGAAGAATATGCGCGGGCATATTCGTGACCGAAGCGCATTCCATGTAATCATCCCAAAAAGCTGCGGGCAATTGTTCCCACGCGAGGCTGCTTTCAATCGAAAGAAACTCATCGGCTCCTGCTTTGGGCTGCGTGGTCTGGCAGAGGAGCGTGGCATGAAACCACGTCGCGCGAACGTCCGCTGGGGCAAGTTTCTCCGCCTGCCCCAGCACGCTTATCGCCGTATCATAGCTATGCTCCACATCCAGGTTGTAAGCATACCGCGCCACAAGCCCCGTCAATAGCAGCAATTCTGCGTTGTCCGGATGGTTTTTCAATGTGATTGTCAAAAATCCCAGATCCTTGCCGAGCCGCGTCGCAACTTCTTCTTTAGAAATCGGATACTGCCACTTGTTACTCCAGGAGTGGCTGTAAGGCTCAAGCTGCTGCGCGTCGTCGAAGGCGGCCAGGACGGCCGTCTCCTGCGGCAGCCGCTCCGCATGAATGGCGGCCATATCAGCCAAGCAACGCGAAGTCATCAAAAGTGGAAGAAACGTAAACAGCAGGCAGATAATCTTGCGCATGAAAGCCTCACGATCAGATACTTGAGAACAATGGTGCAAATCTTTGACAAGCACGCCGAAAAGCGCCAAACTGAGTCCAGACGGGTAAAGCCCGGAAGCAGTGCCGCCTCCGGGGTAGTGAGCATTACCTGTTGAGCAACACTCGGATCAGAACTGCCAAGGCCATCAGGAATCGCCAATCAAGCACGATCTTGATGACCACTTGGAGCCATAAAGGCTCTTTTCTGGGCATTCCGCCCCACCTCCTCACCTCGGCCGGTCCTGAAGCCGCCCACGGCCTCAGGATCTCGCCGATCCCGTAACCGTGTACCTGTGAAGAGGAAGACTACCCGCACATCTTAAATCAAGCATCGCGCTTCTGGCGCCCATCGCTTTCCGTTTTTGGGCCTTCCTCCCTAACACGCTAGCAATCCCGCACGTTCGTCACGCAATCGTGACAGCGCTCACGATCTATCGTTCGCGCGGCGGAGTAAACTAGACGTGGCGTCGAAATCAGCTTTTTTCGCCGCACATTTCAGGGATTCATTCCCAGCTCGGTCCGAACGGCCGCGCAAATTTACTCAGGAGATTCTACGATGCGAGTTGCTTTGTTGACCGGAGGCGGCGATTGCCCCGGACTGAATGCGGTGATCTACGCGGCTGTCAAGAAGGGCATCAACACCTACGGCGATGAGTTCATCGGCTTCCAAAACGGCTGGAAGGGCGTTCTGGAGAATGATTTCATTCCCCTGACCCTGGAGAAGATCGACGGCATCCAGTTGCAGGGCGGCACCATCCTGCACTCCTCGCGCACCAACGTGAAGAAGATTCCCGGCGGCATCGAGAAGGTCCAGGAAGTCCTGAAGGCCAACAAGATCGATGCGCTGATCGCCCTGGGCGGCGACGACACGCAGTCCGTCACCCTCTACCTGAGCGAGAATGGCGTGCCCAGCGTGGGCGTGCCGAAGACCATCGACAACGACATCAACGGCACCGACGCCACCTTCGGCTTTGACACCGCCGTGGCCATCGCCACCGAGGCCGTGGACCGCATCCGCACCACCGCCGACTCCCACAATCGCGTCATCGTTATCGAAGTGATGGGCCGCGATGCCGGCTGGATCGCCTATGCCACCGGCGTGGCCGGCGGCGCCGACGTCACCCTGGTTCCCGAGCAGGACGTCGACATCGATCACGTCGCGGCGCTGCTCAAGTACAACTATGACCGCGGCAAGCACTACGGCATCGTGGTGGTGGCCGAGGGCTGCAAGCTGCCCGAGGTCGGCCAGGTGGTCGATGGCGAGGCCAAGGTGGATTCCTTCGGACACGCCCGCCTCTCCGGTATCGGCGAGGCCCTGGCCAAGCTGATCGAAAAGAAGACCGGCTTCGAGACCCGCTCCGTCAACCTGGGACACACCCAGCGCGGCGGCTCGCCCACGGCCTACGACCGCCTCCTCGGCCAGCGCTACGGCCTGCACGCCATCGACATGGTGCATCAGGGCAAGTGGGGCCGCATCGCCGTCCTGCGCGGCACCGACATCACCGACATCACCATCAAGGAAGCCATCGCCACCAACCGCCGCCTCGATCAGCGCTTCTTTGATGTCATCGCCGGCCTGGAAGCCAAGGTCTAGTTTTTCCTTTCCAAGACATTTGGGTGCCCCAGGTCCGGATTTTCGGACCTGGGATTCCACGAATCTCCACCGAATTCCGTCACAGATCCTCAGCAAAGAGCCATTCCTCTCCAGGAATGGCTCTTTGCTTTCCGCTTGCCGTAAAGTTGGATTGTGCTTTATCGCCTCTATCAGCCCGATGACTTCCCGCAGCTTTATGCTTTGGAAGAACTGTGCTTTGAGCCGCCCCATCGCTTCAGCCGCCGCTATCTGCGCAGCTTGGTCAGCCGCGCTCATGCCGCCACATGGGTCGCGGAAGAGGATGGAAGGCTGAAGGGCTTTGCCATCGCCGTTTGGGCGCAGAGAAAGTCTGAAATCTCCGCCTACATCCAGACCATTGAAGTCGCTCCGGACGCGCGCCGCCGGAGCATTGGAAAGGAGATGCTCCGCTGCATTGAATCCTCGGCCAGCGCTGCCGGAGCCGGCTTGATTTGGCTGCATGTTGAAGCCGTCAACTCCGCCGCCATTCATCTTTACGAGGCGCACGGCTACTGCTGCCAGGGCCGCCGGGAGAACTACTACCCCGAAGGCCGCGCGGCGCTTCTCTACGCCAAAGCTCTTTCCTCTGTCAGCGGTCGATCCGTTTGAATAAGCGTTGAACCGGGCCACGGAAAATCAGAAGGTTCACAGCTTCGCTTCACTTCGCTGTTCGCGCACAGACCGCGCTGCGCAAACCAAAAAATGCCCTCAGGCATCTATCGAGATACCGGCCTGAGGGCGAAGGCCACATGAGATGGCTCTTAAAATCATCAAACATGACCCGCCGCGCGGGGAAGTACTAAATTGCAGGAACTTGTTTCATCGGTTAGATAATCGGTACGTAGATGAAACTAAATAATGTACCGGTTATCAGGCTACTTTTGAAACGAGCGCAATGCCGCCGGCGCGCCTGTTCCGCTCCCCTTCCCGCGGCCTTCTTGATCGGCTCCAGAATCTTCACCCGGTACACTGGGCTGGTATGTGGCCGTGAATCGGCATTCAGACGCGTGGGATCGCCATGTTGATTTTCCTCCATTCTGCCGATAAGTGTAAAATGGCAGTAAAGATGTCCATTCATAATCCGAATCTCCCCAAGTCGATCCTGGCCCTCCGGGATTACACGCTACAAGACTTTTTCCACGATCTGGTCGCCGGCATCACGGTGGGGCTTGTCGCCTTGCCGTTGGCCATGGCCTTCGGCATCGCTTCCGGCGTAACCCCGCAGGCCGGACTTTACACCGCCGTCGTGGCAGGCTTCCTGATCTCCGCGCTGGGCGGCTCGCGCACCCAGATTGGCGGTCCTACCGGCGCCTTCGTGGTCATCATCGCCGGCATCGTCGCCCGCTACGGCATGTCTGGCTTGACCATGGTCACGCTGATGGCCGGAATTCTGCTCCTACTCATGGGCCTTACTGGCCTAGGCGCGGCCGTCCGCTTCATCCCCCGCATGGTGGTCATCGGCTTCACCAACGGCATCGCCATCCTTATCGCCTCCACCCAGCTCAAGGACTTCTTCGGCCTGCGCGTCGGCGCCGTGCCCAGCGAGTTTCTGCCCCGCATCAAGCTCCTTCTGGCGCACGCCGAGAGCGTCAACTGGGCTGCTCTTGGCCTGGGCTTGGGCACGTTGGCCATTCTCATTCTTCTGCCGCGCCTCACCAAGCGCTTTCCCGCCTCCATCGTCGCTCTGCTGCTCTGCACCGGCGTGGCGCTGTTTTTCCATCTTCCGGTCGAGACCATCGGCAGCAAATTCGGCGGCATTCCCAGCGGTCTGCCGCACATCTCCATCCCAGACTTCCACTCCGAGCACATTATTCCGCTGATACCCTCGGCCTTCACCGTGGCCCTGCTGGCCGCGCTGGAGAGTATGCTCTCCGCCGTGGTGGCCGATGGGATGACCGGCGACCGGCATAACTCCAACGTCGAACTGGTGGGCCAGGGCATCGCCAACATCATCACCCCGATCTTCGGCGGCATTCCCGCCACCGGCGCCATCGCCCGCACCGCAACCAACATCCGCGCCGGCGCACGCTCCCCGCTGGCCGGCATGATCCACGCCATCACCCTGCTGCTGATCCTGCTGGTGGCCGCGCCGCTGGCTAGTTACATCCCCCTGGCCGCGCTGGCTGCCGTGCTCTTTGTGGTCGCGTACAACATGGGCGAGTGGAATGAGATCGGCGGCATTCTCCGCCTCGACCTTACCGCCATCTCTGTCTGGCTGGTCACCTTTGCCCTCACTGTCTTTGCCGACCTCACCGTCGCCGTGGGCATCGGCCTCTCTCTCGCCGCGCTACTTTATATTTATCGCATCGCCGACACCACCACCATCTCCCCGGTCACCGACGACTACATCCGCGACGGCCTCTCCCACTCGCTGCAAGGCCGCATCCTGCCCCCCTACGTCACCTTGCTGCGCATCCACGGGCCTTTCCTCTGGGGCACCACCGAGAAGCTAGTCGAGGCCACCGCCGACCTCCGCGCTTTCCAGCCCGTCGTCATTCTCCGCCTGCGCAATATGACCGCCATCGACGCCACCGGCATCCACGCCATCGAGAGCTTTGCCAAGCGGCTGCATGATTCCGGCCGCCACATGCTGCTCTGCGGCGCCATGGAGCAGCCCTCCAAGCTGCTCAGCGGCAGCCGCTTCCTGGACCACATTGGCCGCGAAAACTTCATGCCCAATATCCAGGCCGCGCTGGACCGGGCCGAAGAGGTCTACGAGGCGCGTCCGGAGACGGCTCCGGACGCGCTGGCCATTTCTGCTTAGGGGATTTTCACAGATCGCGTGATGAAATTGGTGCCCCACCCTCGCCACGTTTTAGTTTTTGTGGCCAGGGTGGGATACCGATGCCACTAATACCGCCAGCTCGTCAAATCCGCCCCCGCCGGCGCGGTCTTCTTGATCTGCTCCAGAATCTTCGGCAAATACATCGTATTGTAATGCAGCCGCGAATACGCATTGGGCAGCGTGGGGTCGCCATTCCAGCAATGCTCCGCGCGCGGCCCATACGTCACTTCTCCGCCGTACGCCGGGTTCTTCGTCGTCTTGAGAAAATCCTCCATGCGATAGACCGCGTCATTCAGGAAATAGGTGTCGTCGGAGCCGACATAAATGTGAATCTTCCCCTCCAGTTCCGGCCCCAGCTTTGCCCAATCCCGCTCCAGGATCGCTTCCAAGTCGTAGTTTTTGCGCCAGTACTCGGCCACCTTATGGTCGATCTCGCCCGTCACCTTGTCGAAGATCGGCTGCGGGTAGCCGTCCGCGCCCACCGGCCCGTAGACCGCCTGCCAAATGTCGAACTGCTCGCCCGAGCGCCCATGATCGCCCAGCGCCAGCTCATAGCTGTTGTTCTCCTCGGTGGTCATCAGCGTATGCCCCAGGTAGTCGCGCATCGACGGCTGCGGCACGCGCTTGTGCGCCCCCTCCAGATAAAAGGCGTTCTTGTCGTTGTATAGATCAATCGTCATATAGCCGTGAAAATCAATCGGGTCCGGGCAGGCGGCAAATGCGCCGTTGTAGTGATCCGGATAGAAGACCTGCACCGCCAGCGCCTCCCAACCGCCCGTCGAGCCGCCGTAGGTGAAGCGCGCCCATCCTTGGCCAATCGCGCGGAACTGCTTCTCAATCGCCGGAATCAGCTCCGCCTCAATCGCATCGCCATACGGCCCCACGTTGGCCGAGTTCACGGCGTAGGAATCGTCATAATATGGATTCGCGTGCTGAATCTTGACGATCAGAAAGCGCGGAAACCCCGGCGCAATCCACTGCTGATAAAACTTGTACCCCTCCTCCTGCTGAATGCGGTTGTACCCGGCCAGGTGGAAGCGCTCGCTGTAGTCGGGCTTCAGATTCGGATCGGGCGGCGTGGTGCGGAAGTTGCCGAAGTCGGCCACAAAATGGTCGTGAAAGAGCATCAGCGGAAAGCGCGCTTGCGGGTGCTCGTCAAAGCCCTCCGGCACCATCACAATCGCGCTCAAAAACATCGGCCGCCCCCAGAACTTCGTCAGCAGCGCGCTCTGAACGCGGATGTGCCGCACATACTTCGTATCCGCCGGCGTGGGGATCGGCGGAATCACGCCGTCGAGTAAGAGAGTAATCGGCGCACCCGGCCTCACGGTCATCTTCACCGGCTTCGAGGTCAAATTTCCGGGAGAGATATTCCAATGCTGCCCCTCGCCCTGATCCATGTGCAGCTTGATCGTCTTGCCGTCCGCGCGATGAAAGGTCTCGTACTTGTTCAGCACAACCTGCACGGTATATTCCCCCGGCGGCACATCCTTCAGGCTGCGCACCGGATAGCCCCAGGCGCTCGCGTCCACCACGGCTGCCTGCCCCGGCTGCCAGCCATCCACCGTCAGCCCAAAGACCATCTGCGTGCGCGGCGTATCGTCGATCTGATTGCACGGATCATCAGAAGGGTCAGTGGATAGGCACAGCAACAACCGCCCATCCAGCGGCTGCGCGCTCACTTCCTTGGGAAAGCTGACGGTGAAGGACTGCGCCGCGGCGGCAACGGAGAACAACAGAACGAGAGAAAAGCCAATGCGTTTCATGCTCGCTAGTCTAGCGCGTCCAGCAAAGGCCGGTCGAGGGCTGCCTATCCTTGACAGCAATTCTAAATGGACCTCCAAATCTGTCATCCTATGAGTGGCCAATCGGTCCGCTCCCGGAGGGAGCCGTCGAAAATAGCCCAGGGCAAGCGCAGCGCTGCCCTGGGTTAGAGGCAAAGGAATGGTCATCCGCCCTGGAGGGGCGGATCGAATTCTTTCAACATAATCACTGAAATTTGTTATATTGCATGGATTTCACACCGCTCCTCCGGGGCGGGAATCTCATGGTCGAATGCTTTCCCAGGGTTTCACCCTGGGCTATTTTCATCCCCTCCCGCCGGGAGGAATGGCGCCGCTTGCTCTGGTATTTTTTTCATTTAGTTCCCCACCGCCGTTTACGACCCGCGGTACATGAAACTGTAGCGCCGACCTCCCGGTCGGCTGTAACGTGGACCTCCTGGTCCACGTTTGTTTCTTCCTGGAATTGCTGTATCCTTGACTTTGATCACGACATAGAACACGATACATGGCAGAGGTGAGCGATGCCCGTCCTTGAAAAAGCCAAGGTCTTCATGAGCGGGCGCAGTCAGGCCGTGCGCATCCCGGCAGAGTTCCGCTTCTCGTCAAGCGAGGTCGATCCTAGGAACGGCGACCTGATTCTCTCGCAAGCGCCTGCCAGCCTGGAAGAGATCTTTGCCGCGCTCGATGCCGTGGGCGTGCCGGAGGATTTTCTCTCTCCCGCGGACCGAGTGCAAGGGCTTCCGCAAGTGCGGCCAGAACTATGACCACTCTCATTATGCTGGACTGGTGAAAGTCTTGTTTTGAAAGGGGACGTCTTTCACCCAAGGCTGCTAAGCCCCCTGCCCGTAATGGCTCACCACGTAGTTATCGAGAATCTGCTTGAACTCCGCGACAATGGTCTCGCCGTGCAGGGTCTTCAGCAGCTTGCCGTCCACATAGACCGGCGCCTTCGGTTCCTCGAAGGTTCCCGGCAAACTGATGCCCAGGTTGGCGTGTTTTGACTCTCCAGGCCCGTTGACGACGCAGCCCATCACCGCCAGCTTCAACTCCTCGACGCCGGGATATTTCTTGCGCCACTCCGGCATGGAGGCGCGCAGATAACTCTGAATCTGCTCGGCCAGCTCCTGAAAATAGGTGCTGGTGGTCCGCCCGCACCCTGGGCAACTGGTCACCTGCGGCATAAAGCTGCGAATCGAAAGCGATTGCAAGACCTGCTGCGCGGCCTGCACCTCCTCGGTGCGGTCGCCGCCCGGTTTGGGCGTCAAACTCACACGGATGGTGTCGCCGATCCCCGCCAGCAGCAGCGGCGCCAGGCCGGCGGTCGAGGCGATCAGCCCCTTCGCGCCCATCCCCGCCTCCGTCAATCCCAGGTGCAGCGCATACGAGCAGCGCGCCGCCAGGTTGGTATAAACATCGATCAGGTCGCGCACCCCGCTCACCTTGGCGGAGAGAATGATCTGGTCGGCGCGCAGGCCATAGCGCTCGGCGGCGGCGGCCGACTCCAGCGCGCTGCGCACCATCGCCTCCATCATCACCTCCCGCGCCGGCAGCGGCTCCGCCAGCCGGCTGTTCTCGTCCATCATGCGCGCCAGCAGCGCCTGATCCAGCGAGCCCCAGTTCACGCCGATGCGCACCGGCTTCTGATGCTCCACCGCGCACTCGATCATCACCTGAAAGTTGTCGTTGTCCTTCTTGCCGATCGACGCGTTGCCGGGATTGATGCGGTACTTGGCCAGCGCCTGCGCCGCGGCGGGAAACTTCTTCAGCAGCAAGTGGCCGTTATAGTGGAAGTCGCCGACGATGGGCACGCGAAGGCCGCGCTTCTCCAGCCCTTCGACGATCGCCGGAACCGCCGCCGCCGCCTCTTCGTTGTTCACCGTGACGCGCACCAGCTCCGAACCGGCAACGGCAAGCGCCGCAACCTGTTCGATGGTGCCCTGAACGTCCGCCGTATCGGTATTGGTCATCGACTGCACGACCACCGGGACCGCCCAACCGACGCGTACCTGCCCGATGCTGACCGTAGGTGTTTTTCTGCGCTGAATCTCTGCCATGCCTCTAGTTTACCCGCAAATCCTCCGGTTTTGGCGACTTCGGCAAGCCTATACGCCAATTCCGCTCACCTTGATCAGCAGCCACTCTTGGATACTGGAAGGCAGAAGACGCTTGAGCGCCAAACCAAAGTGCGCGTCGCGGCCAAAGACATGGCGCAGGCGGGGGCGCGGATCATCCAGAATCGCCGCGATGCCGTCGGCGACCTTTTGCGGATTGGCTTTCTGCTTGCCTGTTTCACGCCGGCTGAGCAGAGTCGCAAGGCGGGCGGCGTTGGGAGAAGCCACATCCTGCGTGGCGGCGGAGAGGATGGCGTTGCGCGTCCAGATGTCGGTTTCGAAAGACCCCGGCTCGACCAGAACGACGTGAATTCCCAGAGGCTTCAGCTCCAGCCGCAGCGTCTCCGCCCAGCCTTCGAGCGCGAACTTCGACGCGACATAACTGCTGACGCCGGGAAAGCCCATGCGTCCGGAGATGGAAGAGAGCATCACAATGTGGCCCGATTCCTGCCGCCGAAGCTGGGGCAGAAAGGCGCGCGTGACCGCCGTTGCGCCAAAGAAGTTGGTCTCGAATTGACGGCGCAGCTCGGCGTCGGAAACATCTTCGGCAAAGCCGGCCATGGCAAAGCCTGCGTTGTTGATGAGGGCGTCCAGCGGCGCGGGGCGGGCGGCAATCTGCGCGGCCAAGGTTTCGATCTGCTGTTGATTCGTTACGTCCAAAGCGAGAAACTCGAGGCGGTCGAGGACGCCGGCAGCCTGCGCGGCTTCCGCAAGTCTTTCGCGCCGCGCGAGGTCGCGCATGGTGGCCAGCACGCGCCATCCCCGCCGCGCCAAAGTGATCGTGGTCAGCAAGCCGAAGCCGCTGGATGCGCCGGTAATCAGTGCACTCTTCGCCATGATTCTATTTTGCAGTGTCAGAATGCTTTACGGAGATTTTTTGAATTGCGGGCTATGGAGCAATTTGCAAATTATTGATCCGGCCTGAAAGGATTGCGATATAAAAATTCTGTCATCCTGAGCGGAGCGGAGCGGAGTCGAAGGACCTGCGGTTGCTTTTCGGCGACAATCTCGCAATGCATTCGTGCCGGATCAATAGCCTTCGGGGGATAGGGTGCGTTTGTGGATTTGGGCGAGCGCGGATGAGGACGTCCGCCCGACAGCCGGTCTGGAGACCGGCCTTATCATTTGGCTTTCAGGCTGCATTTGCGCCGGCCACCACGCGCAGTTCGGGAGGCTTGTCCTCTTCTTCCGCGGCTTCTGGCAGGCTGCCGTCGCATGCCTGATCGCGTCCGTTGAACTTGGCTTTATACAGAGCCTTGTCGGCCATCTCGATCAGGTCCGGGGCGTGCTTGCCGAACCGGGGAATCAACGTGGCGCAGCCTGCGGAGATGGTGACGATGCCCGGTGCATTGCCGCTGTGGGGCAGACGGCGATTGCGCAGAGCCTTGCAGATTTCGTTGGCGACATGCAGGGCGCCCGCGTTGTCAGTGTTCGGCAAGACCACCACAAACTCCTCGCCACCGAAGCGCGCAATCAGATCGCCGGGGCGCGAGACCACGTCCATGCAGGCCTCGGCAATTTGCTTGAGGCAATTATCGCCGCGTTGGTGCCCATACGTGTCGTTGTACACCTTGAACTTGTCGGCGTCCAGCATGAGCAGCGAGAGCGGCTGGCGGTCGCGCTGGCTGCGCCGCCACTCCGTGGCCAGGTACTGATCGAAGCGGCGGCGATTCGCCAGGCCGGTCAGCGCATCGGTGACCGCCAGCGCCTCCACGGCTTCATAAGCCTCTTGCAGCTTTTTTTCGGCCAGCTTGCGTTCGGAGACATCGCGGACAAAGTTGAGAACTCCGGAAGGAAGGCCGGTCTCCGGATCATTGACCCGACGCAGGCTGACCTCGACCCAGATGTACTCCCCGGCAGGTTTTTGTACGCGGCATTCGATCATCGCGCCCTCGCTGCCGGAATTCAATTGGTTGACAATCTCCTGCGCGCGCTGCCGGTCGTTGGGATGGATCATCTCGACGCCGCCTTGGGTCAGCAGCTCTTCCGGCTTCCATCCCAGGTTTTCTCCGGCGGTAGAGGCGTAGCTGCGGTGGCCGCTGAGGTCGGCCAGGATGATTGCATCGCGAGAGTTCTCGCTGACCAGCGCGTGCAGTGCAGCGATCTTTTCCAATTGCCGGACCAGGGCGTGCTCCCGTTCCAGCACGATGAAGATGCAAACCAGAAGCAGCAGCACCAAGGCCAGAAGGCCGCCATTCGCGCTCCAGATCATATGGGCTTCATAGATACAGAGAATCAGCGCCGTGGCCGTGGCGCCAGCGAGAAGGCAGACGGCCAGGCGCAGGCCATGCCTCTGCCTTCGCAACCACGGATGCTGAGATCGGCTGTTGCCGGATGCTGCGCTTGGGCGCATTCTGCTCCTCACAACTCTCCTTATCGGAGGAATTTGAAAGGGGAATAGCCGGCGGAGTCTGGATTCCTTTTGGTTTCTTTCCAATCTACCTTCATTAGAAGACACTCATCAGGGCCGAGGGGGCAGATGCGGATGGAATTCTACGCGCCCTCCGGGAAGCAGCACTATCTCCATCCGGCCCTCCTGGCGCTCGGCAAGCACGGGGCCAACGATTTGATTTTGCCGGCCATCGCTGCCGGTATATTGCACCTTGAGCGGGCCGCTGCCGCGCACCTGGATGCGATACCGCAAAAGCGCGCCCCCCGCCAGAGTGTTGGCGCCGAAGCTGGCGCTGGGATAATCCACCTCCAAGAGTTGGACTGCGCCGCCGGTGCGGTTTTCTACCGTTGTTTCTATGTGGTAAGAGTGGCAGGCGGCTAGCCAAAGCAGCAAGGGAAGCAAAATAACTGCCGGGGCGCCCCACCCTCGCCCCGTCTTCGTCTTTGCGACTAGGGTGCGAGACCATGAACCTGGCCGGAGAGATTCTGTCGACAATTTCACTTCTGATCTCCCTCCGCGCCTTCGCTCGGCTCCTGCGCGGCCAGCTTCTTTTCCATGCGGTCCAGCCGCTTGGCCAGTTCCGGCAGTCGTTGGAAGAGGGTGACGGCGCGCAGCCAGACGCGATTGTCGAAGCCGGGGGAACCGGAGATGACTTTGCCGGGAGGAATGTCGTGCGAGACCGCCGACTGCGCGGTCAGGATGACGCCGTCGCCCACCGTGCAGTGGCCGGCGACGCCGGTTTGGCCGGTCAGAATCACATTATTGCCGACAATCGAGGAGCCGGCCAGACCGGTCTGCGCGCAGATCAGCGTATTCTGGCCGACGTGCGAGGCGTGGCCGATCTGCACCAGATTGTCCACTTTGGTGCCGTCGCCGATGCGCGTCTCGCCGACCGTGGCGCGGTCGATCGTGGCGTTGGCCTGCACGTCCACGCGATTGCCAATCCGCACCGGCCCGGACTGCGGAATCTTCTCCCAGTGGCCCTGCTCGTTTTTGGCAAATCCGAAGCCGTCCGCGCCGATGACCACGCCGTTTTCCAGCGTCACATCGTCGCCCAAAATGCAGTGTTCCCGCACAACGGCATGGGCATGAGCGAAGAAGCGGCTGCCCGCCTCTACGCCCGGATACAGCACCACGTGCGGCAGCAGCGTGGCTTGCACGCCGAGCTTAACATGCGGGCCAATGACCACAAATGCGCCGATATGCGCGCCCGCGCCGATCTCGGCCGTCGGGTCAATCACCGCCGTCGGATGGATTCCCGGCGCGTAGAAAGGCGGCTGATAGAAGAGGCCCAGCGTACGCGAGAAGGCCAGATACGGATTCTGAATGCGCAGCGTGGGCGCGTCAATCTCCGGAAACTCCGGCTCGACGATCACCGCGGCGGCCTGCGTCTTGCGCGCCAGACTTGCGTACTTGGGATTGGCGACGAAGGTGACCTCCGTCGCCCCGGCCTCCTCAATCCCTTTGACTCCAGTAACTTCCAGCTCCGCATCTCCGCGCAGCTCCGCTCCCAGCTTGCTTGCCAATTCGCCTAGCTTCATGAGTGGATTGTAGCGGAAGAGGCGCCTTCCCGTAAGTTTTGAATCTTGCTCATCGCACGGGCCAGGAAGATACTCAAGAACCCAAGCCTATCGATCCGCCAAGAAACAGTGACTTCGTTCCCCGTCCATTCCCGCAAAAAAACGCAGGAATGGACGGGGCGCCCAGACAGTATTTCGCTGCCGGATCAATAGTCCTAAAAACGGCAGTTAGCAGCCTGTGGTAAAAGTCAGGTTTTGAAAGGGCACGACTTCAGAGGCTGCGGAAAAACTCAATTCAGGCATGTTTTGTAGAGGATGTCCCATCCATAGTTGAAAGTTGAGCGGCGGTTCAGCCTGATT
>CAYVGW010000109.1:0-14793 GCA_964450895.1 uncultured Occallatibacter sp. | reverse complement strand
GGAAGAACAAAACCTCCACTTAACGCTGTGTCCGAATTTGCGAGACCGGCTCACTCCGAGGCTATTTGAATGAAGCGCTGAAGGATGTGGGCATTAAACTGCATGTGGAAATTACCGGAGAATCCGGAAAGGGCATGAAATAATTCTTAAAAAGCTAATGTCGCGAATAAGCACGGTCACCTAACTCAGGCCGGCCGTGCTTTTTTGCCTGCGTCTATTTTTTCAGTTGCATGGGGACAGTTTTAGAGGCAGCGGAGAGTATGCTCTTGGCATAGACTCCGGTCAGTTGCGAAGAATTATCCAGAGTTAGTTTGGCGGTGAAGGCGACCTTGTCTCTCTTCCAGATGACCAGATAGACGGTGTTTCCGCTGACCACGCCGGTCACATCCCAGCTATCGGCTGTTCCAATGACTTTGCGGCCGCCCTGACGCTGAGTGAGGGTGACCGTGCCCCAGTCGCCGCCATCCCAGATTCCAGTGACATTCATCGCGGGCGGGGCGGTGTTGGCTTCGAGCCATGCTTTCCCATCACTCTCGCTGATCTGAGCGTGCGGCAGAATTGTGCAAGTAAACAACAGAGCCAGTAGCGCGGCTATTCTTCGCATTTTATAACTCCGATCAGTTTGTTATTCGATTTTCCAGGTGCTTGGAGCGGTCAGCGCCAGAATAGGCTTGACTTCCGACTCACGCAACAGAAACAGATTGTGGACGGGTCCGTGTGGCTTGAAGATCACCTGCTGCTCAAGATAGTAAGTCTTGCCCGCCTCGACCGTCATGATGAGCAGGCTTTGGCTCTTGGCGCTGGAGCAGAAGTAATGCAGGCCTGGCTCCACTGTGAAAGTGAAATAAGTTCCGGGAAGGTTGGCGCCTTTCCACTCGCCGTCCACGGCAATTTTACTGGGGAATCCAGTCAATCCATGATGAGGGCGCAGGACGTAGATCAGCGCTTTGCCGGCGGGTTGCGCCGCAGGCGGGCGCCCGGAGTTATCGGCCGTAACGGTGAAATTCACTTGCTTTTCCGGCGCGCCGCAGGCCTCGAAGACGCGCGCCTGCCATGAATCCGGGAATGTATCTGACTGGCAGAGCGCCGGCAGGGGCGCGGCGCAGAGAAATATCAGGAAGACTTTCGCACGACGCATCGCATTCACGTTCAAACGGAAATTCCAGGCGAAATTCCGTCGCCTTTCACGAACACATCCACACTATCTTTCCATGGGAGCATCCGTCAAGCGCTTACGCCATGGAAAGGGCAGGCGCTGCTTGAGCAGGCTCCAACGGGTGTCCTGAAAGGGGTCCGTGCTATCCCCATAGATGGGATGATAGGTTTCAACGCGCTGGCGGCCGGGAATCTTGATGCCGAAGTCATTGAGCTGCAAAAAGTGGCGCATCTGCAGCTTATATCGCCCTTCGACGCCGAAGATAAGTTCGAGCATCCGCTCGTTGACCCAGACGATATGGCGGAAGAAAAACTCCCAGAAGTAGGTGTATCCCTTGAAAAACTTCCAGTCTCCCTTGGTGGCGCGCCACATTCCGATCACTTCACGGCGAATCTTCCAGCGCACGAAGTTCAGCTCCGCGGGTGTGAGCTGGCTGGTGTTTACATTGCTCCAGTAGCCGTCGTACCAGCGGAAATCCTGTAAGTTGGCAACGCGATGAGCTTCGATCATCTCGCCGCGCAGGGGCGTTTTAGGGTAGGGAGTCATGATCTGATCCATGACGCTGGTGATGCCCATGTTTTTAATAAATTGATAATTTTCGCGCATGCTTTCCGGATCGTCGTCGGGCAAGCCGTTGATGATGCCGGCGATGACGATGATGCCTTCCTTCTTGAGGGCTTCAACGCCGCGCTGGATGGTGTCCAGCGTATTGGGCTTGTGCATGGTTTTGAGGTTTTTTTGCGAGCCATTTTCAATGCCCAGGAAGATGGAAACAAAACCCGACTCCACCATTTTCTTGGCAATATCGGGACGATGCGCAAAGCCGATGGGGCTGGCTTGGGTGGTAAACATCACGTCCTTGAGCTTGAGTTTGATCACTCCTTCGCATAACTTCTCGAAGCGCTCCATGTCCAGCGTGATGTTATCGTCGGTACAGAAGATATGGCGCGCGCCGCGGCTGTAGGCGTCTTCTATGTCGGCCAGCACGCGCTCCAGCGGAAAGACGCGGAAGGAGCGGCCATACATCTCGCGGATGCTGCAGAAGTTACACAGATGCAGGCAGCCGCGCGAGGTTTCGATGACATCAGCCTTGCGGAAGTACATATGAAAGCCGCTGAGCAGGCGTTTGTCGCGGGCGGGAATTTTGATGCGGCTCAAGTCTTCCAAAGGCCGCGCGCCATTGTGGCGAAAGGCGCCGTCTTCCTTGTATGAAAGGCCGAGTATCCTGTCCATGCCCTTGCCGCCGGCTTCAACACTGTCCAGTAACTCGCCGAAGGCAAAGTCTCCTTCGCCGCGCATGAGAAAGTCCCACAGGCCGGCATCCTGGCCGCCAGCGATGGTTTCAGAAAATAAAGTCGCGTGATAGCCGCCGAGGACGGTCTTAATATGCGGATCGAATTGTTTGGTTAGATAGGCAAAGCCGGCGGTCGTCTCGTACTGGAAGGTCATCGAAGTAAAACCGACAACATCCGGCTTGAACTCCCGCAGTAACTGCTGAAAGCGCGGCACGGCCTGCTTGCGCCAGACAACGGTGTCGGCGACGCGCACATCGTGATTGTCGATCTGCCCGGCAATGGTCGCCATGGCAACGCTGGGCGGCTCCCACTGACGGCGGGGAACCCAGGGCGAAGTGGCGGGACTCTGAACCAGCAATGCTCTCATGCGGCCTCGGATAGCAATTTTCCAGCAAATTACAGCAAAAAACTTATTTCAAAGCATTCTTGTCCAGTTTACCCTGAACTAACGCTTCGATGCGCTGGATAGAATCCAGCGCATGAACGTCGATCTCGCGCGGCAAAAATTCGATGGCGAAGCGGCTTTCAATAAAGTCGACCAAGCCGAGCATTCCAATTGAATCGATGATGCCGCTGGTAATCAGCGGCATGGCGTCGTCGATGGTTTCCGCCTGCGTGTCGGGCAGATAGTTCGCGGCGACAAAACTCCGGATTTCTTTCTCAATTTCCACTGGTCAATCCTTCTGCAATTTTACTTAGGGCGAGATAGTCGATTTTGCCTCGGCTTCCTTTGGGCACAACATTCAGAACATGAATGCGGTCGGGCTGCATATAAGGGGGCAAGCGGTGTCCGCAATGAGCCTTCACCTCCGCCAGAGTTACCGCGCCTTCAGCGCCAAGGCGGAGAAAAGCAGTAATTACGACGCCTTTCGTCCCGCTTTCGACGGCAACCACGGCCGATTCCAGTATATCTTCATGACCTGCGAGAGCGGCCTCGATCTCACCCAACTCAATGCGAAAGCCGCGGCGCTTGATCTGGCGGTCGAGCCGTCCAAGAAAGAGATAACTGCCATCCGGAGCAGTGGTAACGCGGTCGCCGGTGCGATAGAACTGCCGGCCGTGCAAGGGGATGAAACGGCGCTTCGTCTCGTCAGGCTGATTCCAATAGCCTTTCATCAGCGAGTCGCCGCCAGCCAGCAGTTCGCCGCTGGCTTCATCGACGCACACTGTGGCGTAGGGGCAGGCGTGGCCGATGGGCAGCGGCTGCGCGCCGTCGTAGGCGTCCGGCACTGCTTGCCAGGTGACGACATTGGTCTCGGTGGGACCGTAGAGATTGACCAGGCGCGTGACCGGGAGGGCGGCTTGCAGGCGGGCCAGCAACGGACCGGGAAAGACCTCGCCGGCAAATAGGATCAGGCGCAGAGCAGGATAAGAATGCGTGTTGAAGCGCCCCTCCTGCAACATGCCGGAGAGGATGGAAGGCACGGAGTACCAGCAACTGATGCTGGCCTCGCTGGCGAATTGCGTGAGAAAGCGCGGCATCCAGACGATGTTTTCGGGAACCAAAACGGCAGTGGCGCCGGTGAGGGCCATGTTGAAGATGTCGAAGGTGGAGAGATCGAAGCCCAGTGGCGAGGGGCTACTGATGCGGTCGGCCGAAGTGATTTGAAATTCCTCGGCGGTCCAGCGTACGAAGGCGGCGACGGCGCGGTGGGAGAGGGCGACGCCTTTGGGACGACCCGTGGAGCCGGAGGTAAAGAGGATGAGGGCGATGTCTTCGGGGGTGGATTCCCATTTCCCATGAACAGGAAATTGAGGTTCGTCGTCTCCCAGGTCCGAAAATCCGGACCTGGGGCACCCATCATTTTCTGGTTTCCACGCCGTTTCGCTCCAGGGTAATGAGGTTCCGGTTTGCCGGTCGGTGATGCGCCTGCCCTCATCGATTACCAGCCGCGCCTCGCACTCATCGAGGACAGATTCGACGCGCTCGCTCGGCCAGCGCGGATGGATCGGCACATAAATAGCTCCGGCCAGTAGCGAAGCAAAGACAGCGATGATCGCATCGGTGTTTTTGGGCAGGACGAGGGCGATGCGATCCCGCGGCTGCACGCCGTCTTTCATGAAGACGTGGGCGAGCGCGGCAGCCTGATCGAATAGCTCCGCGAAGGAGGTGACGCGCTCTTCTTCGACGATGGCGGCGGCGTGCGGCGTTGCGGCTGCGGTGCGGCGCAGCCATTCGTGCAGCAGTTGGCTCTCAGGCGCGGGCAAGCGTCACCCCCCAGGTGAAGCCGATGCCCGCCGAAGCGAAGAGCAGCAGTTGGCCGGGGCGAATCAACCCCGCGCGACGCAGCTCGGCAAAGTTGATGACCAGATCGCTGGCAAAGGTGTGGCCGAACTCGGTCATGCGCGTGGCCGGCAGTTCGTCTTCCGCCAGGCCGACCATGCGGCGGAAGCCCTCGCGGTCCCGGCGGCTGATATTCGAGTAGATGAAGTGATCCACGTCAGTGAGGCGCAGCCCTTGATCGGCCAGCACCTTGGTCGCCAGGCGGAAGAGATGCAGGTAGAAGATCGGCATGACCTGATGCTCGATGCACAGGGCGTCGGCGATGAGCTGCGTGCGGCCCTCGTGCTGCGTGATGGCGATAGCGTTGTGCAGATGGCCGAGGGTCATCGCATCCACGCCCAGAATCAGCGGGCCTTGCTCGCCGTCGCGGCGCAGAATTACGGCGCTGGCCGCGTCGCCCTGCACGGTAATGGGCAGCAGCGAGCGATTCTCCGCGGGCGCGCTGTCGCCGGTAACCAGCAGCGCGGTGCGGATGCGCTCATCCATGCTCATCCAGCCGAGGGCGGTCTGAATAGCCAGATGCAATGCGCCGCAACCGCCCGCGCGAAAGCTCAAATTCAGCGATGAATCCGCGCCCAGATCGGAGCTGAGCCGGTGCGCAAAGGAGATGGATTGAGAATTTTCTCCGGGAAAGGTGCTGAAATCGAGGATAAAATCGATCTGTTTCGCCGGGATTCCCGCTTCGGCAATTGCCGCCGTAGCGGCCTCCAGCGCCAGGTCGTAAGGCTGCTTTTCCCCGCAGACGCGGACGCGGCAGAGGCCGAGATTGTCCATCGCCCGTTGCCTTGCCAACGGAGTCAACGGCGCAAGCGTCTCCTCGACGCGGGCGCATTCGCGCGCGAGGATCGCCGCGACGCTTTCTTCGTCCGGCGGCACGGCGTAGGCCGCGGCGGCGATGCGTACATTGAGATTCAAGGCAGCTCCAGGTGAAGCGCGGCAAAGCCGCTGACGCTGGCCGTGCCCAGCATGATCGTCTCGCCGCTGCCGGGCTGCCGGCTGAGAGCCAACAGAAGATGGAAGAGCGCGCCCGCGTCGGCCAGCCCCGCAGCCACTGGCTGTTGAGGCAAAATCGTCGCATCCGGGCCGACAACCCGGCGCGCCGAACAGGTCAGCTCGCTGGAGGCGCAAGGTGCGCCATTGCCTGCACAGATGGTCCGCGGCGGCGTAGAGGCTCCCAGTAGCTGATGAATGCAGCCCTGCGCATCGCCGCCGGAGGCCCAGTGGCCGCCGCGCAACGCAGCATACGAACGCGCCTGCCGCTTGCCCGCCGCTTCCAGAACCATCGCCACGACGCCTTCGCCGGGAATGAATCCAGTCGAAGCCATGAGCGGCTCCTCGTTGAAGCAGGCCGGGGCGAGCATGTGCGCGGCCTCATACCACTCATAAATCGCCTGCGTCAACGTGTCCCCGGCAATCACCACGGCCATCTCGGCCTGACCATGCCGGAGCAGGGAGGCGGCCTGGAGCAGCGCGCTCTCGGCGGCAAAGCTCTTGCCACTGAGGGTCAGATTCGGGCCTTGCAACTGATGGAAGAGAGCCACATGCGCCGCCGGTGCGTTGCTGAGCGTCTCCGGAAAGGTGATCGGATCGGTCCCCTGCCAGCCATTGGCGGCGGCGCTCTGATAAAAGGTCTCGGTCAGTTCAACGCAGCCAAAGCTGGTGGCAAAGACAACGGCGATCCGCGAGCGATCCATCTGGCTGAGATCCACGCCCGCATCTTGAAGCGCCAGCGATGACGCCACCAGCGCCCAGGCCGAAAGGCGATCCAATCGCCGGGTCTTCAATCCCGGCACAATCGCAGCGGGGCGAAACGGCTCGACCAGAAAGGCGCGGCGCAGGCCCTGGGTCGGCCATGCCGTGATCACGCGCGGGGCGATATCCTCGATTGACGTCGAAGGAAGCAGCCCGGCAAGCGGACCAAACGGAGTCACGGAGCCAATTCCAGTGATTTGAGTCGCAATCATGCGCGCAGCCTCCCGAAGACCAGCGCCGCATTGCTGCCGCCGAAGCCGGCAGAGACCGACATGGCCACCGGCAAGCTCACGCGGCGCAGCTCCCCGCGCAGATACTCCACGCCTTCGCTCTCGATGGGATCGGTCAGCCGCAAGGTAGGAAAGAGCGCGCCGGCCTGCATCGCGGTAATCGTGATCGCCGCCTCCAACGCGCCGGCCGCGCCCAGGCAATGGCCGAAGTACGACTTGGTCGAGGAGACGGGGACTGGCGTTGCGCGTCCGCGGAAAGCCCGCTCGAAGGCGTGCGTCTCGGCAATGTCGTTGAGCGGCGTGCCGGTTCCGTGGGCATTCACGTAGCCGACCTCGTCGATGCCGCAGCCGGACCTCTCCAGCGCGTGGCCAATGCAAGCAGCCAGCCCCGCGCCGTCATTGCGCGGAGCGGTGGGGTGCGAGGCATCGTTGGTCATTGCCCAGCCGCGCAGAACCGCATGAATCGGCGCGCCCCGCTCCCGCGCATGAGCCAGCGTCTCCAGCAGCAGCACCGCCGCGCCTTCGCCCAGATTCAGCCCCTGCCGATTCTGATCAAAGGGCCGGCAAGGGCTGGAATCCAGTGCCTGCAGCGAGTTGAAGCCGCTTAGCGTGAAGGGGCAGAGCGCATCGCTGCCGCCGGCCAGCACCATCGGCGCAACGCCGTCCAGCAGCATATTCGCGCCCAGCGCGATCGACATCGCCCCGGAGGCACAAGCTACTGAAACGGTGCAAGCCGGCCCGTCAATCCGAAGATGCGTGCCCACCGCCGCGCCCACGCACGAAACCGAGTAGGAGGCGGCCCGCTTCAATCCGCCGTGCCGGTACCAATCCGCCGCGCCCTTGGCGATCTCCGCGTCGATCTCGCTCAACCCGGCCACCGTGCTGGCCATGACGATTCCGCTGGCGCGCAGCGCGGCGCTCGTGCCGCTGAAGCCGCTCACCGCATCCTGCGCGGCTGCCACGGCCAGCTTGTCCGAGCGGGAAAAATGATGGCTCTCCGCAAAATGCGGCAGATCACCTACCCTAGCCAGCGTGCCGCGGAAGCCGGGATACAAATCGGTCGCCGGTTGCAGGCAGCTTTTGCCCGCCAGCATCCCGTCGCGCAGCGCATCCCAGCCAATGCCATAAGGACTGACCACGCCAATTCCGGTGACTACAATTGTCTTTTTTGCATCAATCACGTGCGTGGTCCGGCCAAAAATCGAAGAAGTTTACCCATTGATCATCATAATTCTTTAATTGCGCTTCCAGAAAGCCGACCGCCTTGCGCAACGCCGCGCGCTGGTCTGCTTCATGATTGCCGCTCGAAGCCGTCAGGATCGGCTCTCCCAGCAGTACGCGATACCGCTGCCAGCCCTGCCGAACCACAAAGCCGGGAAGCACTGGAGAACCCGCAGCCTCGGCCAGCAGAAACGGCCCCAACGGAAAGGCCGCCTCCGCGTCAAAGAATGGCAGCCGCGCGCTGTGCCTCGGATGAAAGACGCGGTCCCCTTGAATGGCCACAATTTCATTGCGGCGCAGAGCCTGCAAAAGCTCTATGGTGGCCCGCGCGCCCTCTTTCAGATTCACAATCCGCAGCCGCTGATTGTTCATGCGCTCGCGCAGCATCCGCTCGGCCGGCGAGTCCTCCACCACCCGCGCCACGTTCACCGGACGCCCATGCAGCTCCAGCAGCCGCGAGGCAAACTCCGGATTGCCCAGATGCGCCGTCCACACAATCAGCCCGCGCCCCTCGGCCAAACAGCGATCAATCACCGCCGCGCCGCGCTCCGGCTCGGCCAGCATTGTGAGCAGCTCCGCATCACTCGCTTGGGGGACAAAGCAATAAGAGACCATCAAATCGCAGAAGGAGTAGAAGACGCGATAAACCCGCCAGAGCAGCTCCACTCCCCGCCGTCCCGTCACCCGCCGCAGATTCCCCGCAACCGCCCGCCGCTCGCGCTTCAAGATCAAAAAGAAAATCAGCGCCGTGACTACTGCCATCGGCGCCTGCACCCAGCGCGGCGTCCAGCGCATCGTGAAAAATACCAGCCGCAGCGCCGAGACAGTATGAAAGCGATGCCCGTACCAGCGCTTCATCCCTCAACCGCCCCGGTCAGCTCGCTCACCTCATGAATCACCTTGCGCTTCAAAACCGAATACATATGCGTAATATCCCGGTCGGTGTAGCCAATCGTCCGCAGCGTCCGCACCGCGTTGGCCACGGCAGCCGGGTTACTCATCCCAAAGCGCCGGTGATACTCCATCTGAATATCATTCATCTCATGCTTGGAGAGCGTCGGTGTGCCCATCGCCATATCGTTGTACGAGAAGCGGCTGCTCAGCCCCATGCGCTCCGCATCCCAGCCCGCGTCAATCGCCTGCTGATTGATCTCGCAGCCGGGAAAGTAGCGCAGGCAAAAATGATAGGGCAGCAGCGACGGCTTGGGCAGCTCGCCCAGAAAATCCAGCGTGCGCTGCGCCATTGCCCGCGTCTCGGTGGGAAAGCCGTACATCGTCGAGATATTCACGGCCACATTCTGGCCCTGCGTGTAGGCGATGATCTTTTTAGCCTTCTCCAGATTCAGATTCTTCCGCACCAGCAGTTGAATCTCCTCGGCTGCCGACTCCACCGCGTAGGTGAACCAAACCGCCCCCGCCTCAATCGCGCGATCCACAAACTGCTCGCTGGTTATATCGGCGCGCAGCCCGTTGACAAAATATAGCCGCAGCTTCAGCCCCGCCGCGAGAATCATGTCAAACAGCGCCATCGACCGCTTCAGATCCACGTTGAAAATATCATCGACGACATAGAAATCCCGAATGCCGTGCCGGTCGTGCAGCTCCACCAGTTCGGCAAAGATATTCGCCGCGCTGCGCAGCCGTATGCCCTTCCAATGGCTGAAGCAATAGGTGCAGTGATAGACGCACCCCCGGCTGGTCAGCAGCACCCCCTGCCGCCGATGATTGTACGCATAACTGAGCTGGCTCTCGTACTGATCGTTGTCGATCAAGTCATAGGCGGGAATCGGCAAACTGTCGATCTGCGCCGCCTCCCGCTGCCCAGGATTCTCCACGACCCCATCCGGCCCGCGCCACAGAACTCCGGGGATCGTCTCCGGCGCCGTCCCGGAGAGCAGCTCCACAAAAATCCGCTCCCCCTCGCCCTGCACCGCAATCTCCAGCTCCGGAACCTCGTCGAAGAGCCGCTGCTTGTAGGCCTTCACAATCGGCCCGCCCACCATCAGCCGCGCGTCGCTGTTCTCCCGCACTAGCCGGGCCACGCGCTGCAACTCCTCCAGAAAGAAGGCAATCGAGCGCAGCCCCACCACATCCGGCTGAAACTCCCGCAAAATGCGAACAAACCGCTCGTCATCCGGACAGGAGAGCGAAGATTCCACAATCTTTAGATCAATCCCCGGCAGCGCCGCCCGCGCGCTTGACGCCAGATACATCAGCCCAATCGGAGGCACATGCATCTCGTAGGGCATCGTCGTGCCCACCCACTTGTTCATGTTGTTGCATTCCACCAGCAACACACGGGAGGGTCTCATCCTGTCGCTGGTCGGCATGAAGTGCTGCTCCTGATAAGAAACAACCTGATACGAAACAACCTGTAGCGCCGGTCTCCAGACCGGCTGTCGTGCGGGCGTCCTCGCCCGCACCTGTTTCTTCTCTCGCGGGCCGGCAATGCCGGTTGGAAACTAAACTGACTGCGCTGCGATCTTGGCCTGAATCGAGGCGGCCAGCGTGCCGATCGTCCGCCATGCGCTCTGGTCCAGTTCGCCTTCCACCAGCTTGATCTTGAACTGCCGCTCGATCTCCAGAATCAGTTGCAGAATATCGATCGAGTCGATCTCCAGTTCGCCGCCCAGCAACTCCGTCTCGTCCGTCAAATCCGCCGCGGTCCGGTCCTTGATCCGCAAGCCGCTGATAATAATCTGCTTGAGTTGTTCCGTTATCTTGTCCATAGTGATCTCCCGCTTAGAATACCACGCCCCTGCCGCTTCAGAATGTGTCTTTGATCAGGCCTAAAAATACAAGTATTCCATACTCTGTCATCCTGAGCGACCGAAGCGCAGCCCTAAATACTCTGTCATCCTGAGCGACCGAAGCGCAGCCCTAAATACTCTGTCATCCTGAGCGACCGAAGCGCAGCGAAGGGAGTCGAAGGACCTGCGGTTGCTTTTCAGCATCTTCAACTTCCATCAAGCTCTACTTCGCTCCCTGAATCTGCACCAGCCCCGACTTGTCCCCGGTCACCTTCAGCAACTCCGGCCGGATCACTCTGCGCTGCGGCGCTCTCCAGTGGTCGATGTAGCTGATCCGATGCACGCAGCCGATCGTGCAATTCGGCGCGCAACTCTTGCCCGTCAAAAACTCCCGCTTCACATCCGCCGTGCTGTACTCGCTCAGCGGCACGCCCGGATACCCCCGCTGCTGCGAGCAATAATGCACCAGCCCATCCTCGCAGACGTACAAATACCGCGATCCCGCGCGGCAGCGCCAATCATTCGGACGCCCCTGCGCAATCGCCTCCTGAAACTTGTCGAACTGCGAGTAGTTGGTTTTTCGGCGGTCGGTCATCTCGTGGTACACCTTGGCCTCCTCCGGCAGAAGCGGCTTCAGTTGCCCGCCCCCGTCGTGGATGATCCCAATCGTCGATTCAAAGCCCAGCTCCATCGCCCGCCGCCCAATCACCAGCGCGTCGTTGGGATTCTTGAAGCCCCCGCCCACCACCGAGTTGATATTCACATGGAATTCCGCGTGCTGGGCGAGCATCTCCAGCTTTTTGTCCAGCACCTTCAGGCTCTTCATCGACACATCGTCGGGCACCAGATTGTCGATGGAAATCTGCATATGGTCCAGCCCGGCGCGGTTCAGCCGCTCGATCCGCTCCACATTCAGCAGGTAGCCATTGGTAATCATCCCGGCAATCGCCCCGGTCCGCCGCATCCGCCGGATAATCTCGTCCAAGTCCGGATGCGTCAGCGGCTCGCCGCCGCTCAGCCCGATCATCGCCGTCCCCAGCCGTCCCAGATGGTCGATGCGCCGCAGCATCTCGTCGAGCGGCACCGGCTCGCTGACCTTATCGTACTCATTGCAATAGCCGCAACTGAGGTTGCAGAACCGCGCCGGCACAATCTGCGCCAGCACCGGATGCGAGGTATTGGCGAGCGCCCGCACGACCATCGCGTACTCACGCGCCTTGCGCTGCACCCTGATCCACAATCCACGCGCCGTCTTTTTCCGGGGAAGAGCCATATTTTCTATTGAATCACATCGCGGCCTCAGTGCCTCCAACTTCGATGGTCTAAGGTAAATGCGAGCCGAATACCATTACCTGTGACCTGTCGTTAACCATTCATGTCCGTTGCAGTAGTAGGATTCCCGAATACACGCTCAAAAATCAATTCAAATTCAGGACGTGCAGGCCCGAACGGAATGGGAATACTATCGCACAGCGTTAATGCCTTATCCCGCGTGGCGATTTTTTCACAGAAATCCAACGCGCGAGACGGCTTGTCCTGCCCCGTCACTTCCTGGGGATAATATACCTCAATTTCGCCCTTCTCTAAGAGGCAAATACCCTCCCCGCGTAAAAGCCGGAGCAATTCACGTTTACTCGAAAGGATTTCAGGAAGCGTATCCATCTGAAGAACAGCCCGCCGCTTTTTCAAGATCTCATCCTCAAAAAAAGCCCGTCCAACTGCCTCAAGTTCTGCTTCAGTCGCATTTCCGGACAAACATCGACTGTATGTATCTCGGATAGCTTCAAACTGTATACGACGAGTATTAGATAACTGCAAGTCACGCAAATCCCGCGCAGATAGCTTACCCTCGACATGATTATTAGTGATATACGCGTCGATCTGTTGTATCAGGCGCTCCCTTATAAGTTGGCACGGTGTTGTCGCATCAAGGTGCGCAAAGCCATCAATAATACAATCTAGATCTGCAATGACCGATAATTGTATTTCGAACGCGTCGAAAAATCTCCTATATCGACCGACGTTACCTTTACCGCTGACACGACAAAAGGCCAACCCCACAATCTCAGCATTCCAATCTGGATTCAACACTCTGGCAAGATGCGGGAGGACAATGTAGTCGGAGTCGCCTTCCACGAGAACCACTGACTTGCAAAAGAAGGCCGCATTCGATGTCTCGAATGTGATGAGTTGAAATTGTGTTTTAACATCCAGACCGCTGATGTCGATTGTAAGGGCATCCGCGCAGGGAGTACCAGCGCCCACCGGATTGCCCCGCTTCAGCATCTTGATGAACGTCTTGGTCGAAGACGGTTGGAAGAACAATGGTGAGTGTGTCGTTACAATCACATAATTTGTGCGAGAAATTTCGCCAAGAGCGTCAAACAGAGACCTTTGTGCCACTGGATGCAGGAATAATTCTGGCTCCTCGAACAAAAACAAATATGAGCCTGCTTGGCCGCGTCCGCTTCCCTCTGTCGGACGATTCTTCAGTTCAACGTAAGCCCGCAGAATGGCGAAGGTGATTGCGCGCTTGAGCCCGTCCCCTTTCGTCGTAATAGGCCCGCTCACGCCGTCGTCGGCCCAAACCTCGGCGCTACTCAGAATCGTCTTTATCTCAGGCGGTGGAATCTGAACGTCAAGCCGAACCTTAGGAAAGCTTTCTTGAACAAATCGCTCAACTGTCGTTTCAATATCCTTGACCGCATCGAGCCGTTCATCCTTCAAGTTGCCCGCCTCGTCAACAACACGGTTCAGAGCCTTCCTCAAGAAGCCAAAGGCGGCCTCAGTTTCAGCGAGTTGGGGCGTGATCGCAGTTAGCAAGATGCCTAGTAGCTTTCCAAAGTTCGATGAATCCTTTGTCTTAATGTCGTCCGCGAGGTCTTTAACCCCTGGTATATATATAGGTTCGGGAAGAATAGGACGAATGCTATTATCGATCCCCGATGGCAGATCAGATTCTTGATCTCGTTTTTCTGTGTCAGGGATGCTGTCCTCAAGCTCACGTATGAGCTCTCGCGCCTTTGTTTGATTAGTTTTTGAATCTACTTTGCCCTTCAATTCGGAAAAAGCTTGTTCCAATTCATCTGAAAATGCAGAACCTGGACGTTTCCCGCTCAGCAGTTTATCGATAGAATCTGAATCGAATCGGTTGTCGTTCGGGGTTCGTTTCACGCAACGAAGACGGCTCGTAACGTCCACGGTAAACCGGCGTACGAGTGTAATGGACCGATTCGTAAGAGTCGCTTCAAATCGCGAACGGTGTTCTGAATTCGGGATGAGAGCTAGATCGTCGTCAGTAATATCTTCCAGACGCACTGCGATACTGATTTCCTGCTCAGCATGAAAGAAGTACGTCCTATCCAGTTTTCCGCCCTCAATGAATTTCAATAATGCCAGCATCACTGAAGACTTCCCGGCGTTATTCTCACCGATAATACAGACAAAGCTTGACAGAGGAACCGTTACGTTTTCGAGCGCTTTGAAGTTGCGGATTGCAAGAGATGTCAAACGCATATTCATCCTCTCATAGATTCATCCAAGGCAGATCGGTGAATTCACTCGATGCCTAGTATAACTCCGATGGCCCGCAGTCTCACTTCTTAATAGCCGAGATTGCCGACCCTATGCGCCCTTTCGCCTCCATCAGGCTGCTCAGAATATCGTTGATGCGGGTCAGGTGGCCTTCGCTTTTGGAGCGCAGCAAAGGTTTACAGCCATTCTCCTCGCTCTATTCGCTACACTAGAAGGACGATGAACGACTCTCTCTTTCCTACCCCCTCCGCCGGCCCGGCCGAGTGGCTCACGGCCCACTGCGACGGCGGCTCGCGCGGCAACCCAGGCCCCTCCGGCTACGGCGCGGTCGTGGAAGACGCCAAAGGCCGCGTCCTGGTCGAGCTGAGCGAGTTCACCGGCATCCAGACCAACAACTTCGCCGAGTACTCCGGCCTGCTCGGTGTCCTGCGCTGGGCTGTCGAGAACGGCGCCAAGCACGTGCGCGTTATCAGCGATTCCGAGCTGATGGTCAAGCAGATGCAGGGCAAGTACGCCGTGAAAAGCCCCATCCTCAAGCCGCTCTACGAGGAGGCCCGCAAGCTCTCCCGCC
>CAYVGW010000108.1:0-14903 GCA_964450895.1 uncultured Occallatibacter sp. | reverse complement strand
GAGTAAACATGGCAGCGCTCTTTTCATTTCACCTGGATTGATGATGCGCCTTTGGGCGATAATGATCGGCAACCCCGTGAAGGTAATTTTGCAAGAGGCTCCGATGCCTGAAAAAAACGAACGCCGCACTGGCCGGAACCAAGATGCAGTTCCAGCAAATGCGGCGCCAATTCCAACTACTTCAGCACAGTAACGTTTATGCTGTGGGTTATCGGCAAGCTGGTTGCCGTTACCGTAAGAGTGAATGCCCCGGCGGTGTTTTGTGTTGAGTTGCATCCTTGCATTCCCATGCCAAGGCTACCGGCGAGAGCCAGGATGAAGATGTAGATTTTCTTGTTCCGGCGGAAGCGCCAGCAAAGCGGAAGGCCCAGGAAGCCAATGCCGGCAAGCGCCGTAACGACGCCTGTGGCGGATTTGGCGGGATCGAGCTTGGCGGAATTCTGCGGCACGATCAGCAGTTGCGTAGTCTGAACCCCGGCCGAGTTCGGTGTGATCGAAGCCGGCGTGAATGCACAGGAGTATTCCGCCGGAAGTCCAGAGCAAGAGAAGGTGATGGGTTGACTGAATCCGCCGCTGGTAACAATGGAGATAGAGGCGCTTCCTGTGCTTCCATTCAACTCGACCTGGTCAGCGGAACTGGCGATTGCGTAGTCGCCCACGGGCACGGCGTAGATTTGAAGCGAATCCACGCTCGATGTCGCGGAGGAGAAGGAAGCATCGCCAGAGTAATATGCGGTGAGGGAATGCACGCCTACCGCGAGGCTGGAAGTGGTAACCGAGACGCTTCCGGAAGCGATCGTGCCGCTGCCAACCACGTTGGATCCATCCAGGAAGTAGACGTTGCCGGTAGGAGTGCCCCCCGTGCCCTTGACGGCCGCAGTCAGGGTGACGGGATTGCCGATGATCGGCGCCGCGGGGCTGGAGGTGAGCGTCAGGCTGCTCGCGCTTGCGCCTGCCGCAGCCACGGTTACCAGCACTGCGGACGAGGAATTGGCCGCATTCACGGTATCGCCGGAATAGCTGGCGATAACCGAGTAGGCGCCCGCAGGCAGGCTGCTGGTGGAGTAGGTCACGATGTTTCCCGTAACCGGAACCGAAGCCAGCACTGTTGAGCCGGCGGTGAAGTTCATGGTGCCGGTCGGCAGCACGGAGCTGGTGACAGAAATGGTGGCGTTGAAGGTGAGTTTCTGGCCAACGGCAACCGAAGAGGCTGAGCTGGTCAGCGACGTAGAGCTGGCCATCAGCGGATCGACGTTGAGCGGCGTCGCGGCCGATGCGCTGGAGAGGTTGCTGCTGTCGCCCGAGTAGACTGCCGAGAGGTTATGCACGCCCGCCGTGAGCTGGCCTGCGGCATAGGTAACGGAATTGCTGGCGCCTGACAGGGTGGCCTGACCGAGCTGTGTGGCGCCATCGTAGAAGGTGACCGTGCCGGTGGGGGTTACTCCCCAGTTGGTGGTCACCGTGGCAGGCAGTTGCACGTTCGTGATGACGCTTACGTTGGCGGGATAGGCAACCGCAAGCGAGGTGGACATGGGCGATCCCTGGAAGGGAACCAGGTGCCACTCGTAGCGCTGACCCCAGGTATCGTTGCAAGCGCTGTCGGCTTCGGTGCAGAGGTTAACCCCAGCGCCCCACCAGCCAGTCATGTGCAGCGACAGATTCGATGTCGCGGGGATGAGGCGATACGAGTTATTATCGCTGGTGAACTGCACGTTCCAGAGCTGCGAGGGGGCGTCGGTGCGAGGATTCTGCACCACGTTTGAGTTGTCGGTTGTGCCGGCGATGTCCAGCGCCATCGGCGTGCCGCTGTCTTCGCTGTGCAGGGTGGTGAAGACCCACTTGTTGCTGCCCGCGGAGTGAGCCACCCACACGCGGGCGTGATCGATGTTCGAGCAATCCGTAGCGGAGTTGCACCAACTGCCGTCGGTCACCATCTGAACGCCGGCAGTCAATTCATCCGCCTCTGAAACCCGGTTGGATTCCTGCAACACCTGAGTGTTATTGTTACTGCCGCCGGTTTGCGGATAGTTCCACTGTGTGAAGAAAATGTACTGGCCGCCATCCACAAGGGCCGGCGTATTGGCGGCCAGAGTGGGATCGATGCTGACGGCATTGATCACAAACGAGGTCACGGAGTTGGCCGGAATCTGCGCGATGAAGCTGCCGCTGGTGATCGAGTAAGGCGGTTGCGGCGCGAGATTTTCGGTTGCCGAGGTCCGGTAGGCCTGCACATTCCACGGGCCGGAGCCGAGGCCGGCAGGCAGGTTCTGCAGGTTATAGGTCACTTGTTGTTCGCTGGCGGTGCTGTTGACTGTCACCACAACGATGGTTCCGTTGCCGTCATAGGCGGCCACGGAGTTGGCGTCGTTCATGCCGACAAATTGAAAGCCGGGGCGAATGAACTTGGAGAAGTTGCCCATCACGTAATACTTCTCGTTGAAGTTGTAGCCGTAGTTGGCGGAGCCGTCCAAGCCATTGGTGGTCATCAGGCCCCATCCGCTGGGAGTTCCATCGCCATTGAGGCCTTCCACGGCCTGCCAGTAGACCCAATTTTTTGGCTGCAAGCCCTTCAGGTCAGTCAGAATCTGCTGAGCCAAGGTCATGCCGGAGCCGTCGCCATCGCCGTACTCGGAGACGGAGAGGCGCTTGCTGTCCGTTGCGGCTGCGGCAGCCAACTCGGTGCGCTCGCTGCCGTTGTAGGTGTGGGTGTTGACCTGGCTCAGGAAGCCCTGGGCGGTTGAATCCAGATTGTTGAACGAAAGCAAGGCATCGTCGATGCTGTTTTCGTCCGAGGCGCTCACCGTGGTGTAGTTGATGCTCTTGCTTGTCAGCGATGCGCCCAGGGTTTTGACAAACGAATTCTGCGTTGGCCTGTCAAAGCCGCAGCCTTCCTGCAGAGTGCCATTGTTATTCGACACGGCGGCGCCGAATACCCACCAGTTCGATACCGGCTCGTTGAATGCTTCAACCGTGCGGAAGGTGATTCCCCAACTGTCGTGATAATGCTGAACAACACTGGTGAGATAGTCGGCAAAGTTGGAGGCGAAGGCGGGGTTCAGATTGTTTCCGCCGTTGGCTGCGCCGGTCACCGAGCCGCTGTTGGTCATCCACCATGGCGGTGAATTGGAGAAGGCCTCGGAGACAGTGACGCCCTTCAGGATTGCTTGTTGAAGAATCCAGCGCTGATTCGCATCCTGGGTCCAGTCATACGACGCCGTGGAGGAGGCGAGGAAGCCGGGAACCCGGGCGCGGTATTGCAGGTAGGTGAGGTTGGGAGGAAGATATTTCGGGTTCTCTCCTCCGCCGATGTTATAGCGCACGACGTTCAGGCCCAGTCCATAAGTCGGATCGAAGACCCTGCCGACGTAATCGTTTCGGTTGATGTCCGGGTAGCCGCCCACGACATTGGCCCACCAGGCAAGCGAGGTTCCCCAGCCCTCGAAGGTCTGGTACTTGGTGTTGAGATCTACAGTCGCCGTGTATTGGGCGTGTGCAGTGGCGAGAAATCCCAACAGAAACGCCCAAAGCAGGCCCTTCGTCAGAAGGCCGCGTCTTCCAGACGGACGATAAGTTGCATTCATGAACATATTCAGCCAATCCTTCTTTGTTGTTAGAAAATGCTGTTGGTGACGCCGCGAAGGCGGTCTTCGCTTCGCGGCAGAACAACTGTCAGGTGAACCGCGGTTCGCAATACAGGTTGCACCGGAGCTGCTGCCCTGAACCCTGCGCGCCGGTATTTTGCAAAAGCCGGCATGCGGGCAGGGTTCGTTACCACATCAGTTTGACGGCAATTTGAACCTGGCGCGGAAGATTGCTCTGCCCCGTGGAACTTTTGATGATCGTGCCGAAGGTCGCGTTTTGCGGATTGCCGTCGTAGCCCGCCTGCCAAAGCGGATGGTTGAGAACGTTGAAGGCCTCCAGACGGAACTGCGCCTTCAGATCGCGGAAGAGGGCGAAGTTCTTCGAGAGGTTACCGTCAAACTGCTGATCGCCGGGGATACGCACCCCGGAGTAGATCACGTTTTGATTGATGGCGTATTGCGGCCGCACCTTGAAAACGGCATTGTCGGCGGTGCAGCTATTGGCGATGGACCAGTCGTTGGAGACAATGCCGGTGCTGCTGTCGATGTGATAGGGATCGCTGATGCAACCATTGACGCCGCGAATCTGCGGGTTGGAGGCGCCGAGTTCGATGCGTGTGGACACCTTGGGGTTCTTCAGATATTCGAGTCCGCCGGGCATTCCCCACGGAGTGCCGGTCTGGTAGATATAGAGCGCACCCAGCTCCCATCCGCCGACGGCCGCGTCAACAATCCGGTTGGTGTGCCCCAGCAGGGCGCGACCGCGTCCCACCGGGAGCAGGTAAACCCCGGAGAGGGTAATGCGGTGCGTGATGTCGTTGCCGTCCAGCGAGTGCGCCTTGATCCTGTAGGTCTCATCGGCGTAGCCGCCGGTGTCGAGCAGCTTGGACCACGTCCAGGTGCCGTGCAGGGTGAGATTCTTGCCGCCGCGATGGATGGCGGTGATTTGCAGCGAGTCGTACCTGGTTCTTCCGTCGTTCAACTGGTACTCGATCACGTCCCCGAAGGCCGCATTGGGACGGGTGAGGTTTCCGTACTGAATCGTCGGAGCGGTGAAGTAGTTGGAACCGGCGAAGGCCGAGATGCCCACGAACGGATTGGGTACGTACCCGGTTGTTGTGGCGCTATTGGGATCGTAGGCGCTGTTGCAGGTGTTTGCATTGCCGCCCTGCTCCACGTCGCAAGTGGCCTGATACGCGGGATCCCAGTGATTGATGTTATCCGAGGAGTCTTGATTGAAGGCTCGGCTGCCGACATAGCTGACTTCGATCGTGTCGGACTTGAGGAACTCGCGCTGCACGCCGGCCGAATACTGCCAGATGCCGGGTGTCTTGTAGTTCGGATTGATGAACCACGGTCCCTGGCCCAGATCCGTCAAGGCGCCAGTGGCAGAGCCGGCAGGCTGCACGATGCCGTTCGGGAAGGGATTGCTGAAAGTATCGCCCGGCGTCTTCCCTCCGTCGGGAGTTGCGTTGAAGGCGGTTGAGGAACTCCAGCCGAGCGAGTTGCCCCCCGGGATGGGGTTCTTGAACATCTCGCCGAAGCCGCCGCGCAGGACGGTCTTTCCGTTCAGAGCATAAGCGACGCCCAGGCGCGGCTGGATGTTGTTCCAGCTCTGCGCATAATAGGTGCGCGGATTGCCGTTGACGCCGGCGAAGGTGACCGCGCCGGTGACCGGTGCGCCCCCAGGAATGAGCGCGTGATTGACGAGCTTGTCGACGGGATTGACCTCAGTGGGATCGAAGGCGTAATCGACGCGATTGTGGCGTTCGTAGATGGGCGTGTTGATGTCGTAGCGAACGCCCAGATTGAGTGTGAGCTTGCGCGTGATCTTCCAGTCGTCCTGGATGAAGGGCGCAATGTAGTGGCGAGTCCAGTAGGCCTGAGAGATGTTGGTGGTTCCGCTGAAGATGTTGTAATCGGTGGAGGGTGTACCGAGCAGCGCCGAGGCAATCGAGTTGCCCGAGGCGCTGTCCCAATTCGAGCCGATGTAGTCGGACTGGGTCCACTGGCGATCAATCCAGAAGGTTGACCCATCTTCAGTGGACTTGATGGCCCTTTGCAGGTCGCGGAGGTCGGCTCCGAGGTGGACGGTATGATTGCCCTTGATCCATGTGAGGCTGGGCAGCAGCGCGGCGGAGTTCTCAATATCGATGTTTGCGCCGCCATTGCCCAGAGTCGCGAACTCGCTGAGCTTCATCAGCGGCATGTGCGTGCCAGCGCCCGCAGGCCAGTTGATGGAGCTCAGAGGGAAGTTCTGCGGACCGTTATGCCAGCCGTTGTAGCGCACCATGACCGCCCCGCGCAGATCGAAGATGAGTGAGGGCGAGAAGGTGTGAACCCAGTCGGTAGCGAAGGTGGGGCCATGCTGTCCGAAAGGCTCCGCGCCACTTACCGCCAATCCGGGCATGCCGTTATCGCTGCGAGTCTCCCAGCGCTCCCAATAGCCATAGCGGAGCGAGAAGCGGTCCTTTTCGCCAAAGTTGTGGTCCAGCTTGGCCAGCACGTTGCGATAGTGGTCGGCGGTGGGGTTTGGCGTGAAGTAGTTGTTGGCGAAGAGATTGCCATTCGACGGCGGTTTCACATTCGGCGCCGGATAGTACGAAAGCAGCGTTTTGGCGACCGGATTGATGCGCCCGGAGGGAATTTGATTGTTCGAGAAGGGTGTTCTTGCATATTGATCCCGAGCGGACTTGTTGTATTGGATGGTGAGAGGATCGTAGATCGTCATGGGCGCCTGAATGCTGCCTGTCCAATAGGTCAGGTTGCTGAAGTCACCGGTAAGCCACGCCGGATCAGGCACGGAGGTGGTCATCGTGTTCGGCTGCAACTCACTCCAGTTTTCGTACTGAAGCACGAAAAAGGTCTTGTCGCGCCCGTTGTAAAAATGGGGAATCACCAACGGCCCGTCCAGCTCCGCGCCGTACTGATCCAGCTTGTGCTGGCCCTTTTGCTCAGAGTTGCCCTTGGATCTGTAATAGTCGTTCGACCAAGTGTCCGCGTCCAGCCAGGTGCGCTTGGCGAATTCATAGACGTCGCCATGCAACTGGTTTGTGCCGGACTTCAGAATGACGTCTTCAACGCCACCCTGGCCGCGACCGAACTGCGCATCGTAAGGATTGGTGACAATCTTGAATTCCTGCACGGCGTCGACCGGCGCCACGTAACCGACCACACCGTTGCCGCTGCCGGAGTCGTTCGAGACGCCGTCAAGGTTGAGGACGTTATTGGCGTTGCCGCCGCCGTTGATGCTGGTGTTGGTCTGCGTGCTGTCGAACGGCCTCTGGTATTGCAGGCTGCCCGTCCAGGTGACGCCGGCGTTCAATACGGCCAGCATCATCGGCTCGCGCCCGTCCAGCGGCAACTCGGTAACGCGCGTGTTCTCAACCACCTCGCCGCGGTCCGCTTTGCCGGCGTCCAGGTCTACGTTCGCCTCCACGGTGACCGTGATATTTGCCGCGCCAACTTTCAGCGCGAAGTTGACCACGCCAGTCTTGCCGACTTCCAGCGTTATGTGGTTTTTCACGAGTTGGTCAAACCCCGTGGCGCTGGCGGTGACGCTATATTCACCGGCTTTCAGGTATGGAACGGTATAGACGCCATCTCCGTTGCTCTTTGTTGTGAACTCTTCTCCCGTGAGCAGGTTGTGGACCTTGACGGCCGCTGAAACAACTACCGCGCCATTCTGGTCCGTGACTCTCCCGGTAAACTCCTGGCCAGCCACAATTTTGGTGCAGAATATCACCAGAAATAGCAGGATCAAGCCTCGCAGCTTCATGCAATCTTCCTCCCGTCCGTGAAACGGACTGTTATTGAACGCTTTACCTCAATGAACACACGCAAGCAGCACAAAACCCGACTTCGCCGCTAGTGTGTGAAAGTGCCTCCTCAGGGTCTTTGCTCTTGACATCAAAAACTTCCACCTCCGAGGTTGACTCCTGGCGCGGACCAACCGTTCGGTCCGCACTGCCGAGTGCCGGTACTCGTGCTTGCCGCTACCGGTAGAAAAGCAAATGTAATCGTTTGCATTTTGCTGCCGTCCCTTCCCCAAGATTCCCGTTTGGGCCATCAGCTCCACGCATATTTTCCATTGGCGAACCAAACCCTACGGTCTTCCGGATAGGATTGACAAGGGAGTGGAGGCGTAGATTTGCCGATGTTTTTATGATGTTTTTAACCATTTATATGTCTATCATTTAACTAAATATTTCCGGGCAGAATTAAAACCTGGAGAGGCAAACGTTGCATTTTTTTGGCAAGAAATTCAGAATTTGGCTCTCTGTATTTACCCCTTTTCTTCGCCTTTGAGGCGGTTCATCCTCCGTGCTTTCTTGGGGCTGAAAACTATATACTGCAAGTTGTTGAGGTCCAGTATGCAAGGCGATTTCAGAATCGGCGGACGATTGGTTCGTCCCCGGCTCAATGCAATTGATTACGATGAAACCACAGTTCATCTTGAGCCTAAGGTAATGCGGGTTCTGGTCGCTTTGGCCGCTCAGCCGGGAGAAGTTGTCACTCGGCAGCAACTCCGTGAGACGGTCTGGCAGGATGTTTTTGTTGGAGAGGATGTTCTGATTCGAGCGATTTCCGAGCTGCGTCGTGCTTTTCAGGACGATCCCCGCTCTCAACAAACGATTCAGACCGTGCCCAAGGTCGGATATCGACTGGTGGCGCCGGTGGAGAATATCGAGCAGAGTCCATTGGCTTCGATGCATACGCCGGACGAAGACTCAGAGAAACCTCATTTGATTCAAAAGGAAGGTGAAGATCCTAGCGTTCCGGAAGCGAAGAACTGGGGCGGATTGGAAGGGTGGCGTCTCTGGGCTCTCGTTGGGGGAGCATTTTTTTTGGTTTTTGGGGCGGTTTTATGGTTTTGGAATCCGATCCGTCACCGGGAGAATATGGTGGATCAAGGAACGGCTGTGTCCTCTCTTCCGGCAAATTCCCTCAATGCGCCTGCCGGAACGGTGGCTGTTCCACCGCAAGGCGGCTGTCCGATCCTCAGTGGTTCCACCTATGTGATTGAAAATAAAAAGACAGGTGCGGTTTTAGAGGTTCCAGTCTCTTCCGCAAGCAACGGTACGCTTCTTGATCAGTGGAAGAGCAATGGCGGGAATAATCAGCGCTGGGTAGTTGAGGCGAATGGGTCTTACTGGACGTTTACCAATGTTGCTAGCGGTAAGCTGCTCGACGTTCCCGGCGCCGACCGCGCATTTGGCGTTCAGATTGATCAATGGCAATCCAATCATGCTTCCAATCAGAACTGGATTGCGATACCGGTGGGCGATAAAAGTTGCAAAATCATCTCCCAGGCTAGCGGCCTTCTGCTCGATGTGAATCAAGGTTCCACCGCGAATGGTACGGCGGTGATTCAATACATCGACAATGATGGCGCGAACCAGCATTGGATTTTCAGACTGGTGAGCAAGCCAACTGAAGCAAGATCGAGGTCTTTGCCGCCCCAATAGCTGGGGAGCAGTCCGAAGGCGTCGTCGAAACCCTCCATCCAATAGAGTTCAACCGGGATGTCCGGTTGTCCTTCGCAAAACGGCGGATGAAGGGCCGTAGATATGGCCAACTGATTCAAATCATAATGGGTTGCAAAGATGGAGGATTTCAACCTCTTGGCGAGGTGCGGGGCAGTTCAAAACCGGAGTTTGAGAGGGAGCCGAAGAAGCAATTTTCTCAACTGCGGAATTTTGCAGGGGCTAAAGCCCGGCTTTCTTATCAGCTCTTTGCGGCCCGACTGAAGTCGTGCCCTTGTTACAAAGCGCCTGGTTGCAAAGCGTCTGGTTGCAAAGCGTCTGGTTGCAAAGCGCCAAGATTCAGAGGTTCTCAAATCTGACATTGAAGATGGAGGAAGGCTTCTCAACTGCCGTTCATAGGCTGAATTATCTGCAAAAAGCCTTGACTGTGGCAGCCCAGCCACGATCCGCACTCCAGTTTGAATTTTGCAAGCGGCTCCGTTATTACCAATTTACGCGGTCAGAGACTAGCGCACCGGCGCTTCAACCTCGACGGTGGCTTCCTTCTGCTGCCGCCAGATGGTGATGCGGACGCGGCCTGTGGCTGGCAGAGCTGCTGTGATTTGCTGAAACATTGCCAGCGAATCGGTTGGCTTGCCAGCGATCTTCAGAATCACGTCGCCCACGCGCAGTCCGGCAGAGGCCGCGCGGCTGTTGGATGGAATCGGTCTGTCCTTGGTTCCAGGATTGCTGTCTCGACCCGAATTGCTCACGTAGACGGAGATTTCGCGAACATCCGCCGCACAAGTCGCGGGAACAATGGCAAGAAGAATGATGAAGAGCAGCGAGATTTTTCTCATGGCGCAATTTGTGTGCGGGACAGGCTGACGGCCGATCATGAAGCCGTAAACTCAATTCGCTGGATGAATCCTCACTTTGATGATAAACGCCGGCTCCGTTCAGCATCGAACTGGGCCTCGGCTTGTACCCACATGTTTTGTGGCGCCAGCGTCAGGGTGAGTTCGACGGACTCGATGGAACCCATCCCAGCGACGCGGGATATGCTCTCTGGGCCAATGCGCTGCTTCAAGCCGGCCTCCGGCCATAGACGGTGGAGTCCAACCGGGCATTTCTCACCAGCAGGAACGGGCATTCTCAGAGACCACTCTCGCGAAACGAGACGCGATAGGAGATACCACTTCTTGCGTAAATTACCCCCTCGTGATGCGGAACCGCCGCGCCCGCGGAATCGCGAACCTCGGCGACGGAGCTGCCGGCCGGCAGGATCAGCCGGAAGACGCCGTCGCTCTTCGCATCGAGGGTCATATCGGCCATCCTGCCTCCCTTCCAGTGAAGGTCAAGAACCGCATTGCCCCGAAGGCGCAAACCTGCGATTGCGCCTTCGGGCCATTGCGCGGGAAGCGCCGGGAGAAGCGAGATTTCGGTTGCATCGGGCATCCAGCGCGATTGGACGAGCGCTTCCAACATGCCGTTGGCCGCGCCAAGATTGCCGTCGATTTGGAAGACGCCCGGCGGATGCGTGTCCATCAGGTTGGGAAACGTGGATTGACGCAGCATCACCTGGAGGCTTTCGTAGGCTTGCTTGCTGTCGTGCAGATGGTCCCAGTAGTTGATCACCCAGGCCCGCGACCATCCGGTCTGTCCGCCGCCGTTGGCCAGCCGCCGCTCCAGCGAGGTGCGCGCCGCTTGGGCCAACTCCGGCGTGTGCTCCAGGGAGATCTGCGTACCGGGGAAGAGCGCCCAGAGATGCGAGATATGGCGATGGCCCGGCTCGTTTTCGTCGTAGTCATGCTGCCACTCCTGAAGCTGCCCATGCTTGCCGATGGCGAAGGGCGGCAGCTTGCCGCGCGCCTCTTCCAGTTGCTGGATGAACGCGCGGTCTTCCCCAAGGAGCCGGCCCGCATCGATGGTGCGAGAAAACAGCTCGCGCACAATCTCGATGTCCATGGTCGGCCCCATGCTCAACGAGTGTACCGAGCCATCGGCAAGGCGATAACTGTTTTCGGGGGACAGGGATGGGCCGGTGACCAGATGGCCGGAACCGTCGTCCACCAGGTAATCGAGAAAGAACTGCGATGCATCATGCAGGATGGGCCAGGCCCGGTTGCGCAGGAAGGTCTTGTCGAGCGTGAAAGCATAGTGATCCCACGCGTGCAGCGAGAGCCATGCTCCACCCATGGGCCAGATGCCCCAATGATAGCCGTCGATGGGTTCGGCATCTCCCCAGAGGTCGGTATTGTGATGAATCACAAATCCGCGGGCGCCATAGTAGTCCTGTGCGACCTGCGTACCGGCGCCGCTGCCGGGCGTGCGAACCATGTCGATCAGGTTGATCAAAGAAAGCGCCGTCTCGCTGAGTCCGGCAGGCTCGGCGAGCCAGTAGTTCATTTCGGCGTTGACGTTGATGGTCCACTTCGATCCCCATGGGTTGGAGATGCCGCCGGCCCAGATGCCCTGCAGATTGGCGGGAAGTCCGTCTGAACGCGAAGAACTGATAAGCAGATAGCGCGCGAACTCAAAGTAGAGTTGCTGCAAGCCAAGATCGTTGGCTCCGGCGCCGGCTCTCTGGATGCGCTCATCCGTGGGCAAGGCATCGTTGGTGTCCGGCGCGGAGTCCGAACCAAGCCGGAGCGACATGCGCCGATACACGGGCTGGTAGAGGGCTTCCTGGCGGTCGAGGATGTCCTTGGCGGAATGCTTCTTCGCCCGGGCCAGCACTTGCTCGCACTGCGCTTCGGGATCGCCTCCGGCGAAGGGGCCTCCTTTGAAATCGGTGGCGGCGGCAATCAGCACTGTTACGGAATCCGCGCCTGCCACGACAAGCTCAGAGCCTTCCGCGCGGGCGCTGCCACCCGTTGGAAGAAGCACTACCTCTCCCGCAAAGCGAATCTGGTCCTTGTGATCGGCGGCTTCGCGCAGCACCAGCGTGTTTTTCCCGCGGCTGCGAACACTGAAGCCGGCAGGCCGGTCCATGCTGGCGCTGAAGTTCAGCGCTCCTTTGCGATCGGCGCTGAGCCGGACTACGATCACTTCATCCGGCGTGGAGGCGAAGACCTCTCGCGTGTAATGCACGCCATTCTGCGCGTAGGCGACCTTCACCACCCCTGTATCAAGATCAAGCTGACGGCGGTAGCCAGTAATGGCCCCCTGGGTGGAAGAGCGCAGATAGAGATCGCCCAGGGTGCTGTAGCCGGGCATCCAACTGGGAATGCCGATCATGCAATCCTGCGCCAGCTTCTCAGCCTCCGAGACTTTCGCGCCGTCAATGCCGCGCGCCTCGAACAGGAGCTGGCGAATCCGCGGAACGGCCTGGTGCGCACAAGGGTTGAGACGATTGGCTCGGCTGCCCTGCCAGAGCGAAGACTCATTCAATTGCAGGTGCTCGTCGGCAGCGAAGATCTTGCTGCCGTCCAACACGGAAGCAATCTTGTCCGCATCCTGTTCATCGCCGTTGTTGGCGTCATGGTTGGCCCCTCCGAAGACCATTGCGCCAAGGCGTCCATTGCCAACCGGCAAAGCATGATCCCAGACTGAGGCGGGAGTCCGGTACCAAAGAACTTGGTGGCCGCTTGCGGATTCGCTTTGTGCGTGAAGGCTGACTTGCCCAAAAAAAAGGCAAACCGCGGCGCAGGCCTTTATAGTCGAGTATCGCGTCATCATTTCCTCGTAGAAGATCCCGTCCGTTCCGGGCCGGATATCGTTTTTTGGCGGACAGCGGCTGCGCTTGTCCCGTTCAGTATGGCGAAAACAGTCAGGTCGCGCTTTTCGCCCGTTCGATCGAAGCTCTGGAAACCGCGCCTCGATCCATTGAGATTGGCTACGCTCCCTGACTGCTGATTCTAAATGCGAACGCAAATTCGCAAGGCGGCTTGGCGGGCAGATTGATGGTGAATCCGTCCGCGCCTCGTGTCCACCTTAGGTTCGGTTCCGAACCCAGCAGGCCGATTTTCTCGATCTCTTGCGGGAAATACTGTGCAATGCCGAATCCGGCGACTACTCCGGCTCTTCCGGCGGAATGTCAAACGAGAGGACGCGTCCGCGAAATCCGCGCGTCTTCCAGGCGCCATACAGAATGCCGATCAGGAGCCATGCGCTCCCCGCGATCTTGGCCGGCGTGCGCAGGCTCAGCCAGAGATAAAAGCTGATCGCCGCCCCAGCCAGCGGCGGCAGGCCGTTGGCGATGGTCCTGTTGCCGCGCAGGAAGTAGCGTTTGAAGGCGGCAATGTTGACGCCCATGAATGCGATCAGAGCGCCGAAATTGAGCAGCTCGGCGGATAGTTGGTAGGTGAGCAGAAAGGCTCCCGCCAGCGTGATGGCGCCGACAAGAATCACGTTGTTGCGGGGGATTCCACGCTCTGCATCGAGCGCGCCAAAAAACGAAGGGGGAAGCGCGCCGCTCCGGCCCATTCCGTAGAGCAGACGCGCCGCTCCCAGTTGCGCTCCGCTGCCGGAGCCGATGGACGCGACAAGAAGCGCGAGATTCACGAGTTGAAAGAGCCAAACCTTGTGGAGCAGCGCAACCGGGGTTGCCGCGCCCGCGGCGGCCTGGCCGGCGACAAAGGAAAAAGCTGTGTCCACATCCGGAAAGGAGCGGCCATACGGCCAGATCAACTGCGCCGCATACACTTCCAGCGAAGCCAGCACGCCGGTGATCAAACAGACCAGCACGGTGGCGCGCAGAATGTTCCGCTGCGGATCATGCACCTCTTCGGAGAGCGTGGAAATCCCGTCGAAACCGATGTAAGTCAGCACGGCAATCGAGGTTCCCGTGAAGACCGCGGGAGTGGAAAAATTCGCCGGATCATAGAAGGGAAGCGTGAAGAACGCGCCCCCATGCACGGGCATATGGAGGATATATCTAATAGAAATAACAAAAAAGATGGCAATGACCACGCCCAGCGCGGCCGCCAGCAACTGGTTGGTTCGGGCGTTGGACTTGATGCCGCGCAGATTCAGCCCGGTGAAGAGCAACGCGAAAAAGATGACCCAGAGGGCATAAGGAATCTCCGGAACGATGTTTCCCGCGGCCTTCGAGCACCAGATCGTACACAGCAAGGGGTTGAGGATATAGTCCATCGCCATGCTCCATCCGGTGACGTAGCCGAGAACCGGATGAATCTCGCTGCCGACATAGGTGAAGGCGGAGCCGGCGCTGGGATAGGCCCGCGCCATGCGCCCGTAGCTGATGGCGGTAAAGAGCATGGCGACCATGGCGATGAGAATCGTCGTGACGACGTGCCCGCGCGCCTCCTGGCTGACCACGCCAAAGATGGGCATGGGAGCGGTCGGCTGAATCAGAATGATGCCGTAGAGAACAAGATCCCACAGCGTCAGCGTGCGCCGCAGCTTCGCCCTGTTCGGATTGTGCCTAGCGGTTTCCGTTGGCATTGTCGCGTCCCTCGCCTGCTAGCGCCCGGTATTTCCTGCCGCTTCCGTCACTGCGGCAGTTTTGGCTTCGATATTCCATCCGCTTGCTTCCAGCCGCAGCGGCCCGGACGCAGAATCGATCCGCGCGGAAACGGTGCGCGCTTCTCCGGGCAGCAGCGAGATGTAGTTATTCTCCCATAGCACCGGCAATACCTCCTCGCCGCTCTTTGCATCGACCAGCGAGAGATGAATCGGGAAGGCCAGATTCCTGGAGGGATTGTGAATGCGAACGCGAATTTCTTCGCCTTGCTTCTGGCGAAAGAGCGAGGCGTTTGTCACGACGCGCACCATATCAATCTTTACGTACCATTCGCAAATATGCCGAGACCCGGGCCTGGATGAGTCACTGAAGCCACTTCCCTGTCTAGCAGCCCTTGTTAAAGTTCAAACTACCCAATAAACTTCCATC
>CAYVGW010000107.1:0-15173 GCA_964450895.1 uncultured Occallatibacter sp. | reverse complement strand
GCGCGCGCAGTTTCTCTTCAACAACTTCCAGGTTGGCACGTACAAATCCCAAATCTAGCATCGCTCCACCATTTTACTAGAATCATCCCGCCTTCCTGCGCAAGATGCTCCTTCCTCAAGAGGATATGCACCTCTTCCCGACCACTCCCAATCGCAGTCGCAAATTTCTTTCGGCGTGAATTGCCGCTGACTCGCTAACCTGCGATTTCCGCGAAGCGGAAGCTAACTTGCTGTTTTTTGTTCTATATACGCTCCATGCTTGGACCTCATTCAAAGAGAATAGATCAATTTTCCGCGGCAATTTTGACTGGAATGAACGAGTTCCGTCAAAATCCACCCCGAAGGGGCGCTGCAAAGTCCTGTTGTTCATGTGAAACAAATGCAGATAATTTCCACCCATGAGCGCACAATCAATCTCAGGTGAAAAATCTTCAACCGCCATGGCAGCGCCGTGTGTACTTGTTAGGCAATAAATCATTGTGTATAAGGTTACTATAAAGGAACTCCCCCCCCCTCCCCCCCCATTTACTATGAAACTGTGAAACTGTGAACTCAGCGCCGGGAAAATCCTATGCCAAAATCAAAGAATCCACGCTTCGATGCCGCAAACTAACCCTATAATCCAAGCAAAGGGGATGAACTTGCAATTAACTCGATTCAAAGGCCTTCGCGCACTCACTTTGCCTCTCGCGGCTCTGCTTCTCGTCGCCGCGGCAGGGGCGCAGCAGCTCTCGCCCAAGCTCCAGAACGCCGTCGGCCGCTGGCAAGTGATGCCCAGCGACGGCTCGCAAGGAGGCCAAGTCGAGACCTACATCGAGAACGGCAGGCTCTTCGGACGGATTACCAAGCTACGTCCCGGCCACACGCCGCTGGACCGCTGCGACAAGTGCTCCGGCGAGTACAAGAACCAGCTCGTCCTGGGCCTCGTCATCCTGCGCAACTTCCATCCCGACGGCGACGACTGGGTGGATGGAACCGCCCTGGATCCCTGGAACGGCAAAGTCTACAGCGGCAAGATTTGGAGCGAAGGCAAGGACACGCTCCATCTGCGCGGCTTCATCCTCATCTCTTTGCTGGGCCGGACGGAGCGCTGGGTCAGGATTCCCTGAAGTTCTCATTCCGGCATAAGGAATGATTGCAAAACAATTGCTCTGTCATCCTGAGCTGCAATAGGTCTGTTATCCCGAGCTGCAATAGGTCTGTCATCCTGAGCGGAGCGTAGCGGAGTCGAAGGACCTGCGGTTGCTTTTCGGTTGATCCGCCGCAATACTCTGACGCCGAATCAATAAAATTGCCGGCTCCTGTTACCCTGAGACCAACCGCATGGAACCTTTTGCCAACTCGGCCTTCTCCCGCGTCACGGCATTGGCCGAGTTGCGCACGGTTCACTCGGCCTTCGCTTGGCTGCACGCCAACCCCAAAACCATCATGGACCTGCAAGCAGCGCTGGCCGCTATTCCCGCGCCGCCCTTTGGCGAGCAAGCCCGCTCGGCGTGGATCGCGGCGCGCTTCCGGCTGGCCGGTCTCAGCCAAGTCGAGACCGACGAGATCGGCAACGTCTTCGGCTGGTTGCCCGCGGCCAATCTGCCCGCTGAGAGCACGGGTCCGGTGGTCGTCCTTTCCGCGCATCTGGACACGGTTTTTCCGCCAGAAACGCCGCTCCATCCGAAGGTGGACGGCGACCGCCTTCAGGTGCCAGGAGCCTGCGACAACTGCGCCGGCGTTTCCGGAATGCTGGCCATCGCCCACGCGCTGACGCAATCGCACGTTGAACTAGCCGCGCCGCTGCTCTTCCTGGGCAATGTGGGCGAAGAGGGTGAAGGCAACCTGCGCGGCGTGCGCCACCTTTACCGGCCATCGGCGCTGGCCGGGCGCATCGCGGCGCACATTGTCCTGGACGGCGCGGGCGCTGAAGCAGCGGTGACGCAGGCCTTGGGCAGCCGCCGCTTCCGGGTCACAATCATCGGTCCCGGCGGCCACAGCTTCACCGACGCCGGCACGCCAAACCCTATCGCCGCGCTGGCCTCGGCGCTCAGCGTTCTGACCCGCACACCGCTGCCGTCAAATCTTGAGGAAGCCGCCCCGCGAACCACGCTGAATCTGGGCACCATCCACGGCGGCACCAGCGTGAATTCCATCCCGGAGAGCGCGCAGGCCTCCATCGACTTCCGCTCCACCAGCCCGGAGCAGTTGGTGCTGCTGGAGGTTGCGCTGCATCGCGCTGTCGAGGATGCCGTCGAGGAGTGCAACGCGCAGGCCAAGAGCCTCGCACGGCACGAACGCGGCCTGCTGGCCTTCACCATTGACCTGATCGGCGACCGGCCGGCCGCGCGACTGCCCGAGGACTCGCCGCTGCTGGAGACGTTGCGCGCGGTGGACCGCCATCTGGGCCTGCGCACCGAACAGCGGCTCAGTTCGACCGACGCCAACATACCGCTGGCGCTGGGGGTTCCTGCGCTGTCGATGGGCGCGGGCGGCGAGGGCGGCGGCGCGCACACGCTGGCTGAGTGGTACTCGGCGCGGGACCGCGAGACCGGGCTGAAGCGCGTGCTGCTGCTGGTGCTGGCGATGACCGGCTGGGCCGCCGAGCAGTAGCTTCTGTAGTTTGTCACATAGATAGCCGTTGATGTTTTGAAAGGGCACGACTTTTGTCGTGCCGTAATCGACCCCAAAAGAATTGGGCTTTAGCCCCTGAGGGAAGCATTTTCTACGAATTCACCTCATCCATGGGCATTGGTAAATGACCCTATTGCGGTGACCTACGCTACCCGCGTCCACGGAATTGGATGATCCGCCGCCGGTCGCGCTTGCTGGGCCGATGCTCGGGCACAGGCGCGAACTCCTGCATGGCCTTGCGCTCGGCGGCGGCCTGTGCCCGCGCCGCCATGCTCGCCTCGCTCTCGCGGAAGAGCGTCTGCGCCACCGCCGCCGGGCCGCGCATCTGGCTCAGCCCCAGAACCTCGATCTGAAACTCGCCGCCCTCGTTCTTCACCACCAGCCGGTCGCCGGCGCGCACCTCGCGGGCCGGCTTGGCGGCCACGCCGTTGGAGAGAATGCGCCCCAGATCGCAGGCCTTCGAGGCCAGCGCCCGCGTCTTGAAGAAGCGCGCCGCCCACAGCCATTTATCGATGCGGATTGAATCCATACTTTATCTTATAGATGAGCCGGCGGGCATTCGGCTGGCTGCGCCATGAAACTTTGTACAGAGCCTCCGCATCTTCTCGGGAGAAGATGCGGAATGATCTATCTGAGAAACCTGCCGCAGACATCTTGCCCTTGAAACCTTCTCCGCAGATTGAGTCATTTAGTAGATATAATGGTGACCATGACGTGGAAACCTCTTTTTTATGTAACGGTTTACGGCGCAATCTATTTGTTCTCCTCGCGCTGCCATTTCGCTCCAGCGCAGACCGTTTCGCCTGTTCAGGAAGACGCGCCTGTGACGGTGCTGCATGTTGAAACCCGCGAAGCTGTACTAGACGTAGTGGCGCGCGACCGCCAAAATCTGCCGATCACGGATTTAGCCGCGAACGAATTCCAGGTCTACGAGATCCCGGAACACGGCCTCAGGATTGCCCGCCGCATTTTATTTCTTCGCACCATCGACCCGGAGCGCAGGGACCAGGAGAAAGATGCAACGAACGGCTTTCACGTCAGTTCGGGCGCAGTCTGCGCGCTGGATTCCGCGCTTCATTACCAGATCGCCATACCGGCATCTTCCGAACCCGGTTATCACACCGTTCTGGTGAAGACCACCCGGCCTCACGTCAATCTGACTTTCCGGCGGCGGTACTATGTCGGTCTGACCAGGGAAAACGCCACGCCGAAAGACCTGAAGAAGCTCGTCACTCCAAAGGCGTTGGAGGAGGCAGCCTGCTATCATCCGCTGACACCGCCCACACTTGCCATTACCGCTAAAGTGCTCGACCCCCTCGCGGGAAGAGCCACGCGTTACGCAGCCGTGATTAAGCCGGAGTCCCTGAGCCAGATCGGAATCACGGGCGTTCTCCGGCACGTTCAGCTCGACTTCGGCATATGCGTCTTCGACGCCGATGGGGAAGTTGCCAACTATATGTACTCTACCGTGGACCACCAAATCAACGATGCCGATATGGCGCGTCTGCAAAACCACGGCTTTGTCAGTCTGCTGGACGCTCCAGGAAAGGAACCTCCCGTTTTGGCGCGTCTGGCCGTATTGGATCGCAATACCGGCAATCTGGGTATCGTCGATGTCTCTCGACCTCTCCCGATCGCCGCGCAAACAAGCCAAGCGGAAAAGAAGATGAAACTCATCGGCGATATTCGTACTTTCGGTTCGATAACCCCTGGCGAAAATACATTCTGCGGCGATGTTTATGAACTTCCGGTCGGCACAAACTCTCTTTCCGCATTTCGGGATATCGACCCTGTTGGTTCAATTTATACCAATACTCTCGACGTTCCCAACCAGGTCATTACGCACATGGGCGGCATTCCGGGCGCTACACACAGCAGCGTCTGGTTTGGGATCGACTACTACGGCAAGTTTTATGTGACCAAGCCGGGCGAATACCTTTTCGAACTTCAATCCGACGATGGTTCATATCTGGAAATCGATAACCGCCTTCTCGTCGATTTAGATGGACTACACGAAGTGGACAAGCAAACCGCCGCGACCACGCTTTCCGAAGGATGGCATTCGATCCATGTGCCCTACTTTCAAGGCCCTCCAGTCGCACTGGCGCTCGTTGTTCGCATTCAACCGCCGGGTGAGTCGATGCGCCCGTTCAATCTCAACGAGTTCGTGCCTCCGGCAAGCAAGCCGTAGAGCTGCTGAGTTGTTCACTACACCGAAACGTGTATTTTCGCTTATTGAAGCCTAAACAAGGTCTCAAGCATCTCGTATAGACAGGGGGCGGAATGATTTCTCTGACGCGGCGGGCGACATTTTCCGCCTCGCACTACTATTGGAACCCGGCCTGGACGGCGGAGAAGAACGAGCAGGTCTTTGGCCGCTGCGCCAATCGCAATGGGCATGGGCACAACTACACGCTGGAGGTCACGGTGGCAGGCGAACCGGACCCGGTCACCGGCTTTGTCGTCGATCTCAAGTGGCTACGCGACGTGATCGAGCGCGAAGTGCTGGCCGCCTGGGACCATCGCCATCTGAATCTCGAAGTCCCGGAGTTTGCCGCGTCGGAGACGGCTGCCCTGATTCCCACAACGGAGAATCTGGCTATTGCCGCCTGGAAGCGTCTGGAGCCTGCCGTCGAGGGCGCGGGCGGGGCGCGGCTCAGCCGGGTGCGCGTCTACGAGACGCCGGAGATCTTTGCCGAATTCCGGGGTGAGCTGTGAAAGCCTACTTTGGCCGCCGATCTACCATCAGCGCCAGCCACCGGCTGCACGCCGCGGCGCTTTCGGCGGAGGAGAACCGCGCCGTCTACGGCAAGTGCAACAATCCCCACGGCCATGGGCACAATTACGTGGTGGAAGTGCTGGTGGGCGGCCCCGTGAACCCGGAGACCGGCATGGTCATCAACCTGGCGGCGCTGGACGAGGTGGTGCGGGCGCGGGTGCTGGACCGCTTCGACCACGGCAACCTCAATCTCGACTCGCTCTTTGTGAATCGCGTGCCGACGACGGAGAATCTTTGTAGAGTGATCTTTGGTTTGTTGAAGGACGCGCTGCCGGCGGGTTGCCTGGAGCGGGTACGTGTGGAAGAGACAGAAAACAACTTTTTTGAGTGCGAAGACGAGTAAAAAGCCCAATTCCCCTTGGGCGAGAGGATAAAAAGCATGGCACAGCCAATTGCATTGAGCAAGCGGGTTCATCAGGCGGCAGAGATCGACAAAAGCCTGAGCGGATTCAGCACTGAGGAGATCGTCCGCGAGATTCTATTCCGCCTGGGCGAAGACCCCAGCCGCGACGGCCTCGTGGCCACGCCGGGGCGCGTCGAGAAGTCGATGGCCTTTTTGACCAAGGGCTACGACGAGAACGCCTCCGAAATTCTGCGCGGTGCGCTCTTCGACGAAGACTACGACGAGATGGTCATCGTCAAGGACATCGAGATTTTCTCGCTCTGTGAGCACCACATGCTGCCCTTCTTCGGCAAGGTGCATGTGGCCTACGTCCCAAACGGCAAGGTGATTGGACTGAGCAAGATACCGCGATTAGTTGAAGTCTTTGCTCGACGTTTGCAGATCCAGGAGCGGCTCACTCGCCAGATCGCTGACGCCATTCAGGAGGCGATCAACCCGCAGGGCGTGGGCGTGGTCATCGAGGCGCGCCACCTGTGCATGATGATGCGCGGCATTGAAAAACAGCACTCCTCCACGGTGACCAGCGCGATGTTGGGCTGCTTCCGCAAGAAGGAGACCCGGCTGGAGTTTCTCTCTCTGGTACGCCAGCCCGGGAACGGTGGAATTTGAGTTTGACGAAGATCAGTTGTATGGATCGCCGTGCTGTGCCTCGAAATCCTGCGCACTTTAAGGTCCTCTTCGGATGCTATAGTTTGCACATAATAGTAACGCGCTTTGGTTACTTCAAGCATTAGAAAAGAAAAGGAATACGGCTGCTTTCTTCCCGCAACCCATGCTAAACCGGATAATCTAGGAATCACAGATCATACTGGGCTCTTTGAAGCACAGAGATTCGCCGGAGATTCTGCTGTAATTTCCCTTGGATTTGTTCACTGGAATATCCCGCGACCACTGCTGACGATTGCATTTCCGCCTGCCTGGTTGGGCAGGCGGAGGGTGATCCAGTTGCTCAGGATTCGAGGCATCCCATTGGTAGCGACTACAGAACTCCGTTCAGGCATACGCCGCGCCAAGGAGGAATCGCCCGCGGCGTTGGGGTACAATCGCCGCCGCGGTGATTCGGGTACTCCAGATGGAACTCTTGGCCGCCGCCGCGGAGATGTTGGCTTTTCCGCCCTGGGACTGGGCCGCCGCGGCAAAGTGTTGCCCTGCACCTTTGCCGGCTTCCGCCTGGAGGCGGATGGCTCGCTCTGGCGCGACGAGACGGTCATTCACCTGCCTCCCAAGGAACTCGCCGCGCTGCGATTGCTGCTGGCGCACGCTGGTCAGGTTGTCTCACCCCTGCAACTGAAACATACCCTCTGGGGCGATGTGCATGTGACTGGCGACAGCGTTCCCAAGTGCCTTTCCTCGCTGCGCTCCCGGCTGGAGCCGGAAGCCTGCATTCAGACGGTATATAAGCGCGGCTATCGCTTGACCGCCGAGGTGATTCGCCTGAACCCCAGCCCCGCCGAAGCGCTTCCCCGGCTGGCCATCCTGCCCTTCGCCACCATGAACTTTGTTCCCAAGCATTTGGGAGAGGCCATCGCCGAAGAAACCATCGTGCGGCTCACCAATGCGCGCTCCCCCATCCTCTCCGTGCTGGCGCGCGATTCCGTCTTTACGCTGGTCAATCACGGACTCACGGCCCTGCAGATTGGCGAGACCCTCAAAGCAGACTATGTGCTGACTGGCAGCCTGCGAGCGTACTCCTCGCAATTCCGGCTGCGCGCCGAGATGATCCGCATCGAAGACGGAACACAAATCTGGGTTGAAGACATCCTGATGGACCAGAACCGGATCGCCGGATTGGAGTTGGAACTGGTGCAGCGGATCGCATGGCGGCTGGGCGTGCGTGTCCCGGTCAGCGGTTCCTCCACACCGGAGTGGGACCGTGATGCTACCCGCAGCTTGGCATTGCCTTCAGATTCGATGGAGGCTGGACTCACCATCTCTGCTTCGGCTACTCCGGCAGTGGAGAGGTGGGCTCCGCGACGCCGCGAGGCCTACGAGTTTTTCCTGCGCGGACGCCATGAGTGGCAATCGCTCCACCGCCATCGGATGCAGGACGGCTTGCAGCAGCTTTTGCGGGCCATCGAAGTCGATCCATCGTTGATCTCCGCCAAGATTGATCTGGTGCATCTATGCGTCGCCCAGACCTTATTCGGCTTCATGCCGCCTTCGGTCGCGGCGGACTACATTTATCGCACCGCCAAGAGCATTCCCGATCTTCCCCGCATGGCGGAAGGCATTCTGCCCGCATTGGGCTGGGTGCATTTTCACCACGACCGCGATCTTGCCGCGGCGCTTGAAGCCTTTTCGCTCTGCGCCCATCTGCCTCACGGCCCATGGACCACGCGCATTCGCGCCATGTTCCTACTCAGCCGCGGCCGCTTTCAAGAGGCTATTGAGCTGTTGCAAGGAGCCATTCAACTGGACCCGTTTGCGCCTTGGCTCCAATGCCGCCTGGCTTGGGCCCTCCACCTGGACGGTCAGACGAGCGAAAGCCTGAGACAGATTCAGATCACTCTCAGCCTCTTCCCCGAACATGAATTTACCAGTCTCTACGGAGTGCTGATTCTTACCTATAACGGAGAGGCGGAGCGCGCCCAGAAGATTGCCAGGGAACTGGTGCAGCGCGTTCCCTTCTTCGACTTGGCCATCGTGGCGCACGCCTATGCTCTGGCTTACGCGGGACGCTCCACCGAAGCGCGCTCCGCCCTGGAAAGATTGCAGTGGCTCAGCCGCGAGCGCTTCCTGATACGCTCCTTCACCCCGGCCGTCCATGTGGCGCTCGGCGACCTCGATGCGGCCATCGAGGAGCTTCAGGCAGCCAACGAATCGCGCTGCCCTTGGTTCTTCCAGATGCTGGTAGACCCGCGCCTGCAACCCCTCCACGGCCATCCGGAGTTCGAGCGGATGCGATCGATCCTGGCGGTGATGGAGGATGAAGCGGCGCAGCAAACGGAACAACTCTTCTGATGCTCCTTCTTGATCCGGTAACTGTGGGCGATGGTGCTTTCCAGTTTCTTCATGCCGCCGATGTTCCCGGCGATCTTTGTCTTGAACTCAAGGGAGTTGGCCCTAACATCAAGATAGGCGGCTCTCTGATCGTCATGGCCATTATCGGCGGCGCTGTTCTTACCCCGCTGATGGGATGGATCAACATGCGCATCAGTTGCATAGCGATGGCCAACTCTATGCCGCTTGCCTGTTATACGGTTGTCGCGCCGTATGCCGTCTTTGGTCCGCAGGTGCGCGCGGAACAGCCTGCCGGTATTCAATCAGACGCGTTATAACTCACTGCGGAAGGCCACTGGTGCAACATTGGCCTTGGTCTCCTTGCGTTGACAGCCTCGCGAGTAACCGTTTACCATGTTTCCAATCATATCAGTACCATGGCCGGATGAATTGGTATGGTTGAAATGTTGCGCCGGTCTCCAGACCGGCTGTCCTGCGGGCGTCCTCGCCCGCAAATGTCCATGACTCAAACCCAATTCAAGTGGTCTAAGCACTAGGAGAAATCGATGACCGACGCAGTCGCTTCACAGCAAGCAAACGAGAATAGTTTTGGCGAAGTTGTCTCGTTCGTGGAAAAACATAGCAAGCTGGTGGTTCTTGCCGATGCGCCGGACGGCGCGACCATTGCTATATGGCCCGCTATGCAAGCCCGCGTTCTTACCAGTTCCGTCGCGGGTCCGAAGGGCCTGGGCTTTGGATGGATCAATCGCGAATTGATTGCATCGGGAAAGGTCGCGGAGCATATGAACGCCGTGGGCGGTGAAGACCGCATCTGGCTCGGACCCGAAGGCGGTCAGTTTTCCATCTTCTTTGCTCCCGGCGTGCCTTTTGACTTCGAGCATTGGTTCACCCCAGCGCCGCTGGACACCGAAGCCTTCGATGTTATCAGCCAAAGCAAGACATCGGCGTCCTTCCGCAGGGATTTTTCTCTGACTAATTTCTCCGGGACAAAGTTTGAATTGCGGATTGACCGCGAGGTGCGCCTGCTTTCGTCTGACAAGGTTTGGAGCGGCCTGGGCATTGAAGCCGTAAATGGAGTCAAGATTGTCGCTTACGAATCGGAGAACAAGCTCACCAATCTCGCTAAGGATGGCATGAAGAAGGAATCCGGCCTGCTTTCTTTGTGGGTGCTGGGTCAGTTCCAATCGACTCCGCGCACCACGGTGGTTCTTCCCTTCATGCCCGGACCGGAATCCGAGTTAGGCGTCAAAGTTACAACTGATTACTTCGGCGATGTGCCCGAAGATCGAATTTTGATTGGAGAAGATTTTGTTTTCTTCAAGGGCGATTCCAATTGGCGCAGCAAGCTGGGACTTAGCCCGCAGCGCGCTAAAAACATTCTCGGAAGTTATGATGCGCAGAATGGCGTTCTGACCATCGCGCAATACAACCAATCCTCCAAGCCGGAGATGTATGTCAACTCTGCCTGGAAAATTCAGGAAAATCCGTATTGCGGCGATGTGGTAAACACTTACAATGACGGACCTGCGGCGCCCGGCCAGGGACAACTTGGGGCGTTCTACGAGTTGGAGTCCTCCTCGCCTGCCCGTGAGCTTCAATCCGGCGAAGTGATTGAGCATACGCATCGCACCATTCACTTTGAGGGAAGCGAGCAGCAGTTGGATGCGATCTGTCAGCGCACGCTCGGCGTTCGCATCGCGGATATTCGCAAGTTCAACCCGTAGCTGTTGATCGGCGAGTAGCTCTTCGCCGACTTGGCAAGAAACAAGCGTGGACCGGGAGGTCCACGCTACAGCCGGCCGGGTGGCCGGCGCTACGGTCGAGGCCTGCAACAATGCGGGGAACTATAATGATAGTTACATTGTGCCTATAGAGAAGCCAACCCGGAAAACCGCCGCGAAGAAATCAACTCGGAGAGAACTCGCGCCTGAGCGCACTGCGGCAATTCTCAAAGGACTCGACGAAGCCTATCCCGCCGTTGAATGCGCGCTTACGCACAGTTCGCCCTGGGAACTGCTGGTGGCGACGATTCTCTCCGCGCAATGCACGGATGTTCGCGTGAACCTGGTGACTCCGGAGTTATTCCGGCGCTTCCCTACCCCGCAAAAGATGGCCAAGGCCACGCTGCCGCAACTGGAAGCGCTGATTCGGACGACGGGATTTTTTCGCAACAAGGCCAAGTCGATTCAGGGGGCGGCCCGCAAAATTGTTGCGGATTTCGGCGGTCTGGTTCCGCAAACTCTTGCGGAATTAGTCACGATTCCCGGAGCGGCTCGCAAGACGGCCAACGTTGTTCTCGGCGTGGCGTTCCACAAAGCCGAGGGCGTGGTGGTAGATACGCACGTTTTTCGCATCGCGCGGCGGCTTGGCCTGGCCAAAGGCGAGACGCCGCAAAAGGTGGAGCAGGAGCTGATGCGGATTTTACCGCCGAGCCGGTGGATTGATTTCTCTCACCAGATCATTCATCATGGGCGGCAGGTCTGCGCGGCGCGGAAGCCGAAGTGCGACCACTGCAACCTGGAGCAGGTCTGCACGTCGAGGGAAAAGAGCTGGCGGAGTTAAAAATTTCTTTAGAAGTGCCGGTCAAGAAAGTGAAAAGTTCACAGTTTCACAGTTTCCCAGTAAATAGGGGGGGGAGGGGGGTATCCAACGGGGTACGGACCGGACAAATCAGTTCTATCTCTTTCGACGCATGTTCCCTTTTCGCCATCTTCTTAACCTCGAACCACATACGGATATTATGCACTCACGGGCAGAAATTCTCTGCAAATCCGGCAAGTTTTTTGTTTTTCATTTCTGGAGCGATTGCAGGGCAGAGATGGCGAGATAATTTGTGAAATAAAATCAGCGAGTTAGCGTATGCTTCGCGAACACGAGCGAGTAAGCGAGTTAGCGGCAGCGCCGGCATAGTTGAAGCTATATCCCCCGCAAGCAGGCACCACCGTTGGACATCTGACGTAATCCAATGAAGCAGTTATGGATGTACATGGCCTTATTGATCGGGCACGAATGCATTGCGAGATTACCGCCGCAAAGCAACCGCAGGTCCTTCGACTCCGCTGCGCTCCGCTCAGGATGACAGATTTTTAATTGCGCTCCGCTCAGGATGACAGATTTTTAATTGCGCTCCGCTCAGGATGACAGAATTTTAATTGCGCTCCGCTCAGGATGACAGAATTTTTATATCGCAATTCTTTCAGGCCGGATCAATAACACGATAGAACTCGTTCGACCGCCGCAATCAGGCCCGGAATGTTAGAGGGGTTTGCTTCAGCGGCGGGCGGCCAGCCTAGCTCGCGCAGGGTCTGGCTGGTGATGGGTCCGATGGAGACTGCTGGGGTAGCGGTTAGCGGCCATGCAACTCCAGCCAAGCGGGCGGCTTCGGCCAAATGCGTGGCGCTGGAGGAGCTGGTGAAGGTGGCGGCGTCGAGGCCTTCGGCGAGGGCTTGGCGCAGTTGATCCGGCGCGGCTTCGGGCATTGTGTTGCGATAGGCCTCGACGACATCGACCTGAGCGCCGATGGCTCTGAGCGCATCGGGAATTACGTCGCGGGCGACGGCGGCGCGGGGCAGGAGGATGCGCTGACCGCGAACTCTGTCGCCGAGCGCGGAGACCAGGCTCTCGGCGACGTAGGCCTCGGGCACCATTGCTACCAGAAAGCCGGAATGGCGGGCTGCCTCGGCTGTCGCACTGCCGACAGCGGCCACTTTCAACCCTTTGGCGCTGGCCAGATTGATACCGATTTGTGCGGCGCGGGAGATAACCGCGTTTATGGTGTTAGCGCTGGTCAGAATCAGCCAATCGTAGCGATGCAGTTGCTTGAGGGCGTCCTCCAGGGAGGCAAAAGATTCTGGCGGCTGAATCTCCAGCAGCGGTATTTCGACCGGCAGAGCGCCCAGCGCGCGCAGGCCCTGGCTGAGCTTGCCGGCCTGATGGGCGGCGCGGGTGACCAGAATCCGGCGGCCGGCCAAGGGGAGTACACTCACCGCAAGCCTCCGGCACAGGCAAGTAGCGGACCGGCCCCGGCTTCGTTCAGCTTTTGCGCGATCAGCCTGCCTAGCGCCGTTGCGTCCGTCTCCTGTTGGGTTCCCCGCCGGAGTTGCCGACCTGCGGGCGATGAAACAGGTGTGGGCGAGGACGCCCACACGACAGCCGGTCTGGAGACCGGCGCTACATCTTGTTTCTTACCAGGCGTGTTATGGTGGACTCGCACGGCCTTGCCGGTCTCCGGATCAGCTACGACGGCGAAGATTTCCCACTCCCATCCATTCTGCAAAGAACGCAGAATGGATGGGGCACCCGGCAATTTCTCCTCGCAAGGCCGCGAAAAGGAAAGGTCAGCCGACGCATCGGATGGGGCACAGTTCGGCGAAGATTGTGGGGAAATATTTAGCAAGTTAGCGTCCGCTTCGCGGACAGAGCAAGTTCGCGAGTTAGCGGCGGCATGGGCATCGAGAGGATTCAACTCGTCCAAATCAGCGAAATCCGGTGAGCGGCGGCAATGAACGCCGATGGGAACCTGGCAGCCTCCGCCGAGCGCCGCCAGAGCCGCGCGCTCGACAGTGATGGCGAAGCGGGTGTCCGCGTCGTCCAGGAAGGCAACCGCAGCGATGGTGGCCGCGTCGGTTTTGCGGGTTTCGATGCCCAGCGCGCCTTGGCCAGCCGCGGGGCAAAACTCCGCCGGCTCCAGGCGCTGGCGCACCCACTCGTTCTTTTCCAGGCGGTCGAGGCCGGCGGCGGCCAGCAGAATCGCGTCCACCTGGCCCTCGGCGAGCTTGCGCAGGCGTGTGTCCACGTTGCCGCGAAACTCGACTGCCTCAATGTCCGGACGGAGGGCCTTCAACTGCGCCCTACGGCGCTGGCTGCTGGTGCCCACGCGCGCGCCTTGGGGCAAAGCGGCCAGATTCTCGAATTTTGCCGAGACAAAAACGTCTCGCGGGTCCACGCGCGGGGGCGTGGCGGCCAGTGCGAACGGCTCCGGCAGCTCGGTGGGCAGATCCTTGAGCGAATGCACGGCCAAGTCCACGCGCCCGTCGGCCAGCGCCTCCTCGATCTCCTTGGTGAACATTCCCTTGGAGCCAACCTGGGCAAAGGTGACCTCTTGCAGGCGGTCGCCGGTGGTTTTGATGATTTCGATTTCGACCGTATGGCCCTGGCCGCGCAGCAGGGCGGCGATGTGGTTGGCTTGCCACAGGGCGAGTTGCGAGCCGCGGCTTCCGATGCGCAGATTCATGGTTTTGCGACTCCTGAGTTCTCTTCGTCCGAGTTCTTATCGGCAGCGGCGGGCAGCGACCAGGTCTCGTACAGGGCAGCCAGCCGGGTCTCGTCATTTTCGCGGGCGGCCTGTTTGAGCGCGCGCATGGGCGGATGAAGGAATTTGTTGACCAGCCCGCGGGTGAGCGCCTCGACGGCCGCAAGTTGCTCGGCACTGAGCGAACCCAGGCGGGCCTGGACGCGCTTCAGCTCTGCTTGGCGAATCTCCTCGGCCTGCTGTTGCAGGGCAACAATCGCCGGGGCCACGTTCGCGGTGAGCTGCCGCTGATGGAAGCGGGCAACCTCGGCGGCAATCAGCGCCTCGGCGTCGGTGGCTTCACGGCTGCGCTCGGAGAGATGGGCGGCGGCGACGGCTTGCAGGTCGTCGATGTCGTAGACAAAGATGCCCTCCAGCTTGCCCATCTCCGGGTCCACGTCGCGCGGCACGGCAATATCGATGAAGAACATGGGCCGGTTGCGGCGGCGATGGAGAAAGGCCGTGCCGTGCTCGCGGCGGAAGATGGGGTGGGGCGCTCCGGTGGAGCTGATGACGATGTCGGCCTGGCTGGCGGCCTCGTGAAGCTGCTCGAAGGGGATGACTTGGCCGGAGAAGGCCTCGGCCATGCGGCGCGCGCGCTCCAGAGTGCGGTTGGTGACCAGAATCGTTCCCGCGCCCTGCTGGACGAGATGGCGGGCGGCCAGCTCGCTCATCTTGCCCGCGCCCACCAGGAAGACGGTGCGGCCATGCAGCGATCCGAAGATTTTGCGCGCCAGTTCGACGGCTACCGAGGCGATGGAAACCGAGTTGGAGCCGATCTCCGTCTCCGAGCGGACTTTTTTGGCTGCGGCGAAGGTGCATTGCAGCAGATGCTCGAGCTGTCCGCCCACGGTGCCCGAGGCGCGCGCCGTGGCGAAGGCCTCTTTCACCTGGCCAAGAATCTGCGGCTCGCCGACGACCATCGAATCCAGGCTGGCCGCGACGCGGAAGAGGTGGCGCACGGCCTCGTGATCGCGATGCTCGTAGAGATGCGGCGCCAGCAGCGCGGAGTCCAGCCGGAAGTGCTGTTGCAGAAAGCCGGTCAGATCGAGGCTTGAGCTTTCCACGGCGGCCAGAATCTCCACGCGGTTGCAGGTGGAGACGATCATGCACTCGGCGACGCC
>CAYVGW010000106.1:12260-15307 GCA_964450895.1 uncultured Occallatibacter sp. | reverse complement strand
CGTCAACTGCGAGCCAGAAGCGACCGCAGTAAATGCTGGACTGGAAAAGCAAGGCATTGCCCCGCCAGTGCTGGCGCAGTTGGGTCCGAAGCCAAATGCGGCGGAAAGCGAAAAATTTGTTGCCGCGCCGTTGATCTTTGATTGAAGGTTGACCGTTGCTCCAGATGCCGTCGCAGTTACAGGCGAACTCGCCGTGCTGTTAATCATTGCAGCCAAATCAGAAGCCATCTGTGTAGCTGATGAACCATAACTCACAGAGAAAGCTTGGCCTGCAACGTTTAGGACAACCACTCCTGTTTCCGCCAAGGTTACAGGGCAATTATAGGCGCCGCCACACGGATAAAAGGTCACCGAGGCTGGAACACCATTAATCCCGATAGACCCTTGTCCGGGCGTTCCAACTGTACTTCCGTCAAGAACAGTGAGTGTTGTTCCCATGACATTGATGATTCCGGTTCGGTCTGCAACTCCGGTATTGGGCATTGACGTCCATGTGAATGATCCTGTTCCCATGCCGCCCGTGCCCGCGGGAACATTGAGCCAACTCGGCGTATTGGAGACAGCCGACCAAGGGCAATTCATATAAGTCGTCACATTGATTGTGCCGCTATCCCCAGTCGGTTGAATAAATATCTCCGGTCCGGGCGAAAGCGTATAAACGCATGGTCCACCCTGATAGATGGAGAATGATTGAGTTGAACTTCCATTGCCGATATTAATGGAGCCAGATCTGGGTATATTGGATGGATTTGCGGCAACTGAAAATTGAATTCCACTACTGGAAATTCCGTTGGGAGGTGTAACGGTGATCCAAGGAGACTGACTGACAGCGGACCATAGACATCCCGGTCCTGTAACCAGGCCGAATCCGCTGTTGACGGCGCTGCTGCTGAATGAATTCTGCGGAGTGGGTATAACAAATGTGCAGCTGTCCTGCGTTTGCACGTGGAAAGCTGCTAAAGCATTGTAAAGTTGAGGATGCACCTTATCGCTGAGAAGCGCCCCAGTATGTGAATCAGCATGTTGAATCACATAGTTCATCGCATTGGAATTTGGATAGAACTGGCTCGATGCCTGTATAAATGCGTCTGATTGGTTTGAGTAAGCCGTATCCACGGGGATAATCGCGCCTGAGGAGGTTGTTTCAGTCGATGAAGCTGAGGTTGTGTCATTAGGGCCATCGATCAGATTATTATAGGTGGAATCTAGGCTATCCAGAAAGGATGTATCCGCCGCAAACGGCGCTCCTATGTTGCAAAGATCGAAGCACCAGAACGATGTAATGTCATCCACGGCTTCCATCACATCGTAAGCAATTTCCACATCATTGACGATGGCGCGTTCACCGCATGAACCATCTTCCGGGTTGCATTTCAATGTAAAATTAGCAAGCATACGCGTAAATGCCCAACGCTGATCGGTCAGGCCAACGATAGCTGCCTGCTGAAAGTATTCCGGCTGTGCGTTGAGATTGGCAAGAAATGTGCTATTAGGCTCATCTTGAACGAAGGATGGACCTTTCGCTTCAAAATGATCGCCTACACCTCCCAACAACAGCGTTTTTAAGAAGCAATCAAGGCTGAAATCGCAACTTATTTGCTGAGCAGAGAGATCAAATACCGCAGAGAGGCCGCCCGAAAGATTGGATGCCACGTTTGCGCCCAGATTGGGGGTATCGATGGTGATTACACCCTTTATTAGATTAGGAAAAGAGACATGAACCTGTTGTGCGGCAGAACGGGAGACAAGACCACCCTGGCTGTGTCCGGCCAGGATGTAGTTGTTTCCTCCATAGGCTTTGATGTCGTTAATCAGTTCCTGCGCCTGTCCTGTGTCGATAGCAGAATAGGAAGCTTGGGGCGAAAAGAGGGCACCCGTCGCAGGGTTGACTTCTGTGCCCATGGTCGGAATGATTTCATTGTTGAAACGGAAATCCTGATTGATCCAGTTAGCCATCCGTTTCGTCCATGCACAGGAATCTGACCAGAAACCATGCGTTAGGGCAATATTCTGACTTCCTTGAAGATTCGTGAAAATCGTGCCACAACTGGGGTTGCTGATCGTAGATGTGCTGGTCACAGCGGCTGGATCGGCGGGAATTATTGGATCCGTGGATGATGAATTGGTAGTCGCACTGGAAAGTGGCTGCAAGGTTGAGCCAACCGTCCCATTTGCCGAAACCGCTACTGCTCGCGCATTGTCATTGGCTATGTTCTGATACGAATTCAAATTGGCGAACTGCATGGTGCGCGTCGCCGTAAAGTTTGTCATGGAAACAGGAATCGACATCTGTTTCGCAATCAAATTTGATCCAGAGAGCGTATAGGCCATTCCCAGCAGTCGGCCAGAAGTGATTGGAACTGTCAGGGTCGCGCTTGTCGAGTCGGAGGAGAGCGCCAGCGATGCATTTAGCGCCGTGGCAAAGGGATGGATTCTTGACACAGGCACAATGAGATTGCTTAGAAGAGCCGGAGCAGGATTGGTTCCCAGCAGACTGGTCAGGAGGTTTTGGGAACTGCTCACGCCGACGGGCAGCGACTCCTGCAAGGGGTTTCCGTTCTGGTCAAAGACGGTCAACTGCCCGCCTGCATAGCGTATGACGCTGGTGCCTGTGGTGGAGGGATTCGACGGGGTTCCGTTGGGCCAGAGGTTCATCACAAACCCGCCATTTGCATCGTAGCCTGCCTCTATATGATACGCAATAGGGGCGGGCGTGGGCGAAATGACATTGGAGGACGTTCCGGTGGCCGGATTATAGACGGGGCTGGCCAGCGTCATCGTCACATTCTGCGTTTGGGTCGTCAAATCGAAGGTTACCCATGTGTCAGCACTGTTGATGCCGGAGTTTTGGGAGAGCGTGTTGGTGCTGGAGTTGAGCGCGGTCACGTTAAGCACGGTTTGAGCAATCGCGGAAGAAGAGAAAAGGCAAACCGCCAGAATCAGCGACAGTTGGGGGGGGGGGGGGGGGAAAACGTTAAAAAATTTTAGTAACGAGAAATTAATTTAAAACCATTGTTTTTTATATCGGTAGTGGGTGGGGTTGGGAT
>CAYVGW010000106.1:0-12250 GCA_964450895.1 uncultured Occallatibacter sp. | reverse complement strand
CCCCCCCCCCCCCCCCCCCCCCCCCCCCCCCCCCCCCCCCCCCCCCCCCAAACCGTTCAAACATTTTCGTACCTCGAACTGAAGTTAAATCCATTCGTTTTAGGAAGCCGCCTGAATATCGCCAAGCAGCAGGGTCCGGCATTACTGGAGTAATGTTATACTTTTATTACCGGAGCGCATTCTGTGTCAAGGAAATTATTTTCGCGGGTGGCGCATTCTAAAAAGTTGGGTGGGAGCCACGAATCTAAATCAGCGCTTTTTGATCTCTGCCTCTGATCTCGAATCACTGACCAAAATGCCCACGCAAAGATTGCAGATGATTTCCACCAACCTGCTACCCTGAAATTGCCTCTCTGAAATCGGATCGGCTCTCCCGAAAGGGCCGGTTGGGGGGCAAAAATAACATGCACCCCCCCCCCCGCCATTTCGGACGTGATAATTTTTAGTAAATCCACGTAACACGCAAAGAATGAACAACATAAAATTTATCTATTAACGAATAAGTAAACAAAAAACCGGGCTTTTTGGGCCATTTTTCGGCCTTTTTGGCCCCTTTTTCGCTCAAAAATGCCCTTTTTTGATCATCAATTCCTTCCGTTGCGTAAGCCATCGCTTACGGCAGCGGCCTGTAGCGCAGAATCCAATTTTCCTGCTCTTGTGTATCGGGCACGGCCTGGCCGCGCGCGCGGGTAATCGCCGTCAGAGCGGCCCGCGGCTGCCAGCCCAAATGGATCAGCGCGCAGGCCGCCGTGATCGTGGCGCGGCCGATGCTGCCCCGGCAATGAACGCCCACCGCTTCACCCGCACTGAGGCGATCCGCCAATCCTGCGATAAAGCTGCGAAAGAAGCTGGTGCTCGCGGGCACATGAGCGTCGGAAATCGGATACGAGAGGAATTGCAAGCCAACCTGTTCTGCCAGGCGGCTCTCCTCCGACAGGCCCAGCAAATGAGCCTCCTCACGGTCGAGAAGCGAAACCAGAATTTCAATACCGCCGCGTTTCAGGTCGAGCAACTCCTCGCGCAGTCCCCGCCCACCCGGTGGACAGAGCACGATAGCCAACGGCGCCGGAGGGGCACCCCGTATCCAGAAAATGTTTTTCATCCTGGTTCATCTCCGAAAAATTCAGAAAGACGAGGACCGACGCTGTGAGCGCCGATGCCAAGTGCCATGCCCTTCGATGAGTGGGACCAGTGTAGCGGTCCCAAGAACGCCGGTCAAGCTGCTGCCGCGGCGGCGTCTTGACTTTCATCGCAATCGCCCCTACCATTCAGTTATGCTGGACCGTACTTGTTGTCGCTGCTGTTGCATGCTTTGCGTGCGCGGGTGACTTGGGTCTAACATCGAAATCCATTTCCAAGATTCCCCCATTGCCCGCGTTTCAGCCTTTGCTGCCGCGGGTTTTCTGTCTTTGGAGAAAAAGCAAAATGAGTGAAGCACTCCCTGTAAAAGAAACCAATGCGCAGCGCGCCGAGCGCCTGAAGCGCGAGAAGAATCCATGGCTAGCCTTCGACGAAGTGCGCGAATTCGCCCGCCAGGGCCGCGCCAGCGTTCTGCCCGAGTGGGCCGGCCTGTACTTCAAGTGGTGGGGCATCTACACCCAGGGCGACGGCGTCGGCGCCACCGGCGGACGGGGCGGCGAGGGCATTACTTCAGATTTTTTCATGATGCGCATCGGCATTCCCAACGGAATCGTCAGCGCCCGCCAGCTCCGCGCTATCGGAGAGCTGGCCAAAAAATACGGGCGCAACCTGGCCGACATCACCGTCCGCCAGTGCATTCAGCTTCATTGGCTGACCATTGAATCGCTGCCGGAGATCGTCGACGCCATCTACGCCATTGGCCTCTCGCCCATCGGCGCCTGCGGCGATGTGCTGCGCAATGTGACCGGCTGCCCGCTGGCCGGGGTGGCCGCCGATGAGCTGGTCAACGCCTCGCCGCTGGCCGCGGAAATCTCCAAGGAACTCAGCGGCAACCCGGAGTTCTACAATCTGCCGCGCAAATTCAAAGTCTGCATCACCGGCTGCCCATCCTGGTGCTCTCATCCGGAGATCAACGACATCGCCTTCACCGCAACCCGGCTCAATGGCCAGATCGGCTACTCCGTGCGCGTCGGCGGCGGCCTCTCCAAGGAGCCGCACCTGGCCGTGCGCCTGAATGCCTTCGTGCTGCCGGAGCAGGTGGTCCGCGTGACGCGCGCCGTCGCGACGATCTATCGCGAGCAGCAAAAACTGCGCGAAAACCGCACCCAGGCCCGCATGAAGTACCTCTTTCTCAAGGAAGGCTGGACCGCCGAGAGCTTTTTGGCCGAGCTGCAAGCGCGGCTTGATTTTACGCTGCTGCCCGCCGCCCCGGAGCAGGTTCCCGACGACATCTACCGCGATCACGCCGGCATTCACGCGCAGCAGCAGCCCGGCCTCAGCTCCGTCGGCGCAACCGTCCTGCGTGGCCGCCTGACCGGCGATCAGTTGCTCGCCGCCGCCGAGCTGGCCGAGCGCTTCGGCTCCGGCGCGCTGCGCACCACCGTCTCGCAAAATCTGCTTTTCATCGACATTCCCAACCCGAAAGCCGCTGAATTGGTCAGCGAACTGGGCAAGATCGGCCTGCAAGTGGAAGGCTCCAACTTCTGGCGCGGGGCCGTCGCCTGCACCGGCACGGAGTTCTGCAAGCTGGCCATCACCGAGACCAAAGGCTTCACCCGCTGGCTGGTGGATGAGCTGGACGAGCGCCTGCCGGAGTTCGACCAGCAGCTTCGCCTCAACGTCACCGGCTGCCCCAACAGTTGCGGCCAGCACTGGATCGCCGACATCGGCATCGAGGGCAAAAAGATCAAGCAGGACGGAAAGCTGATCGATGCCTACTACTTCTGCCTGGGCGGCGCCGTCGGCCAGCACGCCGCCGTTGCGCGCCCGGTCGGTTTCCGCTGCCCCGCGCCGCTGGTTCCGGAGGCCATCGAGCGACTGCTGCGCCACTATCTCGCCATGCGCGCGCCAGAGGAGAATCTGCGCGCCTGGTTCCTCCGCCACACCAACGAGGAGCTCCGCGCGCACTTGGCTGGAGAAGCCGTGGACGCCGTCGAACGCGATCTGCCCACGGCCCACGTTCCGCACGGCGTGGCTGAGTAAGGCACAAGCATGACCCTGCTGCCCATCTTCCTCAAACTCGACGGACGCCTCGGCCTTGTGGCCGGCGCGGGAGCCGTCGCGCTGGAGAAAATCCGCAGCCTGCTCCCAACCGGCCTGCGACTGCGCGTGGTTGCGCCGGAGGCTCGCCCGGAAATCCGCCAGCTCGCAGCCGCAGGCCAGATCGAACTGATCGAGCGCCCCTTTGAAAGCGCCGATCTGGACGGCAGCTTCCTGGTGATTGCCGCCACCAACTCCGCCGCCGTAAACGCCGCCGTCTATCAGGAGGCCGTCGCGCGCGGCATCCTGGCCAACAGCGTGGACGATCCGCCCAACTGCGGCTTTTACTTCGGCTCCGTGGTCAGCCGGGGCCGGCTCCAGATTGCAATCTCGACCGCCGGTGAAAGTCCCGCCGTCGCGCAGCGCCTCCGCCGGGAGATCGACCAGCAACTGCCCGAAGACATAGGCTCGTGGCTGGAAGAGGTCGGCCGTTTGCGCCGCGAAATCCTCGCCTCTCATCCCCCTGGCGAAGCGCGCCGCTTGCTGCTGCACGAGCTGGCGCAGCGCCCTGCCTGTGCGTCGGCCTTCTGCCCCACGCGGCGGTCACTCGAAGTGGATGAGCCAGGAAAGATCTATCTGATCGGCGCCGGTCCCGGCGACCCGGAACTGCTGACGGTAAAAGCCCTGCGCCTGCTGCAATCCGCCGATGTGGTGCTGCACGACGACCTGGTTCCGCGCGCGATTCTGGAACTGGCCGCGCCCTCCGCCGAGGTGGTCAACGTTGGCAAGCGCTGCGGCGTGAAAAATGTTTCGCAAGAAGAAATCAACGCCCGCATGATCGAGCAGGCCCGCGCCGGCCGCTCCGTCGTGCGCCTCAAGAGCGGCGACCCGCTGCTCTTTGGCCGCGCCGCCGAAGAGATCGCCGCGCTTGCCGAAGCCGGCGTTCCCTTCGAGATCGTTCCCGGCATCAGCGCAGCCTTTGCCGCCGCCGCCGCCCTCGGCTGTTCGCTGACCAGCCGGGCCAGCGCCTCCAGCGTCCTCATCTCCACCGGTCACCACGCCCAGCCCGCCGCTGATCTGCCGCGCGAAAAGCAAGCCACCCGCGTCGTCTACATGCCGGGCCGTGATCTGAGTTTGCTGGCGCAGGATTGGCTCGCCGAAGGCCTCCCCGCCGATCTTCCCTGCGCCATTGTCTCTCACGCCGGTCAACCGGAGGAACAAGTCCACCGAACGACGCTCGGCGCGCTGGGCGAAGCTCCGCCCGCGCCCGCGCCCAGCCTGCTGCTCGCCGGTTGGGCGCTGCGCGAGAGAAGAGAATCCGTCACAGTTTCACAGTTTCACTGTAAATAGGGGGGGGAGGGGTGCTTTTCAAATCCAAGCCGACCGGCTCAAGGGAGCCGGTTTGGATTTCAATGCGTGTGAGTTCAGTTTAGCAAAATTCAGGAAACAACCTGCAAAATTGCATTGCACGGACAGGGAAATCGTATTTGAAATCATCTGGAGGGAGCAGGGGCATTTATGCCCCTGAATATACGCCTGAAACCACATGGCTTCAGCCCCGGGCCTAAAGGCCAGACTGCCCAAGCCTCGCTTCAGGGGCATCAATGCCCCTGCTCCCTCCGATAAGCCGCCTGCATGAGTATCGCGACAAAGATAAGCGTTAGGCGAAGTTCAAATGCAATTGCCCTGATTGCACGGATGCCCTGTATGCGCGACAAGCTCAACTCATCGCGCATCCGGATAAAACCTCAGAACGAGAACCGCCCGCTCAGCTCCAGATTCCGTGGTCCCGCCCCTTCGGCGCTCTGCAGCGCGCTGATGCTGCCAAAGCCTGCCGCATCCACCTGCATATTGGGCGGCTCGTAGTTGCGGTGATTGAAGAGATTGGCCGCCGCCACGCCGAACTCGAATTTGCGCTGCCCGCCGAGCAGAATCTCCTTGGCCAGCGAGAGCGAAACGTTGCCCGTGCCCGGGCCGACCACGCTGCCCACTCCTGCAGTGCCGAAAGTGCCGCGATTGGCCGTGGGAACGGAAAACGCCGCCGGGTTGAGCCATTGGGTGGTGGTGCGGTGTGCCGCATAAAGATTCTGGCCAGAAATTATATCGGCGCGGGTGATCGTCTCGGTGCTCAGGATATTCGTTCCCGCCGGATCAACGCTGGCTTCATACGGCGTCAGGAACGGCCCGGTCTGAAAGATCGTCACGCCGCTCAACTGCCAGCCGCCGGCCAGCACATTGGCCAGCTTGCCGTCTTGCAGCCAGCGCTGCCCGTGGCCGAAGGGAAGCGCATAGAGCCACGAAGCTAGAAAGCGCTGCCGCCGGTCGTAGATCACGTTGCCGTAATCCAGGCGCGGATGGAAGCGGTCCGTCAGGAAGCTCCCTCCGGCCACGGCAAAGGCTGTCGGCGTCGCTCCGCCTGCGTTGGAAAGGTCGCGCGTAAAACTATAGCTGGCGTCCAGGGTGAGATTCTTTCCGTTGTGCTTGGAAACCTCGACCACCCCGCTGTTATAGTTGCTCTCCGCCGCGTTGACCACGCTTTGGATCACCGCCCACTCCGGAAAGGGCTTGTTGGCCGAAGCCACCGCATAGCCCACCGTATTGGCCGGAACCTGATTCAGATCGACCATCGCCTCCAGATTTGCGCCGTGACTGCCGGTGTACGAGACGCGCGCGCCGAAGCCCTTGCCCAAATCCCGCTCCAGCGTCAGATTCCACTGCTGTACCGATGGGTCTTTGTAATGGATCGGATAGGCGTAATCGAAGTTGGCCGTGCCGCTGCTCACTCCGCTGGTGTTGCAACTCGCTCCGGTGAGGTCCGTATTGAAGGGACAGGCAAAAGAGAGCAGCGGAGTGACGCCATCGTTCTCGTAGGTTTGATTGTAGGTTCCCACGTAACTGGCATGAGCCGCCCAGCCAGAGACCAGCGAAAAGCCCAGCGGCGTCTCCAGGAAGCGCCCCCAACCGCCGCGCAGGACGGTCTTGTCATTGCCGAAGATGCGCCATGCAAAGCCCAGGCGCGGACCCCAGTCCGTCTTGTCGGTGTAGCGCAGCGAATCGGGAATCCCGGCTTGCTGTGCGGTAATGATCTGCATGGGATAAATCGCATTGGACAAATCCTGCGACTTGAATGTGAGCGCCTGCGCATTGGGAACCACCACCGCTCCCGTCACGCCATTCGCGGCGTAATCGCCATCAAAGGTCGCCGTGTTGTAGCCCGTGTCGCGCACCGGAGGATGCAGCTCATAGCGCAGACCCAGGTTCAGCGTCAGGCGCGGCGTAATCTTCCAATCGTCCTGCGCGTAAAAGGCGTAGGAGTAGCCCAAACCATTCATGATCGGATTATTGGTCGAACTGACGTTCGTGTAATCCGGATTACCCAGCAGGAAACTCGCAACAGGTTCGCCGGTATGGCCGATCAAGCCGGTGTTTGGATCCGGCACGCCGTTATTTCCATCGACGATATCCGACGAGCCGTCAAAAACATACCAGCCGGAGCGGTAGTTGCCGTAAACATTCTCGTCATGATCGCTGATGCGCTTGAAGTCCGCGCCGAATTTGAAGGTATGCTTGCGATGCGTCCAGGTCAGATTGTCCAGCGCTTGAATGATCTGCCCGCGCTGCATCCCGGGGTTGCCCGCGCCGGTGGAGAGATAGCCGTTAATCAGCACCTGCGGCGCCTCCGGCCACTGCAAATCCGGCTGCGGAACCGTCAAGCCCGTCGCCGCCAGCAGCGCCGATGTCGAGTAACTCTGATTCTCCGAGGTATGCTGCGCGTTATAACCGCCGCGAAACTCATTCATCAGCGAGTTGGAAAATACATAGTTATGCGCAAAGGTCATCCCTTCGTCGATCTCCGGCGTGTTATAGCCCCCTTGCAGCGGGCTGCCCGCCTCCGCGCAATAAGAAAAGGTACACGACGCCATCGGCGCGGTAATGACTTGGCGATTCTTGTAAGAAAAGCGCGCAAAGATCGTCTGCTTCCCGGAAATTATATGATCCAGCCGAATGTCGCCCTGATTGGAGCTGATCGGCGCGCGAAAGTTGATCTGGTAGTTATTCGAGATCAGGCTCGGATCGCCGTAATTCGGCGCCGGCATCAGCGCGGTCAGAATCTGCGCCGAGATCGCGCTCACCGGCACAGGAGTGTTGTCCAGCGCTGTGCCGGTGAGAATGGAGGTGAGCGGGCTTCCATCTGGATTGTAGACTGTATACCCATTGGGGCACGGATCGGGGTTCGTCGCACTGGGAGTACAGTACGCCTGATTCAGATAATTTCCGATATTGCCGGCACGCATATCCGCCGACGGCACGCTCAGCAGCAGCGGCGTCTCGCGCGGCAGCCGCAGCGCTTCAAAGCTGACAAAGAAAAAGCTCTTGTCCACATGCAGCCGCGGCAGCGTCATCGGCCCGCCCACGGTCCCGCCAAAGTCGTTCATGATGATGCGCGGCCGGGTCTGCGAAAACGCGTCATTCGCGTTGAATACCGTGTTCTCGTGGTTCTCGAAGGCTCCGCCGTGAAACTTCACCGTACCCGACTTGGAGACCGTGGTAATATCCGCCACGCCGCTGAACTCCGCGTTGTTATTCGACTCCGAGACGCGAATCTCCTCGATGGAATTGAAGGACGGAAACATCTCGTTCACCGGCCCGGAGTACTCCACGCCCACGCTGGAAATGCCGTCGATGGTCACGCTCAGCAGCGCCGCCGTGGTGCCGCTCACGTCCAGGTTGCCGGTGTCGTCGGTCTGCACGCCGGCCTCGGTGGTCAGCGTTGAAATCGGGCTGGTCGAGCCGGTCGAGCGCGAATAAATCGCCACCGGCAGTTCCACCAGCTCGTCGCCCACCTTGGTCTCCGCCAGGTTCGAGACCTCGGTCGAGATCACCGCCAGCGCCGTGTCCAGCACCTCCACCGTCTGCGTCTCGCTCTTCGGCTTCAGCGTCACGTCCACCCGCCGCACCTCGCGCGCCGTCAGCACAATCTCCTTCACTGCCGCCGTCTGAAAGCCCGTCTGCGCCACCGTCAGCGTGTACGTGTCCATCTCCAGGTTTTTGAAGGCAAAGCCGCCGCCGGCGTCCGTCTCCACGGTCCGGGTAGCCGCCGTGCCGGTGTTGGTCAGCGTCACCGGCGCACCAACGACGACCGCGCCGCTGGTGTCCGAGACCGTGCCCACTATGGCGCCAAAGGTCGATTGCGCCGCCAGGGGCGCACACGCCGCAACGGCAAAGAGACAGATGAAAACGACCCACGCGACAATATCGCCGCGCCGGAAGGCAGGGAGAGAAATAGAACCCATTTCGGTACCCTTTCCGAATAAAATGAAGGATTCGCGAACTGGTTTCGCGTGGTTTTTTCGAGGTCTTCTTGGCAGAAATGAGCCGCCTGCGACGAGGCGCTCGTGAACTCCTTTTTATTATATTTATTTTTTTGGCGCGCATCGCCCCCACACCTGCCTCTGCGAAAATAAACACACAAAAATCCCGCCGCTCATAAACATTCTTGCTCCCGCCAGGGCAATTGCATGAATATTCTTTTACGCCCAAACTACCTTTGCACCGTCCCTACGGGACTCCAGTCGGGTAATAAAATGATTCGTTCCCACCGTTGAAACGGTGGGCTAATCACCCTTGCGCCTACGGCGCGCATGAAAGCGGAATCTGAACAATCAACAAAATCAATTCATGCGATTGCCCTGTTGCTCCCGCTCCCCTTGACACCTCCGCCCTACGCGTTCTATAAAATAGCCACCTCGCGTTTGAAGGTACTTATCCTCTTATAATCTCGGGCTAGGCAGATCGCCCTCCCCGCCCCCAAGGAGATCCTCATGAAATCTTGCCGAACCGCATGCTTCGCTGCCTCCATCGCCATCCTGTTGCTGGCCTTCACCGCCATCGCCCGCGCCGACGCCTATTCCTCCGTCATCGTCTACGGCGACAGCCTCTCAGATAACGGCAATCTCTACTCCGCTATCGGCTACCCGCCCGCGCCCTATTACGATGGCCGCTTTTCCAACGGCTCTGTGGCGGTCGAGCAGCTTGCCGCGCTGTTGGGCGTGCCGCTGGTTGACTTCGCCTGGGGCGGCGCCACTACCGGCACCGAAAACTATGTCGGCATCACCGCCGGTATCTCTGGCCTTCCCGGAATGCTCACCGAGCTGGCCGGTTCCAGTTCCTATCTGGCTTCTTCCTCTGCGCATTTGTCGAGTTCGCTGGTGGTCGTCTGGGGCGGCGCAAATGATTTCCTCACGGGCGGCTCCACCACCCAGGCCGTGGCGAACGTCGATACCATCGTCTCCAGGCTCGAAACTGATGGCGCTACCCATATCCTGGTTCCCGGAATGCCCGATCTCGGTTTGACGCCTGATTACTATGGCAGCATCGTGGCGACGGACTACGCTTTATCCTTCAATGCACAGTTGCAGGCCAGCCTTCCCGCCGGCGCGACTTACGTCGATACCTTCGGTCTGATGCAGCAGATCGTAAGTGATCCCTCGGCCTATGGGTTTACCAATGTAACGACCCCTTGTTTCAACGGCGCCACAGTCTGCTCCGATCCCAGCCAATACCTCTTCTGGGACGGCTTTCATCCCACAACCACCGCCGACACCATCCTGGCCAATGATTTTTACGCCGCCGCTACCCCCGAGCCGGCCTCGATCCTGATGCTCGGCACCGGCCTAGCTGGACTCGCCGGCCTGCTCCGCCGGCGCAGAGCCGCCTGATTCATTCCGAATTTTCGCCGGGGACCCCATCCATTCCACGCACTTTGCAGAATGGATGGGAGTCCACTAACCCCAACCAGTGTTTTTCTGACCCTTGAAGGATACTATGGCGCGCAGGCGCCCGCTGGCCGCACCGAGGGCGCCGCCGCCCCGAAGAACTCTTCCACATCGGTAATCGCCGCGGTCATCCGGTAGGGCGGCAGGCTGGCCAGAAAGGTCTGTCCATAGCGCTTGGTGCGCACGCGCGGATCGAGCAGCACCAGTACGCCGCGATCCTCCAGCGAGCGGATCAGCCGCCCAAAGCCTTGCTTCAGCGTCAGTACCGCCGAAGGAACCTGATAGTCAAAGAATGGCTTTCCGCCGTTCTCCTCAATCGCCTTCATGCGCGCGGAAACCACCGGGTCGCTGGGTACGGCAAAGGGCAGCTTGTCGATAATCACGCAGCTCAGCGCCTCACCCTGTACGTCCACGCCTTGCCAGAAGCTCGACGTGCCGAAAAGTACCGCGTTGGGCGTCTCGCGAAACTGCTCCAGCAGCGCCTTGCGAGGCGCCGTGCCGTGCAGCAGGATGGGAAAATCCAGCACCGGCAGCAGCCGCTCGTATAACTCGCGCATCTGCGCATAACTCGTAAAAAGGCAAAAGGCCCGTCCGCGCGAAATCTCCAGCACGCGCTGAATGCACCGCGCCGCGGCCTCGGTAAACTCCGGATCGCGCGGGTCAGGCATCTCCGGCGGAAGATAGAGCAGCGCCTGTTCTCCATATTTGAAATGCGAAGGCACCACTAACTCCCGCGCCTCGCTCAATCCCAGACGTTTGCGAATATGCTCGAAGCCGCCTTGCACGGTCAGCGTCGCCGAAGTAAGAACAACCGTCGGGATTTGATCGAAGACTAACTCGAAAAGCAGCTCGGATACATCGATTGGCGTAGCTTGCAGGAAGGTCGTCCGCGACTGCGGCCGCAGTGCGCGCGGCGCGGACCGATCCTGTGAATTTCCCGCCGCTATCCGCCGCTCCATCCAATAGACCATGTTTTGCGAGCTTGATTCGAGCAGAAACTCCAGCTCCGAGCGTAGCCGCTGCACGCGCTTCCTCAGCCCCGGCGCTTCCTCCACCTCCTTCATCTCGCCCATCTCGTCTTCTAACCGCCGCAGCGTGGCGCGCACGGCCATGTAGAGGTCGCCCTGCGTCTCCAGAAACTCCTCGCGCCCCACAAACGGCTGCCGTCCATCGCCTGCCAGCGGCAATCCGGCAAAGAACATCCGCGCCCGCTCGCGCAGTTGTTGTGTAACTGCGGGTAAACTATCTGCGCCCTGCCTTCCGCGCAGCAGCGTATCCGTGTCCCGCGCCAGCTCCTCGAAACGGATATTGCTCACCGAAAGCCCGAAGTAACTCGAAGCTACATCCTCCAACTCGTGCGCCTCGTCAAAGATCACCGCCGCGGCCTCCGGCAGAATCCCCGCATCAGGCGCGCCTCCGGCCTCGCGCTTGACCGCGACGTCAGCGAAAAATAGATGGTGATTGACAATGATGATGTCCGATTCCAGCGCCGTGCGCCGCATCTCGGTGATGAAGCAGCGCCGGTAATCCGGGCAGGTAGAACCCAAGCAGGCCTCGGTCCGCGCGTCCAGCTTCTGCCACAACGCGCTCGACTCCGGCATCCCGCTCAGCTCTGCCCGGTCGCCCGTCTCGGTCGCCTGCTCCCACTCGCTGATCTGCCGGTATTGGTCGATCTCTTCCAGGCCTGTCAGGATCGGCTGCGCGCGCAGCGCGGCCAGTTTGTGGCGGCAGAGATAGTTGGCCCGCCCCTTCATGTAACAGACGCGCAGATTGCCCAGCAACGTCTCCAGGAAGGGAATGTCGCGGAAGTAGAGCTGATCCTGCAGCGCCTTGGTGCCCGTCGAAACAATCACCCGCTGCCCTGTCCGCAACGCCGGCAGCAGATAGGCCAGCGTCTTGCCGGTGCCCGTCCCTGCCTCCACAATCAGATGCCGCCGCTCCCCCAGCGCCCGCTCCACCGCCCGCGCCATCTCCAACTGCCCCGGCCGGTACTCAAACGGCAGCGCCGACTGCGCCAGCATCCCCCCCGGCGCAAAAAACAGTTGCAGCGTAGGCAATCCGCGAGTTGGCGCGTCGTTGGCAGGCATCAAGTCTCATTTCATCATATCGATTCTGCCTCATGCAGCCACGCTAAATCCGAAATCCGCCAAAACGCAGAAAAGCCCATCCGCAAGGATGGGCTTTTCTGCTTCAAAATAATTGCCGGCGATCACCTAATCTCCCACACAGTTACCCGTGCAGTACCATCGGCCCAGCGAGGCTTAACTTCCGTGTTCGAGATGGGAACGGGTGATCCCTCGCAGTATGGTCACCGGCAAACTTGATGGCGCTTGGCGGGTGGTTGCCCGCAGCCT
>CAYVGW010000105.1:0-15399 GCA_964450895.1 uncultured Occallatibacter sp. | reverse complement strand
TGCAACCCATTTTGTTTTGAATCAGTTGGCCATATCTACGGCCCTTCATCTGCCGTTTTTAGGCAAAAATCATCAAGAACAGCCCAAAAATAGGCGAAAATCGCCGGAAATGGCCCGGAAAAGGCTAAAAAATCAACGCTTTTTACACGCTTTTCCCGCCGGCCTGTTCATCTATCTCCTTATAAACAAAGGTTATTTCCAATGCGATTGGGCTGAAAATGCGCCGAACACCCACCCCCCCCTTTTTTCATGTGAAACTGTGAAACTGTGAAGCTGCGGTCGATTTCCTCAGCGGCCAACGCTCTAAAACTCGTCCCTCCGAATGCAATTGCGCAAGAAGCTCCCAGGTCTGGATTTTCAGACCAGGGAATCCTCAAACCTCGACCTGGCATTCTGAATCAAGAACCATCAAGAGGTTCACCGATTTTCAGACTCCAAAGAGCGTTTTTTGACTCAAAAAGACTGTTCTTTGCTCATCGCGCAAACCTTGCTGGGCGTCGCGGGAAGCGAGGAATCATCACCTCTGCAAGGCTTGATTCACCGCCCCAGCGCTAGCGAAGGATCGCCTGATAGCGCGCTATCGGCAAACTCGCCGGCCAGAAAGCGCGGCCAGGCCGCCGCGGCAATCATCGCCGCATTGTCGGTGGAGAGAGCCAGCGTGGGGAAGGCCACATGCAGACTGCGCCGCTTGGCCTCTGCGTTGAAGCGCGCCCGCAGTTCGCGGTTGGCCGCCACGCCGCCGGTGACCAGAATCCGCCGCGCGCCCAGCGACTCGGCCGCCGCAAAGCTCTTCTTCATCAAATCGCCCACCACCGCCGCTTGGAAGCTGGCGATCAGGTCCAGCACCTGCTGCGAGCAGAGCGCCAGCGCCTCCTCTTGACTCTGCGGCGGACGGGCAGCGGCTCCCGGCGCAAAGAGCCGGGCCGCGCGCTCCTGCGCCGCGCCGCGCAGATCATGCAGCTCCACGTAGCGCAGCACCGCCGTCTTGATCCCCGAGAAAGAGAAGAGAAGGTGCGGGTCCAACTCGGCGATCGGCGCCGTCCGCGCGCCTTTGGTCCGGGGAACCTTGCCCGCCAAATGCAGCTTCGTCTTGATCTGCGAGAAGGCGAAGGGCACGGCCTTGGGATTGCCAAAGCGCGCCAGCGCGTCGATCCACGGCCCGCCTGGATAGCCGAAGCCCAGCAGCTTGGCCACCTTGTCGAAGGCCTCGCCGGCCGCGTCGTCCACCGTCCGGCCTACCAGCCGGTAGCTCCAGCTTCCCTGCGCCGGCCGCGCCAGATAAAGATGCGTATGCCCGCCGGAGACCACCAGCGCTAGCGCCGCCTCCTCACCATTAGGATTGTCATCCTGAGCGCTCACCAAATTTCTGTCATCCTGAGCGCTCACCAAATTTCTGTCATCCTGAGCGAGCGAAGCGAGTCGAAGGACCCGCGGTTCGGCCTCCAGCTCATGCAGCAGCACCGCGTGAATGTGCCCTTCCAGATGGTTGACGGCAACCAGCGGCAGACCCTGCGCATAGGCCAGCGCCTTGGCATAAGTAACGCCCACCAGCAGCGCCCCAGCCAATCCCGGCCCCGCAGTCACGGCAATCGCATCCAGATCCCCCAGCGCAATCCCCGCCCCGCCCAGCGCCGCCCGCACTACCGGCACAATCGCCCGCAGATGCTCCCGGCTGGCCAGCTCCGGCACCACCCCGCCATACCGCGCGTGCGTAGCGATCTGCGAAGCCACCACCGACGACAGCGTCCGCGCACCCCGCTCCACCACCGCCGCCGCCGTCTCGTCGCACGACGATTCAATCCCCAGAATGAGACCGCGTCCACCCATCCCTCTAGTTTAGCGGGGTCAGGCCGATCTTCGGTGATATTGACGGGGCTGGAGCCGGGGAATAATCTGAAGTTTACAGCACGATTCCCTTGGGAGGCAGCCTATGCAGGGACTTTGGACAATCGAGTTTGGCAGCAACGCCGGTGTTTACAACTCCGGAGTCATTGTGATGCGCGACGGAAAGATCAAGGGGGGCGATGCAAACTATTACTATGACGGTTCTTATGCAGAACCAACTCTTTCCGCGCCCTATCCGCTGAAATTCAAGGCTAAATTTGTAGCCAAGCCGTTTCAAAAGGATGCCGTGAGCATCTTCAAGACCTACGGGAAGGATTTCACGCTTGATCTGGATGTAACGCTCAAGGACGAAAATAATGCAACTGCGGTCGGGATACCGGAAGGGATACCGGGCATGAATACTGGAATTCGCCTGATTCGCAGGAGCGAGGCTGCATAAAAGAAAGAGAATTAGATGCCCGAAGTCGAGTTCAGGAATGGCGCAAATTCGGTAGAAGAAGTCCTGGTTGAATTTGATCGTCGGAAAGACAGCTTTGTTAATCTTAGCAAAGAAACTGTCCGGCTTATTGAAACTATTCTTTGTGAAGAAAAGATCGGAATATACTCTATCCAGACGAGGGTTAAGTCGCGTGATAAGCTGAAATCCAAGTATGTCAAACGGGAAAAGAACTATAAATGCCTTGATGACCTATCAGACATCGTCGGAATACGAATTATCACCTACTACTCCGATAGCATTGATCGAATCGCCGAAATCATCGATAGCGAATTTACAAAGTGCGGGCCGGTAGATGACAAACGGATCGGAAAACCAGAGTCGTTTGGCTATAGCGCCTTACACATGGATTGTGCTTATTCTGCAAAGCGTTTGGAAAGCACGGAATACAAGCGCTTTGCCGGCGCGCGCTTCGAGATTCAAATCACAACAGTTCTAGGCCACGCCTGGGCTGAGATGCATCATGCATGGTACGACTCTAGTGACACGCCCCCAGAAGAGGAGCGGAGATTTCTTCGACTTGCCGCGGTTCTTGAACTTGCAGAGCAGGAATTCCTTGAAATCAGAAAGAAGAAGGATGACCGTGAACAAATTGCTTCTGTTCAGGTGTCTGCGGAATCCCCAGAGATTCCAATCACGCCGGAATCTCTCAAGGCGTTCATTGAGCAGAAGGTTTTTGTAAAAGAACTAGATGAAAAACTTGAGATTACACACGGGAGGTCAATAGCACTAAATCCGGATAGCATTTTTCTTGCATCGCTTTATGTGCTTGTCAATGGAGTTGGTATTTGTTCTATCCAGGATCTTGAAAACAAAATGAGATTTTCAGGTGATGCTATCATTGAATATTTACGAAGGATGCTTGATTCATCATACTTCTCGAAATCTGAGCCTGCAACTTCATACTACAAGGGACATTCTGTTTTTCTATTCGCAAGCCTCCTTGCCGGTGTATTGGGTGTTGACCGCTATTGGAAGATAATCCAGGGTGGACCTATTATTCTTCGTAAAAATGAGATTGCTCATTTGGTCAATATTGCGAAAGAAGTGGCAAGCGAATTTCACCTTTCATCATCGTAGATCGTTTTGTTCAGACAATGTTCCTCACCACGCGTCAATTCGATGCGGCTTTGCAGATCATCGCTGAGTTGCGCGCGGCTGGGCACGAGGCTTATCTCGCCGGCGGGTGCGTGCGTGACTTGCTGCTGGGCCGCGAGCCTCACGATTACGATGTGGCCACTAGCGCCACGCCGGACGTGGTTCTCAATCTCTTTCCGCGCACCTTCGCCGTGGGCGCGCACTTTGGCGTGGTGCTGGTGGCTGCCTGCGGTGGGGCGGACGCCGCTTGCGCGACTGATGAGGCATCGCAGCGCGTGGTGACCGAAGTCGCCACCTTCCGCTCCGACGGCGCTTACTCCGATGGCCGCCATCCCGACGCGGTTCGCTACACCCTCAGCGCCGAGGAAGATGTCCGCCGCCGCGACTTCACCATCAACGGCCTACTGCTCGACCCTTTGCAATTGCGTGAACAATTCTCCGCCCTCCGCAAGGGACTGATCGATCACGTCAACGGTCTCGCCGACCTCGACGCCGGTATCCTGCGCGCCATCGGCCAGCCCGCCGAGCGCTTTGAAGAAGACCATCTGCGTATGCTGCGCGCCGTCCGCTTCGCTGCCCGCTTCGGCTTTCAGATCGAAGCCGGAACGGCCGCCGCGATCAAACGACTCGCCAGCAAAACCAAGGCCGTCAGCCGCGAGCGCGTCCGCGACGAACTGACCAAGATGCTCACCGAAGGCCACGCCCGCCGCGCCTTTGAACTGCTCGACGCGACCGGCCTCCTCGTCGAAGTCCTGCCGGAGGTGGCCCGCATGAAGGGCGTCGCGCAGCCGCCGCAGTTTCATCCCGAAGGCGATGTTTGGGAGCACACGTTGCGTCTGCTGGCGCAGTTGGAGGCCGGCTGCCCGCTCCCTCTCGCCTGGGGCGCGCTACTGCATGATGTGGGCAAGCCGGCCACCTTCCGCCGCGCCGAACGGATTCGCTTCGACGGTCATGTCGAAGTCGGCGTCGCCATCGCAGCCGAGATCTTTCGGCGCTTCCGCTTCTCCAACGACGAAAGCCGCCATACCCTCGCGCTCATCGAGAATCATATGCGCTTTGCCGACGCCCCGCGCATGAAGGCCTCCGCGCTCAAGCGCTTCTTCCGCCTGGAAGAATTCCCGCGGCACCTGGCATTGCATCGCATGGATTGCCTGGCCGGCAGCGGCAATCTCGACCACTGGAATTTCGTCCGCGAGCGCTTCGAGTCGATGCCCGAGGAAGCCGTCCGCCCCTCGCCGCTCGTCACCGGACGCGAACTGATCGCCGCTGGCTACATTCCGGGCGCGGCCTTCCGCCCCATGCTGCGTGTCGTGGAAGACGCCCAACTGGAAGGCGCAATCACCACGCCCGCCGAGGCGCTGGCTCTGTTGCGGGAACACTTTCCGCTGCCTGATCGCGCTTAATGCGCGGGTCAGGCAGCGGCGCTACCCGCCTGGCCTGGAAGCCAGTGCCTCCTTCGTGCGCCAGCGCAATCTTCCCAAGGGCTTTTGCTTTAGGATAAAAACATGCCTATCCCCGACCGGCTGAATCCCACTTTTGCCTCCGCTCGCACGCCTGACGTGGACTATATTGACGAGGCCCGTAAGCAGTTGATTGTCGCCCTGGACGCGCCAGATGCCGCCGCCGCCAGCGAACTGGTTGGCCAGTTAGAGAAGAACTGCCATTGGTTCAAGGTGGGGCTGGAACTGTTCGTTGCCGCCGGTCCGTCCTTCGTGGAGATGCTGACGGCGCGCGGACACTCCGTCTTCCTGGACCTGAAGCTGCATGACATACCCAACACGGTGGCTGCGGCGGTGCGCTCCGCCACTTCTCTGGGCGTGAAGATGATGACCCTGCACGCCGCCGGGGGGCCTGCCATGCTTGCTGCCGCGCGCGCCGCTCTGGAGGGTGTAGCCGATTCGCCGGAGTTGCTGGCCGTTACCGTGCTGACCAGCATGGATCAGGCCCAGGTACACGCAGTTGGCTTGGACCGTTCGCCTGGCGAGCAGGTGGAGTTGCTGGCACGGATGGGCCTGGGGGCTGGCCTGCGCGGCTTTGTCTGCTCGCCGCTGGAGGTTGCCGGGTTGCGCGCGCTCACCGGGCCTGATGGAGTGCTTGTGATTCCCGGCATCCGCCCCGCAGGAGCAGATATCGGCGACCAGAAGCGCATCGCCACTCCCGCTGAAGCCCTGCGTCTGGGAGCGAGCTACCTGGTGGTGGGCCGCCCCATCACCCAGGCCGCTGATCCGGCAGAGGCTGCCGAAGCGATTCTGCGAGAGATGGCTGAGGCGCGAGCCGGTTTTTAGTTTTTTAGTTCTCAGCTTACAGCCATTGGCTGAGAACTAAAAACTGAGAACTGCATTCACTTTCCCGTCACCGTCTCTCGATCCCTGGAGTTCATGAAGGAGCGGCCGCCGCCCTGGGGGCGCAGATTGGGGTCGCGGATTGGGGGGCGGCTCTCTTCTGCGCTGAAGCCGCGCGCCAGCCGGGGGTTGGGCCGGAACTTGGGCGGACCGCCGTAGAACTGCCGCGCATGGCTGACCACCATCCCCGCCCGCCCGTGCATGGGGCGTACAATCCCTCGGACCTGCACGTCCATATCGCGATATTTGCGCAGTTCGCCCACATCTTCGCGGTCCTCCCATAGGCTCACGAGGGTAAAGCGGCACTGCTCGTCGGTTGTTTGCGGCGCGCAAACATCCAGGAAGCGCGTCCCATCCGGCAGCTCGACGACGTCATAGACGTGCGCCGAGACGCAGACGTCTTTGTCGATCAGCCTGGTGGCTTCTTCGGCGGTCACGCAGGGTTTTGGCTTGGCGGCAGAGGCTAGGGTGGGCGCAAAGGCGGCCCAAAGCAGGAAGAATCCAAATCGGCGCAAGGTCACGCAGAGCCTCCAAAGCAGACTGCGGAAATCGTAGCGCGAAATGGCGGGAAAGGGAAGACCGGGGCTTCCAGGAAGCGTTGTTTTCAGGGGTTGTTGGTGGTCGCTGTAGGACTCGAACCTACGACCTCCTGCGTGTGAAGCAGGCGCTCTAACCGACTGAGCTAAGCGACCCTGGGTGTCCTCTGGGCGGGGAGTGGCGGCGGACGCGCCAACAGGTCATCCCATGGGTTAGAGTAACACCAGGGGGGCTTTGCAGCCAACTCCGGCTTCAAATATGCCTGTTCCCGATCTCCGAATCTCCGATGCTCCGATGCTCCGATGCGCTGGAAAATGAGTTCAATCCGCCGTGCAGCCTGCTTTGCCCCTGACGGGGAGGCCGTTCTGCGCCTGTTTGCGGGATTGGGCAGCCCCCTGCTGGCTACACCTTGCGCGACCGGTCTCGGCGGTGATTTTGATTTGAAAAGGAAACAGGATGGTATTGAATCCTATCTTAGCGACAAAAACAAAGGCGTCGCGAGGGTGGGGCGCCCAGAGTTCATGGGTCCGATCAATTTCTTTCGCATGAATCGATCGGCAAACGACAATTCCCACGAAAAAAACTTTATTCTAGCGCAACCTTCTGCTCCGGGTGGGGTTGAAGAAGATATGGCGACGCTGGTCCTGGACAATTCGTCCCTGGGAACGGCTCCGGCTGGATGGCTGGACGGACGGAAGAATGTGGCTGCCAGCCTGGAACGCGACAGTGACGCGGCGGTGATGATGCGCGCGGCGGCGGGCGATGAGGCGGCCTTCAACTACCTGGCGGGAAAGTATCACCGCCCCATCCTCCACTTTCTCTTCCGGATGGTGCGCAACCAGGCGATTGCCGAGGAACTGGCGCAAGAGGTGTTTCTGCGCGTTTACCGCTCGCGGACAAGTTACCGGGCGGAGGCCAAATTCACCACCTGGCTTTACCGGATCGCGACCAACTTGGCGGTGAACCACGCGCGCGACACAAAGAACGAGCGGGCGGTGCAGAATGTGTATCTGGACGCGCCCGACGAGGAGAGCGGCGCGAAGCCGGATCTGCCCGGCAGCGGATTGTCGGCGGAGCAGAGCCTTCTGCGCGAGGAGCGCATGAAGGCCATTCGCGCGCATGTGATGGCGCTGCCCGAGCGGCAGCGGATGGCCGTCGGCCTGCACAAGTATCAGGGGATGGATTATCGCGAGATAGGCGAGGTGCTCAAGTTGAGCGAGTCGGCGGTGAAATCGCTGCTCTTCCGGGCCTATCAATCGCTGCGTGAGAGTTTGAAGGAATTTGTTTGAGCAGGAAAGAGCCGGGCGACACCGGCACATTACGGGGTGGTTGTGATGAAAAACATTTGCGCTGGAATGGACGAAAAGCTGGCCACGCTGCTGCTTGATCCAGAGGCCGCGCAGCCTGAGGTTTTCGATCATCTGAAAGGTTGCGCGCGCTGTAGCCGCGAACTGGACGAGTTGCGCGCGACGATGGCGGTGCTGGATCAGTGGGAGGCGCCGGAGCCTGACCCGTACTTTCTTACCCGGCTGGAGGCGCGGCTGCGGGAAGTGCGCGCGGCGGAGCCGGCGGGGTGGTGGGGCCAACTGTGGGTGCGCGTAACCGGCGCGGGCACGCCTCATCTGCGGCCGTTGGCGGCCATGACGATGACCTTCCTGCTGCTGGTGGGCGGCGGTGCTTATCTGAGCGTGACCAACTGGGATCAGCCGCCGGCTCCAGAACAGACGGCGGTGGTGGTGCATGATCTGCAAACCATGGACAGCAACGCGCAACTGCTGGATCAGTTGGAAGCGCTCTCTGACAATGGGCAGAACGGGAACTGACAGAAACCGATGGAGACGGAAACCGATTGAAATGAGGCTCAGGGCGCACAGAACGGCACGGATCGGCAGAGCGGCTCTCGCTGCGGCGGCCGTGATCCTGTGCGCGTCCGTGCTCTGGGCGCACGGCCAGCACTCGAGCACTCCCCCGCTTCGTTCTTCGCCCACACCTCGCTCTGCGGTTCCCGCGCCTCGCGCCGCTGCTCGTCCCGCTCCGCCCTCTCGTCCGCAGATGCAGAGCCGTCCATCTCAGCCTTACCGTCCGCCGGCCAGCGGCGCGCCTCGTCCGCTCGCGGGCTATCCGGCGACCAGCGCCGGTCCCGCGTACCCCGGTCCGCCCTATCTGGGTTCGGGCGCTCCACGTCCCGCTTTTCGAGGCTATGCTCCGCCCTCTGAGTTGCCGCAGGGCCATCTGGGCGCATGGCTCAATCAGCACCGCGATCTGCCGGCGCAGGAGCAGGAGCGGATGTTACGCACCGACCCCAGCTTCCGCCGGCTTCCGCCCATCGAACAGCAGCGCGTGGTGAGCCAGTTGCATCAGGTCAACGGGCTCACCGAGGAGCAGCGCCAGCGGCGGTTGGCCCGCGCCGCCATCATCGAGCGTTTGTCGCCCCAGGAGCGGATGCGCATCAACCTCTCCGCGCGCCGCTGGGCGGAGTTGCCGGTGGACCGTCAGGCGCAGATGAAAAGCGCCTTCCGCGATCTGCGCGGAATTCCGGTAGATCAACGCCCGACGGAGTTGAACTCCGCCCGTTACCAGGGCCTCTTCACCCCGGAAGAGCGCGGCATCCTCTCCGATATGCTGCGCGTGGAGCCTTTCCAGCCGGCGCGATAATGGCGCGTGGCTCCGTGCCCTATCCTTTCGCGTTCTTTGCGAAAGGATGAGAATTATGATCCCGCTGGCCAATCAGCCATTCCGCCAGAATGCGCCAGCGCATCCTCGCCGCCGTGAATAGAGAATGAATTCATTGATGGGAACGGGAGGAGCCGGATTGAGCTTCAAGATTCTTCTTGCCATCCAAGGGAATTATCTAGTAAATCTAACCTAAAGGCTGGGAGATCCCCTAAAACGCTCCCTGGAGGTTCTGAATGTCTGCTCGCAAGTCTCTTGCGGTACTCGTGTCTCTGTTTCTCGTGGGAACGGCGGCAATCGCCGCGCCCGTGTCATCGAACGTCTCCGCCTGCGTCAACGCGACGACCGGCGCAGTACGCATCGTTGCTTCTACCTCGCTCTGCGTTGCCGGTGAGACCGGCATGAGCTGGGCGTTGGTTGGCCCGGCTGGGGCAACCGGCCCGCAAGGCCCACAAGGGGCGACCGGACCGCAAGGCCCCGTTGGTTCGACCGGCGCAACCGGCGCAACGGGTGCGACCGGACCTGCCGGCCCCGCTGGACCTAAAGGCGATACCGGCGCGACAGGAGCAACCGGACCAGCAGGACCGATCGGCGCTACGGGCGCTACGGGCGCTACTGGCTCAGCTGGACCTGTAGGCCCTGCTGGCGCAACCGGCGCAACCGGCGCAACCGGTGCGACCGGCCCCGCAGGCCCAACTGGCCCAACTGGCGCACAAGGCCCCGCTGGCAAAGCTGCGACGATCCCAGCCAATCTCACCACTCTTTCGAATCAACTGAGCACCAACGGCGGAGTTGGATTTTTCACCGGCTCACCCTTCCAATATGACACCAACCTCTGCCAAATTGGCGATGTCGTACTGTCCGTCAATGGTTATGGCAAGGGCGCACTGCCAGCCGATGGGCGCCTGCTTTCGATTAGCCAGTACCAAGCCACCTTTGCCGTCATGGGCACCATCTTTGGCGGTGACGGCATAAACAACTTCGCACTTCCCGATCTGCGCGCCTTTGCGCCGCAATATCTGGAGTACTCCATCTGCGTGGAAGGAATCTTTCCGTCGCGCTATTGAGAGGCTGTTGCCATTTCCGGGCGTCCCATCCTTTCGCGATTTTTACAGAAGAATGGGAAACCATGAACCGGCCCAATCCAATCATGCCCAAAGATCTGGGTGCCCCAGGTCCCGCTTTTGGGACCTGGGAGTCCACAAACCCAAACCGTCTCTCCTTCACGATCAGATCCGGCCAGAATACTTGAGCGGATCGTCGATTCCATTCTCGCGGAAGCCCTTGCGGCGCAGCAGGCAGGAGTCGCATTCTCCGCATGGCTCGCCAGCCGCGCCGGGATCGTAGCAACTGCTGGTCAGGCTGTAATCGACGCCCAGCTCGACTCCCTGGGCGATAATCTGCGCCTTGGTGAGAGCGATCAGCGGCGTGTGAATGGTGAGCGCCTGCTTCCCTTCGACACCGGCCTTGGTGGCCAGATTCGCCATGCGCTCGAAGGCTTCAATGAACTCCGGGCGGCAATCCGGGTAGCCGGAGTAATCCAGCGCGTTGACGCCGATGAAGATGTCGCTGCAGCCGAGCACCTCGGCCCAGGCCAGCGCAAAAGAGAGAAAGATGGTGTTGCGCGCGGGGACGTAGGTGATGGGGATGTCGTGGCTCATCTCGCCGGCGGTGCGGCCTTTGGGGACCGCGAAATCGCCGGTCAGCGCCGAGCCGCCGAAGACCCGCAGATCGATCTTGGCGATGCGGTGATCGGCCACGCCCACTGAAGCCGCCACGCGCCGCGCCGCCTCCAGTTCGACAATGTGCCGCTGTCCGTAAGAAAACGAGAGCGCGTACAACTCGTAACCCTGGCTGCGGGCAATCGAGAGCACCGTGGCCGAGTCCAGCCCGCCGCTCAATAACACGACCGCGCGTTTTACCTTCATTTCCATATCATTGCCTATGTGCCCCACCCTCGCCTGTCATCCTGAGCGGAGCGTAGCGTAGTCGAAGAACCTGCGGTTTTACTGCGGGTGCCCCATCCATTTCGCGTCTTTTGCGAAATGAGCAGGAAGCCTCAAACTCAATCCGCGCTGGATCAATTTTGCCCGGACTGCAAGTCCCCACCCTTACCAATATCCATCGACGGCGGCAGCGGATTGTCGGCGTCAATCGAGGCCGCAATGCACTGCGCGAGCAGCCCCTTGGCCTCCAGAATAAACTCGATGGCGTCGCGTCCCGCGCCCTCGCCGCCCCGGTTCGGCGTCACATAATGCGCCTCGGCCTTCACCTGCTTGCGGGCATTCTGGACGGCGACGGCCAGACCGCAGGCGCGCATCACCGGCAGGTCGATTACATCGTCACCAATGTAAGCGATCTCCTCCAGCGTCACGCCCTCGCGCTCCATGATCTCGCGCACTGGCCGCATCTTGAAGGCCTCGCCCTGGTAGACGAATTCCAGCTTGAGGTCGCGGGCGCGCAGAGCCACTGTCTCGGAGATGCGCTTGGTGATGATGCCCACCTTCATCCCGCCCAGCCGCGCCAGCGTGACGCCCGCGCCGTCGTGGGCGCTGTAGCCCTTGGCCTCGACCATTTTTGTCGTCACGCTCCCGTCCGGCCCCGCCACCGGAACCGGAATGATCCAGATGCTGCCGTTGGTCAGAACGCCATCCACGTCGAAGAGAATCACTTTGATGCGCCGCGCGCGATCCTGCGCTGAGAGTGCCATGCAAAGATTTTATCAAGGACGGCTGGAGGCGAGGATGCGCTTCTCCCAGCGCTCTTCGTGGCGGTCGTCGCGGAAGACGGCGCTGAGGCGGCCCGCGGCGTCGCGCTCGAAGGTGAGCCGGGTGAGGCTGGAACCGTTGGGATAAAAGAAGATGGCGGGCGACTCGGCGGCCAGTTCGGCGATCTCTCCCTGGGGATTCTTTTCGTAGAGCTGATCACCTTGGCGGAAGAAGATGGCCGCGGTGTGGCCGAGGGCGTCATGGTATTCGCCGCAGAGCGCGTCCAGTTGCGCCGGAGTCATTTTGATGGCCGGCGGATGGAGGGGGATGAGCAGCCGCTCGGCGAAGACCGTCTGTTCGGCGTGGGGTTCAAGGCGATGCGCCAGCAGCCAGCGCGGCAGCTCCGGCTCGTTGAAGGCGCGGGTCCAGCAGTCGTGCTTGAGGCCCTGGAAGACCCACAGACGCACGTGGCCGCCCGCGGCCTTGAAGGCGTCGAACATCAGCTCGGCCTGGCGGGGAATGACCACATTGTCGTCGCTGCCGTGGAAGAGCCAGACTGGAGTGCGGCCCAGGGAGCGGGCGTACTCGGCGGGCAGCGTGGCGGCCTCCTGCCAGCGCTCCGGCGCGTAGCTCCAGAAGACGCCGCCGGCCGCGATAGCCACCGCCGCCCAGCGCCGGGGATGCAGCCGCGCCAACTCCCACGCGCCGTAGCCGCCCAAGGAAAGGCCGGTCAGGTAGGTGCGCTCGGGGTCGAGCCGGAACTCCGTGGTCTCCTGGTCCAGCGCGGCCAGGGCCATCGAGAGCATCTCCGGATCGGTCCAGAAGCTGGGCAGGGGGCACTGCGGCATCACGATCACGAAGGGCCAGCGCTCGGGGTGGTCGCGCACCGCCTGGGGCAGGCCGATCTGCGTCTGCCACATCCCCTCCGAGCCGCGCTCGCCGCGCCCATGCAGGAAGAGAATCACCGGCCAGGGCTTTCGGTCGTCGCGGCGATAGGCCTCCGGCAGATAGACCTGAAAGCGGTAGGCGACGCCATGCAGCGTGAGAGTGCGATTGAGAAAGCCGGTCTCCTGAAGCGGCTCCGGCTTGGCGCGGCGGTGGGAGTTGCGCAGTGACTGCGCAGACACTACCGTCGCGCCAAGGAGCAGAGCGGCGATCAGGAAGTGCGGGAGTCGAAGCATAGAATTTTCAGTTCTCGGATGTCAGTTATCAGTGACCAGTCTACAGCCGGGCGGGTAGCGCCGGGGTGAGGTTTTTGTGCTGCATGGGAGTGACGAATGGGGTACGCGTCTGCGCCAGAGGCTCCAGTGAGCGGGAATGCTCCAGGCTGAGGTTGGGGGAATCCAGGCACTCCAGCTCCGTTCCATCCACCTCGACGGAGACGCTTTGCAGAATCATGTCCATGGTGAGGACGACGCGCAGGCTGTTTTTCTGGCGCACCACCACGCCTTCCATCCCGGCCAAGGGACCGGAGAGGATCCGTGCCCGCTGCCCGACGGTCAGCAAGGGGTGCGGCTCGGCGTGGCGCAGGGAAAGGCCAGAGCGCAGCGCGTTGATTTCGGTCTCAGGCAGGGAAGCCGGCTTGCCGCCCGTGCCGCCCACAAACCAAAGAACCCCCGGCGCCTCCAGCACGCCCACCCGCTCGCTGCGGTCGATGCGGACAAAGAGGTACCCGGGAAAGAGCGGCAGGTCGAGCGTCTCCGTCGCGCCGTTGCGCCACTTGCGCCGCACCTGGTAGAGGGGGAGATAGTGTTCGATTTCTCTTTGGAGCAGATACTCACTGACGCGCTTCTCATGGCGCGGAGAGGTATAGACGGCAAACCAGCGGGGCCCGGGAGTCTTCTCTGGCGGAGCAGCAGGCTCGTGGCCGCGCGCGGAAAGAATTTCTGGATGTGAATTTGCCGGCAATGCATTTCCTCTGATCTTGCAAAACATTTGCGGGGCGCGGAGAGTGAGCGCCGTCCCAACGGGACTCCGGATGGATGATGGCGCGCCCACCCAGCGCCTACGGCGCGAATTGACCACTGACCACTGATAACTGATAACTGACAACTGTTCTTACGGCTCGAGGAGGATTTTGCCTGCCGTTCGGCGCGCTTCCAGGTCGATCTGCGCCTGCGCGGCGTCGGAGAGCGAGTAAAGATGCTCAGAGCGCAGTTTGAGCTTGCCTTGTGCGGCCCAGCCCAGCACATCGCCCGCGCGCTGCTCCAGTTCTGCCCGCGTGGCAACATAATGCCAGAGCGTGGGGCGGGTGATGAAGAGCGAACCCTTGCTGCTGAGCTGAATCAGATCGAAGGGCGGGACCGGGCCGCTGGCCCCGCCGAAGAGCACAAGCATCCCGCGCGGGCGCAGGCAGTTCAGGCTGCCCTGGAAGGTGGTCTTGCCCACCGAGTCGTAGACCACATCCACGCCCTTGCCGCCGGTCAGCCGCTTGACCGCCGGCTCGAACTCCTGCTGGGTGTAGAGAATCACCTCGGATGCGCCGGCCTCGCGAGAGAGTTCGGCCTTCTCCGGCGTGGAGACGGTGGAGATCACGCGCGTGCCCAGCCGCACGGCCATCTGCGTCAGCAGCAGGCCCACGCCGCCGGCTCCGGCGTGAATCAGCGCCGTCTCGCCGGCCTTCAGCGGATAGGTGGAATGCGAAAGATAGTGCGCGGTCATGCCTTGCAGCATCGCCGCCGCGGCCTGTTGCATGGAGAGGCCGCCGGGAACCTTGACCAACGCCGAGGCTGGGACGAGCGCGTACTCGGCGTAGCTGCCCAGCACGCTCACCGAGGCCACTGCGTCGCCCGCCGCAAAGCCGGTGACGCCCGGGCCCAGCTCCTCGACCGTGCCCGCCGCCTCGCTGCCCGGTACGAGCGGCAGAGCGGCTTTGTAGGTGCCCTTGCGGAAGTAGATTTCGATGAAGTTGACTCCGACAGCTTCCACGCGAATCAACACCTGCCCCGGCCCCGGCTGGGGGATGGGCAACTCGGCCAGTTGAAGAACCTCCGGCCCGCCTGTCTGGTGAATTTGGATAGCTTTCATCGCAGCTTCAGCATGAACCCTGAGGGGGGGCGAGTGCAAGGGGGACAGGATGCCGGAGCTTTCTCCAGCACCAATAAAACGAGTCGATTACAACATACTGTCATGCTGAGCGGAGCGCAGCGGAGTCGAAGGACCTGCGGTTGCTTTGCGGCGGTAATCTCGCATTGCATTCGTGCCGGATCAATAAAAACGCAGTTGAGAAGCCTTCCTCCCTCTTCAATGTCAGATTTGAGAACCTCTGAATCTTGGCGCTTTGCAACAAGGTGCTTGATAACCAGGCGCTTTGTAACTAAGCGCTTTGCAACCAGGCGCTTTGTAACCAGGCGCTTTGTAATCAGGGCACGACTTCAGTCGTGCCGCAAATGCCAGATGTCGTGGTCGAAGCGGGTGCCCCACCCTCGCCGCGTTCTTGTTTTTGCGGCTAGGGTGGGCTGCCACGAACCCCGCCAACTCGCTAACTCGCGATTTCCGCGAAGCGGAAGCTAACTCGCTGTTTATGTTCAACATACTCTCCCCTCAACCTGAAAACAGCAGTTGAGAAGCCTTCCTCCATCTTCAATGTCAGATTTGAGAACCTCTGAATCTTGGCGCTTTGCAACCAGACGCTTTGTAACGAGGCGCTTTGCAACCAGGCGCTTTGCAACCAGGCGCTTTGCAACAAGGCGCTTTGTAA
>CAYVGW010000104.1:0-15509 GCA_964450895.1 uncultured Occallatibacter sp. | reverse complement strand
CGCGCACCTGCTCCGGCGTCTGCTTGCCGATGTCCGCCTGATAAAGCATCTGCATCGCCAGCTCGCGCGATTTGCGGCGCCCCGAACCGTGTCCACTCCCGTGACTCTGCCCGGCCGTCAAGCTGCGCCGCCCATCTTGATTTTGCGCTGGACGCTGACCATCTCGATGGCCGCCAGCGCGGCTTCAAAGCCCTTGTTGCCGGCCTTGATGCCGGCGCGGTTCAACGCCTGCTCCAGCGTCTCGCAGGTGAGCACGCCAAAGCTGTGCGGAATGCCGGTCTCTTGCTGCGATTGGCCGATGCCCCGCGCCACTTCGTTGTAGATGGCCTCGTAGTGCGCCGTCTCGCCGCGCAGCAGGCAGCCCAGCGTCACAATGGCGTCCACCTTGCCCGTCTCGGCCAGCGCGCGGGCGGCCGAGGGAATCTCCCAGGCGCCGGGAACCCGCACCACTTCAATCTCTGCGCGTTTTGCGCCCGAGCGCAGCAGCGCATCCAGCGCGCCCTCCAGCAGCCTCTCGGTAATCACCGCATTCCAGCGGGCGACGACGATGCCAAAGCGCATTCCGGCGGCGGAAAGATCGCCCTCGACAGCCACCGGCTTGCCCTGGACCGGATCGGTCCATGCCCAAAAGGAAAATGAAAAGCCCGGCTCCGGCTCCACGGTGAAGAGGCGCGACTTCCAATGCGTTGCGGCGATGGTGGAGAGACGCGCCACGGCCACCTCGCCGCCCTCGGTCCGCAGCCAGCTCGCGGCGGCCTGATGCACCGCGTCCAAGGCGGTCACCTCGACCAGCACGTCGGCGGTCGAGGGAAACTGGCCATTCACAAATTCCAGATTGCCCAGCGGCGCCAGGAAGGCCGCGCCGCGGCTGTTGTCTTCCGTCCAGCCTTTGCCGGAGGCGAATCCCAGCGCGGAAAAGAAGCTCGCCAGCCGCTCGTAAGCGGCCGCGCTGCCCGTGGGACGAAGAAAGGAAATCCCCTTGATCATCTTTCCATTCTATCGTGCGCGGGTTGGGAGAATGAGTCGGAGAACCAGTTTGGGCAGATTGGAGTTCCCGCTTTCCCACCCATTTCCTAAAGAGCGATACACCGCTCCATCGGCCACGTAAAAAGGACCGGCGCTTGGCCGGTCCTTTTTAGATGCGGGATCTTTGCCGTTACGTGGTCGTGCGCGGCTTGATGGCGATGGCCGTGGCCGGAACATAGGAGGTGGCGGGGTTTGTGCCGGTATACGTGCAGCCGAGATCATTGCCCCCGCTAGAAACCGGCGTGCAGGCCGGCAGGTTGGGGCTGATCTGCTGCGTATCGGTCAGCGTCGGAACGTCAATCTTGTGTATCATATTGTCGCCCGCCGTCGAGACAAAGAAGAACATGTCGTCGGAAGAAACCGTGCTGGCTGGGGTAAAGATCCCGGATGGGGTAAAAATGCCGGCCAGCGGCGCGCTGGGCGGCGTGCCGCCCGTCTGCGTGACCAGCGGGACGTAGCCCACCGTTCCCAGTTGCGTGGGATCAGCGGTGTTCGGCTGATAGTACGGCAGTTGCGCATTGCTGTTGGAGGCCAGCGCCGTGTAGGTGACAAAGGCCAGATTCGAGGCTGGCGATGCAATGATCCGGTTGACGGCCGTGGCGCTCACGTTCAGTGCCAGCGGCGTTTTGGTAACCAGCGCGCCGTTGGTGGAGAGCGCCGCGGACAGCGAGCACTCCGCGGGCACAATATCGACCGCTATGTCGGTCAGCGTCGTTCCCCCACCGGTGACGGCGGCGCCCAGGATATGCTTTCCGTCCGTGGTGGCCGTCAGCACATCAGTCTGCACGTTGAAGAAATCGCCGCTGGCCGGATAGAAAGCCATGCTGTTATAGTCGCCGACGGTTCCCGTGGGGCACCAGGAGTTGGCCTGGGTGGAATCGCCCCTGAGATAGGCGCCGACCGAGGGAATAGTGATAGCCGGATTCTGCACGGTGCTGGAGATCGCCACATTGGGCGGCAGCGTAACACCAGGCGGCAAGATGCTCTGGATCGTCGGGTTAGCGGTAGTTGGCAGCACTCCCGGCGGCAGAGGATTGGTCAATGTATCCTGCGTCAGTGCGTAGATAGCCCAGCCGGTGTTCCGGTTGTAGACGTAAAGCGTGTCGGTGTGGCCGCTGATGCCCTGGCTCGCATTATTCAGAGACGCGTTGTCGGTGATGTAAAGCGTCTGCGAGTCCGGCGTCCAGGAAGCCGCGTTGCCCATGCCGCCAAAAGTCGTGGAAGAGCCTCCAGAAGAGGAGACCAGATAGAAGATCTGGCGTTCCTGGTCATTGACAATAATGGTCGAGGCATCGGGGGAAACGGCCAGCACCACTCCGGGAACATTGGAATTCTGCGCGGTAACCGAGTCGGAACTCGTGCTGAAGATCATCAACTCATGCGGAGAACCGAGGTAAATGCTATTGCCCAACGGGTCCATCACCATCGAATTCGGCACATAGGGCAGACGCGCCGACGCGCCCACCGTGCCGGTCAGCAAATCGAGGGGAAAGATGTACTGCGACTGGCCCGGCGCGCCAAACCAGAGGTAGTCGGTGGGCGCGCCGGGAACGGTGACCGTCACCGGGTTCGAGGTAATGGGCAGGCCGGTGCCGAACAGGCCAATATCATAGATGGGCGCGGGATTGCAGCCGGAAGGCTCGCATACGGCATAGACGGATGCAACGCCCGGGAAGGTCGTCGAGATGGTGCCGCCGCCCGACACCGATATGTCCGCTGGATCGGTGGACTGGTAGGTCAGCGTCATGCCGGTGATGGGGCACCCGCCCGTCGGATTCGTGCTTGAGGGGGGGCAGCCGTAAACGGGATCAACATTGGTGTCGAGAACCTTCGTCACCAGATTCTGCGTCACGCCCTGGGTGATGGTCCCCGTGGTCGCGCCGTTGGCCAGCGTCACAGAGATGGATTTCGGCGGACAGGTGGAGAAAAAGCCGGCCGACGATCCCGAAGTGGATAACGATGAGGTAATGGCCGTGGTGCCGGGTTGCTCGGCCGTGATCGTCGTCGTCAGTACATTCGAGTCGATCTGGGCGATCGCCGAGTTGTTCACGGTATAGCTGAGAATTCCAACCGACGAAGTGCAGGACGGGATCGTCACTCCGGCAGGCACCGTGCAAGCAAAATACCGGCTGGTATCGGCGCAACGCGGGTCGCCCGAAGCATAGGGGCATTGCGTGATACCTGCCGGCGCGCAGAGTTGGCTGTTGTTGGCGTAGCAGACCTGTGCATCCAGGGTGGCCTTCGTGCCCTGCGAATAGCACTGCTGCCCCACGCTGCCAGACGAAGGCGTCGTGACCAGGCTCACCGAGGTGGCCGGGGCATGCACGTAGACCGGAAAGGGATTCGAGACGATCGATTGCGCGCTCGCCGTGACGTAAGCGATGCCATAAGGCAGGCCGCCGGTCGAAGGAGCCGGATCCGGCGGGTTGCAGATCGTGTAATTGGCGATGCCGCCGCCAGAGTTCCGGTTCCAGGTGCCTGCGCAGAGGTTGCCCGACGGCGAAATATCCACCAACTGGTTGTTGGAGGTGCCGTAAGAATAGGAAGAGACGGAGGCGCTGGCCCCCTTGCAGGTCGTGGCAGAGGGCGAGGGAATACTCCTGGTCTGCCCATAGGCTAGGGACATACCCGTGGTCGCATTCGTAAACGTGATCTGCGACACTTGGTCGATCTTCAATCCATATCCCAAGCCATTGCAGTAGTTTACACCCGGATCACGGGAGCAGCCGGAGATCGAGACCCCGGCCGGAATGGCCAAGCACAACAAGCTGATAAGCGTCAGAAACCGCCGCATGAATCCTCCCCGCTCCGCTTTTTCTCGCCGCGGAACGGTCCCTCCCGAACCTGTCGGAAAAATTGCTGAACCGCGCAAACTTCACCCTTCGCCGCCCGCTCCGGTTGCCGCCTGATGGCCTTCTCGGTAAAAAAGCAATCCAACTCGACGCCTGAAGGAAGCAGTGAAATGTGAAAACATACTCGAAAGAGCCGTCCATCCCCGGTACGAACTGCCAGTCGCAGGGCCAATCTAGGCTCCGGCCAACTGCTCTGCCGACCTGCCGGCGGATGAATCGCGCTCGTGAAACTCCAAGAAAAGTGTATCAGGACGGGGTGGCAACCGGCAGAACCCTCCCGAAAGACGCCACAAATCCTGTCTCTTTAGACTGCGCCGCGCACGGATGGAGAGCAGAATCCGCAACCGTGTGCCAAGTGCCCGGAGATCCTCGCCCCCTGATCGGCAGCCGGAGAAAATCAGAGATGCTCCTCGCCTCGGCACGCAACCGGAGCACAAATTCTTTGCAGGAAATTTACACGCCGCATGCTTGACACAGAAGAGAATTAAGCGTAACACTGAGGATGAGAGGGATTCTAAAGTCCCCGTTCAGGTAGCCGGAATACAGGCAGGCGATCTGAAAGTCGTGGTGCCTGCAATCTTCCCCATGAGGCAGTTCCCAGTCTTGGTGCAAGGCCTCAAAAATAATCGAAGCTTCTGAAAGTCGCCGCCTTGGAAAGTTCTCATGCCACGGTATGGGAAAGTTGTCAGTCCATTCCCGAATTGCTTCGATTAGAGGAAACCTGTTACTTTCTACTCGCCTCCTACCCTTGAATTTTTACGTCAGGCGAGCATACTAACTCTAGCAGCCATTGGATAGGAGTCAAATTATGGGCCACCTCAAGGAATGCGAATCAGCGGATCGTCTCTCTGCTGGCGGAAATAAGAGCCATCGTTCGTTCAAGCTGGCAGGTCAGGCCGGTCGAATCTCCGCCTCCGGCGTCGAGCCGGAGGGCATCAACGCAAAACAGCCCACTTTTGCCGAGGACTTCATGCTGGAACACTCCAACTCCAGCTTGTTCATCGCTATGATGGGAAGCGCCGGACGCTATGCAGGCGCGCCGAAAGAACCGGCAAAATCAACGCAACAGTATGGATTTCCAGCGTGAAGCATTGCCTTGACCACCGAAAGTTGACGAATGTACTGGAGGGAAGAGCGATGAAATGCTTGGTGTGCATGAATCTTGAACGAACTTATCTGGCACGTCTCAGCGAGTACGTGGAAGCTCGTTCCTCGGCTGGCTATCGCGTCAGCACACGGCTGGCGGCTGAAATCAATGTCGAGATGGAACGTGCCCGCTATGAACTGGAAGAGCATCAGTCCGTCTGCTTTTCCGCGCTTCGGCCCCCTACGCTGCTGCCCGCCCGGGAAGCTCCGGCAAAGTTGGTCTCCATCGCCGCTTGACCGCTCTTCTCCCGAACCGGTTCACGCGTAACCCGTTCCCGGCTGCAAATCTACCTGATCGGCGCAACAATCAACGGCCCGCTTCTTGGAATGAGAAGCGGGCCGTTTCGGTTTTTGAAGCTAGGGCATTTCTGTTGTTCCTGTAACGCCTGGGAGCACCATCCTTGCCACGTCGTTGTTTTGGTGGCAAGGATGAGAGACAACAAAGCCTCTGGCAACCAGGGAAATGCGCTAAAAGGTGAACTTCATGGCGCCCTGGAAAACGCGGGCGCCGCCGCCATTGAGCATGGTCGCTCCCACGGTTCCAAAGGTCCCGGAGGTCAACGCAGAGCTTGTTCCAAGATATCCGCTGCTGCCCGTCGAAGCGCCCGGAGCGGCAAAGTTCGGATGATTCAACACGTTGAAAGCGTCCAGCCGAAGGTTCATCGTCATGGTCTTGTACACGGCGAAGGAGCGGTTCACCGCACAATCCGCTTGCAGGAACTTGGGGCCGCGATAGGCAAATCTCCCCGAAGATCCAAACGTTCCGGTAGCATTCGGCGTGAAGGCGGACGCATTGATGTAGGACGTGTATACCCCGCCCGTTGGCTGGGTTATCTTGTTGTGCGTATACACCGCCGATCCGGTCAGATTCGGACGGTCGTTGCCAACCGCCGTAAGGGAATAGTCCTTGCCCGATGTTACCGTGAAGGGATTCCCGTCCGTGGCATGAACCAGCGGGGAGATCTCCCAGTGGTTGATCAGTTGGCCTTTCCAACCGGTAAAGGAGAAGTGGCTGGAGGCCACCAGAGAGGTGTTGAAGATGTGCCGGAAATCGAATCCGCAACTTCCCTTGTCGCCTCCGATATTGGCCGGATTCTGTATCGTAATGGTGCTGACATCGGCCGCGTTGTCCGAGATGTCTATGCAATGCGACCAGGTATAGTTCGCCATGAAGACAAAGGTTGAGGACATGCGATGTTCGATGCTGGCCACCATGCCGTTGTAACTGGCATTGGCGCCGGACATGATGTACATCGATCCGGTTCCCCCGCCCGCATACATCTTGCCGCCCAGGGCGCTGCCGTTTTGCTCCGTCAGAAAATAGCGCGAAGAGGCATTGCCGGTTGTGTCCGCGCCTCCCACCACCGGGTCGATTCCCGCTACATAGACGGACGGACTCATCGGGAGGCCATAGGGACCGTGTACCGTGTGGCTTCCCATGTAGACAATCTGGGCTTGCCAGCCGCTTCCAAACTGCCGTTGCACGCTGGCGGTATATTGCAGCGAGTAGGGAGCGTGGAATTTTGTCGGCAGCACAATGTATTGCGTGCCCTTGTAGAAGGCCGCCGTCGAGGAGGGAACTATGGGCTGCGGGAACGGCTGTGTCGCGGATCCCGCTGAACCATTGCTCCACGGAGCGCTGAAGCTCAGCGGGACGCCGCCAGAGGCTGTGTTGTTGATGGTCTCGGCAAACGGTGGATTCTGCTGCACGCGCTGGCCGGTGAAGAGGTTGGGCGCGTCATAGACCATCGCCGCGCCGGCGCGGACAACCGTCTTGCCCCTTCCCGTCGGATCATAGGTCGCGCCGATGCGTGGAGAAAATTGCCAGGGCGAGTTTTGCGTAAAGGCCCGCGGAACTCCCTTGTCCCCATAAAAAAGCGAGCCATACGGCGCGTTGCTATAGACCGAACTGCCCGTGTTGCCCATAAAATCAGCCATATTGAAGACCGAGCCGCGGTTGAAAACATCCGTCGCCACGAACTCAGGATCCCAGCGCACGCCGGCATTCAACACGATCCTGTTGCTGGCATGATAGGTGTCCTGAATATAGAGGCTGGGAATCGGTTCCCGCAGCGCGTTCTGTTGGGCTTTGCTCTGGCCGAAGGTGGCCATCGAGCCAGTCAGGAAATCCAGATTCCCTTCCAGCCCAGTGCCGATTTTGCCGCTCTGTGCTGGGCCTTTTTCCGCAAAGATGCCAGAGAATCCAAAGTTGCCGTTGCCTTCGTAGACGTTGTTGACGTTGAGTTGCGTCTGAACCCACTCTCCGCCCAACGCCACCAGATGCTTCCCATGCGTCCAGTTAATATCGTCGGTGAGTGAGATGGTGTTCACATTGAAGTGAGCCGCGGAGCAAGTCCCGCAATAGATGCTCCAGCTCCCGGTGCCGCCGCCCACCGACAGTTGCATCCCTTCATTCGACAAGTCGTTCAGGGTTACGCCCAGCGTACTGGAGTTCAAGCCCTCCGCCGCCGGTCCGCGGTTATTGCGCCGCCGCGTGCCTGTGGCATGAAACGTGTTCACCAGCCGGTCGGATACCACCCAGGTCTCGGCCAGCGTCAATCCCTGGACGCGCTCCAGATTGCCCGCCGTGGTGGTCACCAGCGCGTTGGTGGGCGAAAAGAAGGCCGCGTTATTCACTCCATCGAGCAGATAACGCCCATAGATGCTATGTTTTGCAGTGAGGGTCTCGTCCACGCGGGTGACAAACAGATTTTCGGTGATCTGCTGCGGAATCGCATACTTCACAAGGCCATTTCCGCCGGCCCCCGTGTTGGCGGAGACGCAGTAATTGGCAGACGAGCATTTTGTCGCGCTGGGAAGGTAGGCTACCAAAGCCAGCGCCTGCGCGTTCGGACTCCAGGTTACCCCCGTTGTGCCGGTGTAGTTATTGTCAACCAACTGAATGCCGGTAACCGGGTCCACAAGTTGGCGAGTTGCCACTGGGTCTGTCAACGAAAAATTGCCGGCCAGATTGTCCACCGTGGGCACATACGCCGAGCTATTGGACTGAATCTGCTTGGAGATGTAACGCTGATAGCCCACAAAGCCAAACAGCTTGTTGGTTATGATTTTTCCGCCTATCGTGCCGCCAAACTGGTCCATATGCAACTGGTCCTTGCTGGCGGAAAAGAAGTTGGTGGCGTCGATGAAGTTGTTGCGGATAAACTCGAAAATATCCCCGTGATACTGGTTGGTTCCCGAGCGGGTGACCACGTTCACCAGCCCGCCGGGGTGCAAACCGCTCTGCGCGCCCAGTGCCGCCGTTTCCACGCTGAACTCCGCCACTGCGTCTGGGAAGGGAAAGGGCAGATTGACGTTCGTCATATAGTCGTTGTGATCCGCGCCGTCCAGACGGTAGTCAGTAGCGTTGCCCTGCCCGCCGCCGATGGAGATCACCGCGGAGTTGTAAAAGGTCTTGCTTCCCGATTCATCGTTGTTCTCATTGGCGTTCACCGCGCCGCCGGAGAGCGTGATCAGTTGGGTCATCAATCGGCCGTTGAGCGGCATCTCGGTGACGGTGGCCTCATCGATCGTCTGCTTGAGCGAACTGTCCTCGGTCTGCAAGGCCAGTGCCGTTGCCGTCACCTCAACCGTCTGGCTCGCTCCTCCTATCTTCAAAACTGGATTCACGGCAATGCTGCTGCCGACATCCAGAACGATATTCGACTCGCGATACCGCTCAAAGCCACCCGCCGCGACCTCCAGGGTATAGGTGCCAATGGCGATATTCGGAAAGCTGAACAGTCCGCTACTGCTGGTGACTGTCGCATGATGCACTTGGGTTGCCGTATTGGTGATCGTGACCGTTGCATTCGGAATCAAAGCGCCGGTCGTGTCCGCCACTACGCCTTGAATACTCGCGGTGCCTGCCGTCTGCGAATTTGCCTTGGCGGCAAACAGAAAAACTACTAGACAGAGGAAGACGGTTAACCTGCGGTTGACCGGCCCTTCTGCTTTGAAGCGTGTGAAATGCATAGAAGCCTCCATTGGATGAATAAGGGAGGAACTGTCGCAGGCCGTTGCTGAGAATTCTCAGTCTCGGCTTTCTGCCGTCCAAAGTTCTCCCCACCGGATGTGAAACGTCTTTCTCGATTTCGTCACCTGGAGCGAACGTATACAATGGTCAGACCTCTAATGTCAAGAAATTATTTTTGGATGGACAAGAATGAGAGAGACAGCATTGGATAAATCATGAATATAATGCTTTATATCAATGTTTTATAGATTTCTTGATTTTATTTGCGCGATATGCAACGCTCTGCCTGTCTGCGATATTTACGAAGTGTTCATACCAGTCTTCGGCCTTCTCCATACCTTGGTCTGACCTCACTCTAAGGGCGAATCGAGTCAGTTGCGCAAACAAGGCCGCTCATCATCATCCCAAACTCCGGCCCGCGACCGGTGACCCTAGAACCAGCAGCTAGGAGCAGCCCTGCTCGCCTCGTCAACTTGCAAATACCATGAACTGCCGCCGACTCGCTAACTCTCGATTTCCGCGAAAGCCTGCCCTGAGCGAGGTCGAAAGGCGGCAGCTACCTTGCTGTTTTTGTTTCACATACGCTCTGTCGAATGTTACGCTTGCGAATTTTTTTTAGAGAACGGCCAAAGAGTGTTCCGGTGGATTTCCATCCCGCTCCGCACTTCACCCAAACCGCGAAAGCCTCAATCATCCAAAAAACGGCAGTTGAGAAGCCTTCATCCATCTTCAATGTCAGATTTGAGAACCTCTGAATGTTGGCGCTTTGTAACCACGGCACGACTTCACAGGCTGCGGAAAAACTCGATCTTGGAATGTTTTGTAACCAGGGCACGACTTCAGTCGTGCCGCAAATGCATGATAATGAACCTTGGGCTTTAGCCCCTGCAAAATTCCGCAAATAATTGCTTGTTCGGCTCCCTTTCAAACTCCGGTTTTGAACCGCTCCGCACTTCCCCCAAAACGGCGAAAGCCGCAATCATTGCAATCCATTTACGTTGGCCCGTTCTGACCAACCTTCAACTGCCGTTTTTAGGGCGATTCGCAGAAAAGAAACGGCCCGCTCCCAAGATTGAGGAGCGAGCCGCTTCGATTCTTGCAGCTAAGTTGACTTACGCTTTGGCGCTGGTCAGCGCGCCCAAATCGGCGGCCAGCTTCTCGGTGGAGAAGGCTTCGATCAAATCGCCTTCCTTGATGTCGTTGAAGCCGCTCAGGCCGATGCCGCACTCCATGCCGTTGGTGACTTCGCGGGCATCGTCCTTGACGCGCTTGAGCGAGCTGATCTTGCCCTTGAAGACCTGTTCGCCGCCGCGCGTGACCTTGATCTCCGCATCGCGCCGGATGACGCCGTCCTGCACGCGGCAGCCGGCGATGGTGCCCACCTTGGGAATGCGGAAGACTTGCAGAACCTCTGCGCGGCCGGAGTAATTCTCCCGGAAAGTCGGATCCAGCAGCCCCAGCATGGCCAAGCGCATCTCGTCCTGCAACTCGTAGATAATCGAGTGCAAGCGAATCTGCACGTTCTCCTGCTGCGCCAGCTCGGCGGCCTTGCGCTCCGGGCGGACGTTGAAGCCGATGATGATGGCGTTCGAAGCTGTCGCCAGAAGAACGTCGCTTTCCGTGATGGAACCGACGCCCGAGTGGATGACCTTGACGCGCACCTTCTCGGTGGACATGCGAACCAGCGAATCGCTCAGAACTTCGACCGAGCCAGTCACGTCGCCCTTGATGATGAGCGGCAGATCCTTGATGCCGGCGGTGCGAATCTGCTCGGCCAAGCCTTCCAGCGAAACGCGGCTGCTCTTGGCCAGTTGGGCGTCGCGCTCCTTCATCTTGCGATAGGCGGCAATGCCCTTGGCCTTGTCGCGGTCGGCTACGACGAGGAAGGTGTCGCCGGAGTCCGGCATCGCCTCCAGGCCGAGGACTTCGACCGGCGTCGAGGGGCCGGCCTCCTCCAGCGCGCGTCCGCGATCGTCAAACATGGCGCGTACCTTGCCGAAGGTGTTGCCGACAATGTAGGAGTCGTTGATGCGGAGGGTTCCATCCTGAACCAGGACGGTGGCCACCGCGCCGCGCCCGCGGTCCAGCTTGGCTTCCAGAACCGAACCGACAGCCTTCCGGCCAGGAGTCGCCTTGGGAGCCTTGATGTCACTGACCAGGCAGATCATTTCCAGAAGACCGTCGAGGTTGATGCGCTTCTTGGCCGAGACGTTGACGTAATACGTATCACCGCCCCACTCGTCGGGGACCAGCCCGCGATCCGCAAGCTGCTTTTGGACGCGCTCCGGGTTGGCGTCGGGCTTGTCAATCTTGTTGACAGCCACAATGATCGGCACCCCGGCCGCCTTGGCGTGGTCAACCGCCTCCAGCGTCTGCGGCATCACGCCGTCGTCCGCGGCCACCACAATCACCACGATGTCGGTGACCTTGGCGCCGCGCGCTCTCATGCGGGTAAAGGCCTCGTGGCCGGGCGTATCGAGGAAGACAATCTCGCGCCCGGAGGCCGGTGAGCCTTCCTTGGCAAACTTCACCTTGTAAGCGCCGATGTGCTGCGTAATGCCGCCGGCCTCGCCCGCCGCCACGTCCGTCTCGCGGATGGCGTCCAGCAGCGAGGTCTTGCCGTGATCGACGTGGCCCATGACCGTAACCACTGGCGAACGCGGCACTTCCAGCTCGCCGGTATTCTCCGCTTCCAGAACCTCTTCAATGGCCTGGTTGGCGATCTCCTCCTCGTAGCTGATGACCGTGGCCGCGGCGCCGAACTTGGCGGCGACATCCTTGACCATCTCGGCATCCAGCGACTGGTTGACGGTGACGAAGATGCCGCTCATCAGCAGCGTGGCGATCAGATCCTTGGCGCGGACCTCCAGCTTCTCAGCCAGATCCTTGACGCTGATGCCCTCGGTGACGGTAATCTCGCGGGTGATGGGCAGCGGCGCGCCGCCATATTGCACCCCGCCATAACGTGGCGGCGGCACAAAACCCTTCATCGGGCCTTCCTTCGTCTTGGGATACTGCGTCTGACGACCGCCGCGGCCTCTCGAGGGAGCACGCTGCGGACGGGGCGCTTCGCCGGCAGGTGGCGGGCCGCCCGGACGCGGCGGGCCGCCGGGGCGGGGTGGGCCAAAGCCCGGACGTGCGCCAAAGCCCGGACGTGCGCCCGGAGCGCCGGAACCGGCTGCGCCGCCGTAGCCGCCGCCTGCCGGGGCGTAACCGCCGGGGGTGGTGCGGGTGGGATGTTTGGGCCGCGGACCGCCGGGATATTGGCCGGGCGCTCCAGAATAGCCTCCAGGGGTACGCTGCGGATACGAGCCGGGACCGCCGGCAGGGCGGTTGCGGTCAAAGATCGGCCGGCCGCGCTGAATGCCTCCGGCCGCGATGCCGGTGTTGGGCGCGGGAACAGTGGGAACCACCACGGGCGCCTTGTAAACCGGACGTGGACCGGTCTGCGGCACAATCATGCGCCGTGCGGGCAACGCCGGCGTGGGCGATGGGGTGTGGGTGTGGCCCTTGGTGCGGTGCGCGGGCTGCGCGGCGGGGGCAGCGGCCTCGGCTTCGGGCTTGGCTACAGCAGCGGCGGGAGCAGCTTCCGGCGGCGCGGCAACCGCCTCCACAGCGGGTGCGGGCGCAACCTCGACCGGCTCTGGAGCCTGCACGGCGGCAAGGACTGCAACGGGAGCTTCAACCGGAGCGGGCGCAACCACGGGCGCAACGGCTTCCGGCGCGGCAATGCTCGGCGCGGCAACCGGCTTGGCGACGGCAACCGGCTCGGCAACGGGCGGCTGAGCCTCGCGCACAACCGGAGCGGCGGGAGGCTTGACCACCGCGGCTACCGGTGGCGGCGCAACCGCCACGGCCGGCCGCGGCGCGGCCTGAGCGCTCGCTGGAGCCTTGGCAACCACGGCGCCCACCGGCGGACGCGAGGCAATCGCCGGAGCAGCCGGCGGAGGAGCGATGATCGGCGGCGCGGAGCGGGGCAGAGGAACGATCCTGCGCGGCTCTGGGCGGGCGGGCGCGGGCGGCGGCTGAGCCACAAAAACCTTGGGCGGAGGCGCCGGTGCGGGCGGAGGCGGCGCAACCACGGGACGCTGCGGCAAATGACTCTGCCGCGCTTCAGCTTCCTGCTCCTGCTTCTTGGCCAGGATAGCCTTTAGCACATCACCGGGCTTGGAAATATGCGAGAGATCAATCTTGGGGGCAATGCCCTGCGGGGCGCGCGAGGCTTGCGAGCTGGTTTGACTCGCGGGCCTCGATCCGCGCTCTATATGCGCGCGAACCTTGTCGGCCTCATACTCCTCCAGAGAACTGGAGTGCGTTTTGCCGGCGCCCATGCCCAGCTCCGTCAATACATCCAGAATCTGCCGGCTTTTCACTTCCATCTCGCGCGCGAGATCGTTGATACGAACCTTACTCATCCGCCTCTTTTCAAATTGTGCTTCCCAAAGCCCTTAGTCGCTCATGGCTACCTCTTGGCATTGGCTGGGTTTCAACGTACTGTGATTGCCTGATTGAGCTGTAAACGAGCGGCGCATGTTATGCGCCATCCTCGTTTTCTGCTTCTTCGTCCTGGTTTGCGCTTTCCATCTTGCCGAGCAGCGACTGCTGCGCCTCGTGCGCTTCTTCCTCATGCGCCTCAGCCGATTCTCCCTGCGAGCTTTCGCCCTCAGCCTCTTCCACAACGCTGGTATTCCGCGCTTCGGTAAGGACGGCGGCGGCGTTCTCCGCTTCCGCTTCGTCGGTGGCCGCTGCCGCTTCCCGCTCTTCTTCCGTGACCTTGGTTTCGGCGCCCTCGCCCTCTTCAAACTGCCCGAAGTAATGCCGCACCGCCACGCTGATCTTCTCCAGCGTCTTTTCGCCGATGCCGGGAATCTCCTCAAGCTGCTCCGGCGTCATATCGGCCAACGACTCGACGGTCGTAATGCCGGCAGCCACCAGCTTCTGAATGATGCCGTCGCCCAGCTCGGTGACCGCCTCGATCGGCGTCGAAGGTCCGCCGGTCAGAGCCTGCATCTGCTGCTCCACCTCCTGGCGCTTCTCCTCTTCGCTCTTGATGTCGATCTTCCAGCCCAGCAGCTTGGCCGCAAGGCGCACATTCTGACCCTTCTTGCCGATCGCCAGCGACAACTGCGTGTCGTCCACAATCACTTCAAGCTGCTTTTCGCCCAGATCCGCAATCGAAACGCGGCTCACCTTGGCCGGCTGCAACGCCTTCTCCGCAAAGGTGGTAATCTCCTCGGAATACTCGATAATGTCGATCTTTTCCCCACGCAGCTCGCGGATAATCGACTGCACCCGCATCCCCTTCATGCCCACGCAGGCGCCCACCGGGTCCACGTCCTTGTCGCGGCTCTGCACCGCAATCTTCGTCCGCTCGCCCGCCTCGCGGGCAATCGCCTTGATCACCACCGTGTTGTCGTAGATCTCCGGCACTTCCGACTGAAACAAATTCTGCACCAACTCCGGCGCGGCCCTGCTCACCACCACCTGCGGCCCCTTGGCAGCCCGGTCCACCTTGAGCAGAACCACCCGCACCCGCTCGCCAATCGAGAACTGCTCCAGCCGCGACTGCTCCCGCTTGGGGCAGCGCGCCTCCGCCTTGCCCAGGTCATAAATAATGTCCTGGCCCTCGATACGCTTCACCGTGGCCGTCAGCACTTCCTTCTCGCGGTGCGCGTACTCCTGGAAGACCGTGTCCCGCTCCGCCTCGCGCACCTTCTGGAAGATCACCTGCTTGGCCAACTGCGCGGCAATGCGCCCCAGCGGCGTGGTGTCCTTGTAGGTGCGGATTTCGCTGCCCACCTCCACCTCCGGCGCCAGTTCCCGGGCCGCCGTCAGCGTGATCTGGTTCAGCGGGTCTTCGAGAGGATCGTCGTCGGCCACCACCGTCTTGTAAATGTAGGCCAGGATCGCGCCGCTCTCTTTGTCCAGCTCGCCGCGCATATTCTCCTGGGTCTTGTAAAACTTGCGCGTGGCCAGGGCGATGGCCTCCTCGACCGCGCTCACAATGATCGCTGGGTCAATGCTCTTTTCCTGGCTCAAAAGCTCGATTGTCTGATACAAAACGCTGGCCATACTCTGCTTGCTCTCTCGGTACTCTCGCGGCCTGAGACGATTCCCGCCCCGGCCGGTTGCTGTTTCACTTCCATGAACACGGAACCTAGTCCCTTGGTCCCTTGGTCCCTTGGTCCCTTAGTCCCTAGTCCCTAGTCCCTTAGTCCCTGCTTCTACTAAATCTCCGCCACCAACTGCGCCTTCTCGACATTCTCCAGCGCAATCTCCACCGTACTTACGCCGGCCTTCCGGCTCTTGCTGTTCTGCTTCACCGCGTTCAAGTCCAGCGTAATCACTCCACCCATTTCAGAACTGGGTGCCCCAGGTCTCGATTTTGAGACCTGGGAATCTGAAGCGGGTGCCCCAGGTCTCGATTTTGAGACCTGGGAATCTGAAGCGGGTACCCCAGGTCTCGATTTTGAGACCTGGGAATCTGAAGCGGGTGCCCCAGGTCTCGA
>CAYVGW010000103.1:0-15559 GCA_964450895.1 uncultured Occallatibacter sp. | reverse complement strand
TTTACATCATCGACCTGCAGAAGACGCTCAAGCTTTTCAAGGATGCGTCCAAGTTTGTCACCGAGCTGTGCGCCAGCGGCAAGACGATTTTGTTCGTCGGCACCAAGCGCCAGGCGCAGGATGCCGTGGCCGAGGAGGCCAACCGCGCGGGGATGCCGTACATCAACCAGCGCTGGCTGGGCGGCCTGCTGACCAACTGGGTGACGGTGCAGAAGTCGGTGAAGCGCCTTCAAGAGATCGACGAGATGGCCACCGATGGCCGTTACGAGCTGTTGACCAAGAAAGAAGTCATCCGCCTGGAGCGGGAGCGCAAGCACCTGCAAGCCAACCTGGCCGGCATCAAGACGATGAAGCGGCTGCCCGACGCGCTCTTCATCGTGGACTCGAACAACGAAGCGATTGCCGTCAAGGAAGCCCGCAAGCTGGGCATTCCCGTGGTTGCCGTGGTGGACACCAACTGCGATCCGACGGTGGTGGACTACGTGATTCCGGGCAACGATGACGCGCTGCGCGCCATCCGCCTCTTCACCTCGAAGATCGCCGACTCGGCGGCCGAGGGCGTGAATCTGGTGGGCGACAAGGCCTTCCTGGCAGAGGAGCCGGAAGCAGCAGCCGAAGCCGCGCCTGTCGAGGATGTGGACCTGGAGTCGGCCCTGGGCGGCGGCATTCGCAAGGCGCCGGCCATAGTTGCTGCGCTGCTGGACGAAGCCGACCTGGCCGAGGGCGCTCTTTAATCATTCTGGCGCATTACAGTGTGCATGATGAGAGAAGCGTGGCCGCCTCGGTTGAGCGCCACGCTTTTTCATCAGCGAATGGTAAAAGTCTTGTTTTGTAACAAGGGCACGACTTTAGTCGGGCCGCAAATGACTGATAATAGACGTCGGGCTTTAGCCCCTGCGGGATGCATTTCGGGATTTTCGATTTTCACCACAGGTCGTTATGCAGGGTAGTACTGAGATGCCTCTTTACTACCAATCCGGCGAAGAGATCAGAAAGGGCGACAAAATCCTCTACGCTGAGCGGTTTTCGGGCGAAATCGAGTTTGTCGCGGACCCATCAGTCAATGCCCCCGATACGAGTTGGTATGTCAAGGAATTTGGTGGTGGTGTGATGATTCGAGAACCTGAAGTTCATGGCTTAGTGTTCTCGCGCAGCCTAGGCGAAGACGATGAACTAGAGTTTGTGTCGCGATCAGATTAATTCACATTGCTTTGGACTTTAATCCTTGCAGGTGTGACAAAAAGATTCAGAATCCCAGGAAAAGAGAGAAAAACCGTGAGCGAAAAGATTGATGCAAAGTTGGTAAAAGAGCTGCGCGAGAAGTCTGGCGCGCCGATGGGCGACTGTTTGAAGGCCTTGCAGGAGACCAAGGGAAACATCGAGGATGCTTTTGTGGTGCTGCGCAAGCGGGGCATGGCCTCGGCGCAGAAGAAGGCCGCTCGGACCACCAACGAGGGCGCGGTGGGGACGTATATTCATGCCGGCGGCAAGATCGGCGTGCTGTTGGAGTTGAACTGCGAGAGCGACTTCGTGGCCCGCACCGAGGACTTCTCCGATCTGATGAAGGACATCGCGATGCACATCGCCGCCTCCGATCCGCGCTATGTGCGTTCGGAAGACGTGACCCCGGCTGACCTGGAACGCGAGAAGGATATCTTCCGCGCGCAGGCCGCCGCCACCGGCAAGCCCCCCGCAGTGATCGAGAAGATCGTCGAGGGCAAGATGGGCAAGTTCTACGAGGAGGTCTGCCTGATTGAGCAGCCCTTCATCAAGGACCAGGCCGTCACCATCAAGGAGCTGATTGCCACCAAGGTGGGCAAGCTGGGCGAGAACATCACCGTGCGGCGCTTTGCCCGCTTCAAGGTGGGCGCGCCCGACTGGACCATCGCCACCACCAAGCCAGCGGAAGCGGCTGCCGAGTAACTTTCGCAACAAGCTATTTGAAATGCCCGGCATAACCTGCCGGGCATTTTTTGTCAGCAGGTGGTATGCTTCCAGACCGCATTGGTTGGCAGAGAATTTCCGCGGCATGTGCAATTTCTTGCGCAGTGCGTCACTCTGAAGCAGTTAAGTACTTTGTTTTCTTCGTAGAACTTTGGAAAGCTACTTGCTTGTTTGAGGGTAGAAAATACCCCGGTAGAATACTGGAACCAGAGTCGCCTTCCGCCGAATGCGGGTTCCAGTTGACGATTTATCTGGCGATAAGTGAGAGAAGTTCTGCTTCTCGATCAGATGCCGAACGCGCAAGCTGGCCGCGCAAGAGACAAACGGAAAGATCACCATGGAGATGAAGATGAAACATTCAATGAAAACAATGCTGGCGTCGAGCGCCGCACTCGCTCTTGCCTGTGCGATGATGCTGGCCACGCCCCTCATGGCCGACTCGCTGACCGTGAATAGCAATCTAGGCGATTCCGCCGCGGTGGACAGCAACGGTCCGAATGATGCGGCACTGCAGACCGGCGATACAACCGGACTCACCTTTTCGTCCAGCATTCTGTCGCTCTACGGAGGCGGAAGCTGGATCTCGCTGAATCAGACGACTCCTCCGGCAGGCACCGTAGCGGTTTCGCTGGGCGGCGGGGACGGCGGCCCGCAGAACAGCGGATTCGTCGAGGCCAGCTTTATGCTCCCGACCGGCTTCAGCAGTGCCAGCATCGCCGGTGAAGCCAGCGCGGATGAGGTTTCCTACGTATTTCTGAACGGTAATTACATCGGTCAGACGGGTACGGTTGGAGTCAACGCATCGAATGACGCCCTGTTCAGTTCAATTAACCCGTCGTACTTCGTCGCGGGCCAAAACACTCTGCTCTTTTCGATTATCAACACCAGCGGTATCGGCGGCGTGGAGTTCTATGGCGATGTCAACTACACCTCGGCCACCCCGGAGCCGTCCAGCCTTCTGCTGCTGGGCAGCGGCCTGGTCGGCCTGGCTGGCATGGTGCGGCGCAAGATCGGGCTGCGCGCATAACTGCATTGATTTTTCTGGAAGGCCCGGGGCGCGAGCTCCGGGCTTTGACATTTTTGAGAGCATCTTTCCTGTTGCTGCAGATTACAGCGTGGACCGGGAGGTCCACGCCACAGCCGACCAGGAGGTCGGCGCTACTCTATACCAGTCGGCGCTACTCTATATTATTCGGAGAAATACTATAGCCCGCGCCCACTACTTTCCGGCAGCGGACTCCGCAACGGCGCCGTCTTCGGGAGCGGAAAGCTGAATACTGCTGAGCATCTTGCGGACTTCGGGATCGTTCCGGAGCGGGGCCAACCCCCGATCGTTGAGTAAATAGACAAATTCCGATTCGTGCCGCGCAAAATCCTCACCCAGCAGATGCACCGCTTCCTGCCGTCTTCCGATCAGAACGCATGTCTTGGCCAACCAAATTCCAGTAAGTTTACCTTCCTCGTGAAATTTCTTTTGGGTCAAGTACAGTCCCTGCAAAAGCCCCCGCTCGCCGTCCCGGCTAAATCCCTCCCGCGCGGCGGCGGTGATGGCTTTCTGGGCGGAATCGCCGGTCAGTTGCGCAACCTTTTCACTTTCCGCGAGAAACCCCGGATAATCCTTCCGGTCCATGTACATACCGGCAAGATAGCGATGCGGAGAGAGGAACTGCGGATCGGTGCGCTCGACATCTTTGAGCAGAGCAAATCCCTCCTCATTTCCGCTATAGAAAAGCATGCTGCCTTTGTCGGCCAGGATCGAGGGAGAGGTGGGGTCCAATTCTTGCGCACGATCTATCTCGGAGAGCGCCATTTGCGGCCTGCTCTCCGCGGCCAAGGCGTTTGCTAGCCAGAGATGCGCCAATGGATCGCGCGGATTGAGTTCGATGGCCCGCCGGAACTCGCGCACGCCGTCCCGGAAATTCCACTCGCCCCACACCTCGGCGAAGGCCAGCGAGCGGTGCGCCTCGGCCAGCGAATCGTCCAGTGCAATGGCCTTGCGCGAGGCCGCCAGGGCGCGGTGGAAGGCCTCGTTTTGCGGCATGACCGAAAACTCGCGCAGCAGATCATAGGTATCGGCCAGCCCCACGTATGTCCGGGCGTCCTCCGGATCGTGAACCAGCGCCTGGGTAAAATCGTCCAGCGCGCGGTTCAGGCTCTCGGGAGTGCGCTGGTTCCACTCGAAACGGCCTTGCAGATAAAGCTGGTGAGTGGTCTGTTTCTCCGTCTCGGAGACCGCCGCTCTGGCCGGCTTCGCGTTGCGGGAGACGAGGTTGCGCCCGCCGTGACGGGCGAATAAAATCGCCGCGCCCGCCAGGATCAGCAACACCGTGAGAAGCAAGAGGAGGGAAGCGCGCCGGAATCCGCTCTTGACGGCATGTACGGCGGGTTCCGCGGCTGTGGACTCCTCGCTTCCGGGCGGAGCTTCAGGGGGCGTCTCGGAAGCTGAAGCGCTCTCCACCGCCGCGCTTGGCTCCTCGCTCACTTCGATCTCCAGCGCGCGGGCGGAGACCAGCCATTCATCCAACTCGGCGGTGAAGGCGTAGACGCTTCCCCGCCCACCGCCGGGCAAACGGTGAACCGGCAACGCCCGTTCGCTCTCCCAGCGCTTCGCCGTCCGCTCCCCCCGGCCCAGGTAGCCGGCAATCTCCTTCCACCCGTCCAGGCGGAGGGATGCGGCTTGATCTTGCGGCTCCGGCGTGTTGGAAAGGACCAATGGCATGAGATGACCCTGGAAAACCTGAGATGGCACTTGCGGTGTTCGGTATCTGACCCCGATTATAGTTCCCAAAAGGGATTTCTCACGAAGAGTCTGATGCAGGCTTTGATGAATCCCTTTATTTTGCAGCACATTCTGCGCCCCTTTTGCGCTACTGAAGAGACTCACCCAACCCCGGCCTCGCTCGCAGGAGACCGGCTTAGCTAATCAGCACTCCGGCCCCGCGGCTTCCCTTCGGCTCAGCAATCCGGGCGCTTGCCTCGAATGAGGCGGAGATATGCATCCCTGAGGTCGCAGACAACAGTAAACGAACCCTCACACGATGAACACATTGGAGATTTACAGATGAAAATCAAGTTTGGAATTCTTGCCCTTTCGCTCCTTGCCCTGGCAGGCGCGGCTGCCGCCAACGCCTGGGCCGATGATGTCAGCAATATCAACCTGAGCAGCGCCTATACCGGATCTTGGACGGACGGATCAGCGGGTTTTGCCGGTCCCTATGTCGCCGCAGCGCCCGCGAATGGAAACACTGGAACTGGCATCACCTTTGCGAACTGGAATGGGGGGTTCGTCGAAGTCGGCCAGGGAAATACAACGACCATCAATTTCACTCCGATTGCGCTGAATTCGGACGCTGTCGTGAAGAGCCTGCTGAGCAACTACTGGGGTGGGAGCGATGTTCAGGCCGTGGTTACCTTCACGAATTCAAATGGAGCGACAGCCGTTTTCAGCCTGGTTGGGGGACAGACCATCCGTGATTACAATAACTGGACCTGGGTGAATACCTTGACCGGCTCGAATAGCGATCCAACGCTGGGAGCGGTGACTGCTCAGAATTGGTGGAACAATAACGGTGGCGGGCAGTATGAGGCAACGGACACGCAGTATCAGCGCCTCGATGTGCAGACCTTTGTTCTTCCCTCCTCGTGGAACGGAACGAACCTGGATTCAATCACGATCTCTGACCCCAGCAATACCCAAAGCGCAGACATTCTGTCGGCGCTTCAAGTGGATGATATTTCCCCATCGACTACGGCCACTCCCGAGCCCTCCAGCCTACTGTTGCTGGGCAGCGGCCTGGTTAGTCTGGCCGGCATGGTGCGGCGCAAGATCGGAACGCGCCTCTGAATTTCCCGAGCGGGGTAGAAGTCGATCTACCCCGCTTTTACCCTGGATTTCGAGACGATACGCCGCATTTTTTGCATTATTTAATTTTTTTGATACAGTTTGCCCCGCCTTTGCGCTACTGTAGTAGACATTCACCCAAATCCGGCCTCCAGGAGACCGGCTCTACAAACCAGCATTCCGTCCCCGCGGCTTTCCTTCGGCTCTGCAATCCTGGCGTTTGCCCATCCCGCAGTGCGTGGCATCCCAGGGATCGAAGACAACACGAATTGAACGTTCACACAATAAACACTTTGGAGATTTCACATGAAGATCAAGTTTGGATTTCTTGCCCTTCCGCTCCTTGCCTTGGCTGGCGTGGTGGCGGCAACGCCCGCATCCGCCGTCACGGCAGCGCCAGCGGACACGTGGAACTATACCTTCTCGCTCCCCGCCGTCACCGACGCAAACGGAGATTCCGGTTCCGCCGCGCAGTTCGACATTTCGTTTTTGGGTAATCCATTTGGCGCGCCCAATAGCATGATCGGCTACAATTCAACCGGAGATCCGCTCGCCAACGGTGTGCAATACGCTGTTGGCTGGACCTCTGGCTCTACGCTCCCCAACGGAAACAACGATCTGAACGAGATGCTGATCCAATACTCGGATGGCGGCGCCAATATCCTGTCTTTTGCCTTTCTTGAGCCGAATTCCTTCTGGGCCACAACCGGAACCAATCTGAGTTTCAACAACGGCGCCGCTGATAGCGCCAATGGTTGGCTGTACTACAATTGGTACACTGCTCCTTATACATCCATCTGGGGTGACACGAATACCGGAGCCTCGTATTCAACCTGGACCAATGATGTTCAGACAGACCCTCCCTGCACGGATTGCTCGATCACCATTACCGACACTCCAGCTAGCCCCTCCAATGTCACCCCCGAGCCGTCCAGCCTTCTGTTGCTGGGCAGCGGCCTGGTTGGCTTGGCCGGCATGGTGCGGCGCAAGATCGGCCTGCGCGCCTAACCTCTATCACGCTTGATTTCGCATACGGCCCAGGGCGCAAACCCTGGGCCTTTTTGCGGGATGCAAAAACGACCAAATCAGAGAGGAGAGTGCGAATCCGTACATCTCTCATGGCAGGGAATGCTTGCCTTCAAATGTTGTAAAAATCTATTCACAAATATGCAAATGTTTGCGTATACCATCAACGGAATGCTCGTATGTCATAGATATTATTGGCTATGAAATGGTGAGCAAAATGCTGAAATCATATTTATCTATCGCTTGCAAATTCCGCTGGAATCTACATGATTTTCTCTCATGGATTCTCGGCGCAAGTGGGGAGATTGCGAGTTTGCAGGCATGAATCCTGAGTGCGCATTTGTCAAGAAAGGACATGCAATATGATGAAAACTCTGAGAAACATGGCCATCGTTGCCTTGGCCGTAGCCGGTCTGGCTATCGCCTCTTCCGCTAAAGCTGATCCGACTGACACCCTCATCATGAACTTTCAATCCGGCGCTACATTCTCCGGCGTCGTCACGTTTGCACCCGACTACAGTTCCGTCGAGGCGGTAACCGGAACCTTGACCGGTTATCAATATGGAACCCAAGGCTATGCGGGCAGCGGCAGCGATTCGATCAGTTGGATTTGGTATGCTCCTTATAACTTTGCCACTGCGTCGGGAGATATCTTCGGTACTTTCCTGATGGATGGACCGGCTAACAGCACGTATGGTGGCAGTGGCTATTACAACTATATCGATTTTACTTACGACTACACCAATGCCCCCACGCTGGTCTTCGATAACAACCCCGGTGATCTTTTTTATGGAGATTATGAGCCGAATGGGGTCGACAATAATTCCGACCCAATGGTAAGCGGATCACTTTCTCCTGCTTCCATCACTCCGACCCCCGAGCCGTCCAGCCTTCTGTTGCTGGGCAGCGGCCTGGTTGGCTTGGCCGGCATGGTGCGGCGCAAGATCGGCCTGCGCGCCTAACTTGAATCACTCCCTACAAGCAGTAGTGATTCAAGAGCAAGCCGGAAAAAATGCAGCGGCCCGGAGCGCGGATTCCGGGCCGCTTTGCACGTGCGGGACTTTTGCCGCTGAGCAAAAAAGGCAGATACAGAATTCACTCTGCATCTGCCTTTTCAATCTTGATGGCGCTGGCAACTGCTCGCCTATGGCGCCCGATGAGGCTGCTACCTGCTGGGCGCCTCGGGTGGTTTGGGCATGACGTCTCTCATCTGATTCAACTCCTTCACTCATCTGTATCCTAGCGCCAGAGCGTGAAGCTGTCAAGTAACCGGCAGCTAACTATTTTCTATAAGTTTAATAAAATCAACATCATGCTTGAGAGAGGACAAGTCATCATCCGACATTGCGATCTGCTTCAGATCGGAATTGAGGCGAAAGGCCTGTTTGAGGTTTGCGAGCAGATCACTTTTCATGCCATCGGGGTCGAGCAATGCCTGATAACAAGCTTTGTTATAGAGCGGTTCGCCCATATCTGGCAGCAGGGCGATGGCCTGGTCAATATAAGTAATGGCCTGGTTCAGCAGTTTGCCCCGATCAGCAAGCTCGCCCATAAGAGCTTGGCGCTTGAGAATCCGGGCCTTGGTCATCACGGTACGTCCGTCTCTGGGATCGATCTTGAGGGATTCATCAATCGTAGCCATCGCCTCATTGAGCTGGTTCGCACTGATGAAAGCTTCCGCCAACTGAAGTGGGCTAACCGTTTGAATGTACTGTTGCAAAGTGTCTTTCTGCTGCTCCAATTGCTCAATCACATCGCGCAGAAAGCGCCGGAAGTTGATGGTCGCCCACACGTAGCCGGCCAGGAATCCCCCGGTGAAATAGTAGATGAGGATGGCCAGTCCGGCCGCTTGGCCGATCAGGCGGGGTTCCGCGTCACGCGCCGAGAGCAATCCCGGCGCCAGATCATACGACAACTGGCCCAGCTTGGCGGAGATCGAATGCAATTCGACCAGTCCGACACCGACGATGATTTTGGTCAGCCAATCGGAGATTTCGACCAAATTGGCGTTGAACGGCATGGCCTCCCGCGGCGCGGCGGAGGGAGCCGGATGGCTGTCTTGCGCCGGATCGGCCGCGGCTTTGCCTTTTTCTCCCATGCGCGGAATGGCAAAGATAAAGCCCAGCAGGAAACCGCAAAACAAGGCCGCTCCGGCCACCAGCAACCCCACGCCCAGAATGCGGAAAAACTGACCGGTGGTCCAGAATTGCAGCGAATAGAGAACGATCAGAAAGCAGCCCAGGCAAGCCAGACTCATCATCCCCAGGAGAAATCTTTCGCTCTCATCGTACTTGTTGAGGTGCGACGGCATACCGGTCCCTCTCTCGGATTTCAGAATCACTATAGCACTCCGCAAAGCGGGATAGAAGCACTCGCCGCTATGCGATACTAAGAAAGTATGTATAAACGCATCGTACTTAAGCTATCGGGCGAGGTTCTGGCCGGGGCGAAGGGCTTCGGACTGGACACCGCCAAGATCGCCGAGATTACCGGCGAGATCATTGATGTCCACGCTTTGGGCGTGGAGATCGGCGTCGTGGTGGGCGGGGGAAACTTTTTCCGCGGCGTGGCCGCACAGGCCAAAGAGATGGACCGCGTGGCCGCTGACAATATGGGGATGCTGGCGACGGTGATCAACGCCATCGCCCTGCAGGATGCGATTGAAAAACACGGCGTGCAGTGCCGCGTGATGAGCGCCGTCGCCATGGATCAAGTGGCTGAGCCATACATCCGCCGCCGCGCCGTGCGCCACCTGGAAAAAGGCCGCGTGGTGATCTTCGCGGCCGGCATTGGCAATCCTTTCTTTTCCACCGACACAGCCGCCAGCCTGCGCGCCATGGAGATCAAAGCCGACGTGCTGCTGAAGGCCACCAAGGTAGAAGGCGTTTATAGCGCTGACCCGGTGCTGGTTAAAGATGCTGTCAAATACGACGAAATTACTTATATGGAGATTCTGCGCCAGGGGCTGAAGGTGATGGACCTGACCGCCGTGAGCCTGTGCAAGGACAATAACCTGCCGATGGTGATCTTCAATATGAACCAGCCGGGGAATATCCGCCGCGTGGTGCTGGGCGAGAAGGTCGGATCGCTGGTGACGGCGTAAGACCGTGGTCAGGGGTCAGAGATCAGAGAATAGAGAACAGTGAGCAGTGTACCGTGAACAATAACAAACCGGGTTCAGTGACTGACCACTGTCCACTGACCACTGTCCACTGTAACAAGCCACAACGCCTGAACGCCCTGACGGGTCTGCGCTGCTTTGCGGCCGTCAATATCGTCTTCTTCCATTTCTCCAATCCCCAGTGGTTTGGCTGGTTCGCACCGGTGGTCAACTCCGGCTACCTCTCGGTGAGCTACTTCATCCTGCTCTCCGGCTTTGTGCTGGCCTATAACTACGGCGCACGGGCACGCGCCGGCGAACTGGACACGGTGCGCTTCTGGGAGGCGCGCTTTACGCGGCTCTATCCCATCTACCTGCTCAGCCTGCTGATGAGCTGGTGGATGGTTCCGGTCGAATACGGCGCTCACACACACGGAATGTTCTGGACGGGGATGGCGCTGACGCCGCTGTTGTTGCAGGGCTGGGTTCCCTCGCTGGCCACCTTCCTCAACACGCCCGCATGGACGATGTCCGCCGAGACCTTCTATTACCTGCTCTTTCCCTGGCTGGCGCGCGCACGGCGCCACCTTCGGATCAGGGTCTATCTGGCGCAATTGAGCGCGGTGTGGGTTTTGGGGATGGTTCCCGGCCTGTTGTACATTATTTTCAACCCGGACGGCATCGCGCATCCGGACCGCTGGAGTTGGGGCCCGTGGCTGCAAGCGCTCAAGTACACGCCGCTGCCGCACCTGGCCAGCTTTGTCTTCGGGGTGATCCTGGCCGGCCTGGATGAGCTGGTTCCGCGCCGCGGGCGCCTGCGCCTGCTGCTGGGGCTGGGCGGCTTTGCCGGCATCCTTGCCGTGCTGGAAATCGGTCCCATCGTGCCGTATCCCATCCTTCACGATGGTCTGCTGATGCCGCTCTTCGGCTGCATTGTCCTGGGGCTGGCAGGGCAGAATCCCTTGGCCACCGCGCTGGGCTGGCGTCCGCTGGTTTTTGTGGGCGAGGCCAGCTTTTGCCTCTATCTGCTGCACTTCAATCTGTGGACCCTGATCCATGATTCGCATCTGCTGGAACGGCTGGGCTTGACCCGCTTTGATCCTTGGCTCAGCTATGTTTTGCTGATCGGACTGGCCCTCTTGGCTCTGCATCTGGTGGAAAAGCCCGCACAGCGCCAACTGCGCAAGTGGATGGGCGTATTTTTCTCCGGCTGAACCGAGACGGCGCCGCTCGGAGTTGGAAGCGTGTCACATCGGCAACAACTACCGGTCCGCGCCTGGCCGGCCCTAACTTTATCACGACAGCAAAAAGCCCAGCCGGAAGGGCTAGGCTCTTTGCCTTGAACGCATCGGAGCGCTCCTAATTGGCAACCACCTGAGTGGCATGGTTTCCGTGAGGAATGGCGGTAATGGCTGTTGGCTTTGGATCTGTGGGGTAGGGCGAGGCCTGGGTCACTTTCAGTGAGCCGGAGGTCGAGTCCAGAGCAAAGCCGGAGACCGAGTTGTCAAGATAATTCGCGGTATAGACAAAGCGGCCCAGGGCCGGGTCCACAATCAGCGCGACGGGCTCGCTGCCCGTGGTATTGGCCGCGCTTCCGGTGACGTTGACGACAGTTGTCGGCGTGCCGGTGGGCAGATCAATCGCATAGGCCGAAACCGTGTTATCCAACTGATTGGTCAGGTAAATGAAACGGCCGCTGGGATCGATGGTGATGGCCGACGGCTCGTTGCCCGTTCTGAAGGGGCCGTTGGAGAGGAAGGCCAGCGTGCTGCCGTGAATTGTGTAAGCAATCAGCTCATTGGAGGGGTAGTCGGTGACATAGACAAAGCGGTTGGTCGGGTCGGAAACAATGGCGCTGGGCCTGATGCCGGCATTCCAGGGGCTGCTTGAAACCTGACTGAGCGCGCCGCCGGATCCGACCGTAAAGCCGAAGACCAAGCCGGGATTGGCGGTACTGGTGGTGGTTCCACCGGGGTTGTAGGCGGACTTGTCGTAGGCCGCGACGAAAACAGCGGAGTTGTTGGCCAGTACGGTGAGGCCGGTGGGAATGATCTCGTCGCTGCCGGCGTTGAGCGATGCTGAGCTTGCCGCGCTGCCGATCACGCCTGAGGTGAGCGGGAAAGCGGTCAACGTGGCCGAAGTGGTTCCGGAGATCACATAAAGGTAGGTTCCGGCAGCGTTAACCGCGACTGCAACGGGCGCGGTACTGAGCGTAACCGATTCCTTTTGTGTCAATCCGCCGTCCAGGCCGATGACGAAGTGGACGATGGAGTCGCTTCCCGCATTGGCTGCATACAGATTCGTATAGGCTGAATCGACGGCGAGGGAGACCGGGTCAACCCCGCCGGAGGAGACGGAAGTGTCGATGGTGCGCAGCGCTCCAGAGGCGGAGTCGGCCGCGAAGATGTCGATCTGTCCGTTGGCGGAGCTTCCCGTGCCGGTGGAACTGGCCACGTACACATAATCAACCGTGATAATGTCGCAGGCAGAGAGGAGGACGGCCACCGAGAGGCCGAGGCCAGAGACCAGAAAAAGCTGGCTCAATTTACTGAACTTCATGCGCTTCCTTCGTCGTGGGCCATGGAGGTCCAAGCCCAGGGAAAACCGGTTGAGTTGCCCCGTGGCTATTCTAAAAGCCTAGTACGGGGTGCTGCTAGAGTCGAACTGCGCCGTAAACTACCGAACCGGCGTGTGCGGAACCGCCACCACGGCAGTGGGCAAGGCGTTGGAGTTGAAGGGCGAGTGCTGCGCATTGACCAGCGCGCCTGTGGACGTGTTCAGTTCAAAATCGGAGACGGTGCCGTAGGCCCCGTTGCCCAGGAAGTTGGCGGTGAAGACAAAGTGGCTGGTTCCCGGATCGATGCCGATGGCCACCGGATCAACGCCCGCAGTGTAAGTGCCCACGCTGGTCAACGCGCCGCTGCCGCCGATGGAGTAAGCGCTCACCGTGCCATCCAGTGAGTTAGCGACAAAGGCATAAGAATAGTTGGGATCAACCGCAATTGCCGAGGGTTGATTGCCGGCCGGGTAGGTGCCGAACTGGGTAAGAACTCCAGAGGCAGCCGAGTAGGCGAGAACGTCGCCCTTGGTGAAATCCGTCACATAAACAATGGCGCCGGCGGAGGTGCTGCCGCTGGCGACGGCCGAGGGATGAGTCCCGGCGGAAAAGGGCGAACCACTCACCGCAGAGAGCGCGCCGCTGGAACCAACTGAAAATGCAAAGACATAACCGGTGTTGGCGGTCGTATCGTAGGCGGAGACGTAGACGTTAGCGCCCGAGGTTGAAACGTTGATCCCCGTCGGCAAGAGGATATCGGTGGGGCTGCTGGGCAACGTCAGTGGCCAGTAGTTTCCGCCATTGGGAGGATTGGCGGGATTGGCGACCGCCGCTGCCAGCGTGCCGGCAATTTGTGGCGGGGTCAGCTTCCCGGCATCCGTCGCACCCAGGATGGGATAGACTCCGATCGAGCCGGAGCAGGGCGTCGCCGTGGTGCAGGAGGAGCCGGGCTGGTAAGTGTCCGCGACAAACAGATAGGAACTGCTGACAGCCACGGCCAAGGGGAAGATTCCGGGGGTATTGACGGTGTTCTGCGGATAGAGCTTGCCATCGGGGCCGATCAGGAACTGGACGATGGTGTTGTCGTCCTGATTGACCACGTAGAGGTTGGTGTAGTCCTGGGAGACAGCTTCAGCCACCGGCTTGCGCCCGTTCGAGGGAAAGGGCGAGGTGGGAATCTGGCGCATCACTCCGGAGACCTGGTTGATCGTGTAGACGTTGATTTCGCCGTAGCTGTTGGTTCCCGCGGCCTGCGAGCTGGTCACGTAGACAAAATCCACGGTGGCGTCGGCGCAGGCGGCCAGCGCTCCGGCTACCAGTAGACTAGCCGCGGACACCAGCAGCAGTTGGCTCGTTTTGTTGAACTTCATGCGCATCTTTCGTCAGCGCGCCGGAAAGCTGGGCGCGCAATCAATCAGATTTGGAATCGAAGACCGGAACCATCAAGCAATTGGCTGCTTCCGGGCCTTCGGCTGCGTTCTAGATTACTGCGGCAATCTCGGAAACATGCCTGGAGCGGGAACTAGCCGCCGCTCCAGGCATCTGTGGAATGACGCCGCGCTTAATCGATACGTGAATCCACCAGGCACCAGGTCGCCGGACCGTTCAGCGAGTACTGCGTGGGCGCCTTTGAGGCTTGGTTGAGCGGCGTCAGGTTGCCCGACTGCTCATTGAGCATCTGGCCGGTGACCGTGGAGTCGTTGAAATTGGCGGTGTAGAAGAACTGATCGGAGGGGTCCTCGACCAGGCACTGCGGGCCGCCGCCGGAACCGTAATTGATCGGTGTCCCCGCGATCTCCGTCGGCTGATACGGACTGTTGATCACGTAGCCGGAGATGCCGCTCAACGCATCGGTCGGATTACTGAGATTCCCCTGATTGGCCACATAGAGCCACTTGCCCTTGCTCTCCACAACCAGATAAATGGGATTGGACTGATTGGCGTCATCGGCAATCGAACTGGTCACCGCCGGCGTCAGCGCCCCGCCGGAAGCGACAGTAAAGGGCAGAATCTGGCTCAGGGAGGCAATCGAGGTGGTCCCATTGGTCGTAACCATGATCGGCTCGTTGTCCAGCACATAGACATAACCGCCGGCGCTTACGAGGGCCGTGGCATAGTCCACCATTCCATTGCAAGGAGGGATGTTCGCGTTTGGAGCAGTTGCGGAAGTAAGTTTGCAAATCGTGGAGTTCTGGCTGCTGGTGAGCGGATTTGCGCTGTTCTGACTGGTAGTCAACTGCCCTGTGCTGGAGTTGTACGTGTAGGGAAAGACGATGTCGCCTGTCGCCGGCGTTCCGCTCAACGTCAGCACGCTGCCGGAAAAGACAAAGTCGATGGGATTGACCGGGACGGGAAAGTAGGTGAGCGGGTTGTTTCCGCCGCCCAGGGTCGAGGTCACCTGATCATTGACAACCAGGCTCAGGCGTCCGGTGGTCGCGTTGATCTGAAAGGCGGTAATGTCGCCGCAGGAAGTGGCGCTGGCGCCCAGCGCCAGCGTGCAACTATTGACGGTCGCAGTTGAACCGGTATAGCTGTTGCTGTCGGGCGCATCGTGGTCCAGCACGTAAAGATAGTTCCCCGATTGATCGGCGATGAGGCGGAAGGGGTTGATTCCCTGCGTGGAGAAGGTCTCTTGCGCGGTCAGAATGCCGTTAGCGCCCACCACAAACTGGGTGATGTTGGGGTTCAGGCATGGGTCGGCCGTGGTGCAGTTGCCGTTGTTTTCCTTATTCACGCCCCGGTTCAACACGTAGAGGAAGCGGCTTCCATTCAGCAGGACGGCGCGCACCGGATTGGCGCCGCCAGAGGCGATGGGCAGGCCGTTGATGGGGGTCAGGCCGCCCGAATCATGATTGATCTTGAAGCCGCTGACGATGCCGTTGCCGTTGGTCTCGGACGTCACTGTCCCTGTCACATACAAGTAGCCAACCGAATAACTCTGGATGCAAGACGTGACGCTGAGGATAACACCAGCGGAGAGGGCGCTCAGCAGCAGGGTCTTGCCGAATTTCGTGAACTTCATGCGATTCCTTCATCCTGGTCAGGCCTGCGCCGCCAAGTTTGCTAGTTCCACAGCAGAGCTGGGTTGGGA
>CAYVGW010000102.1:0-15666 GCA_964450895.1 uncultured Occallatibacter sp. | reverse complement strand
ATGCCGGCCTCCAATCCGCCCGCGCCGCCCAGCAGGTGGCCGTGCATCGACTTGGTGCCGCTCACCTTGAGCTTGTGGCTCAATGCGTGCTCGCCAAAGACTCCTTCAATGGCTGCCGACTCATTGCCGTCGCCGGCTGGAGTCGAAGTCGCGTGCGCGTTGATGTAACCGACCTCATGCGGCTGAATGCCCGCGTCCTTGAGTGCGGCCCTCATGCTGCGCTGCGCGCCCATGCCTTCGGGAGCGATGCTGGTGATGTGATGCGCGTCGGCGCTCATGCCATAGCCGATGATCTCGGCCAGGATCGTTGCGCCACGCTTCTTGGCGAACTCCAGTTCCTCAAGAATGAGGACGCCGGCGCCTTCGCCGATGACGAAGCCGTCGCGGTCCTTGTCAAAGGGACGGCTGGCGTGGGTGGGGTCATCGTTGCGCGTGGAAAGCGCGCGCATGGAGGCGAATCCGCCCACCGAGAGCGGCGTCACCGCAGCCTCCGCGCCGCCTGCGATCATCACATCGGCGTCGCCGTGTTCGATGATCCGAGCTGCATCGCCGATGGCGTTGGCGGAGGAGGCGCAAGCAGTCACAGTGGCCGAACACGGCCCTTGAGCGCTGTAACGAATGCTCAAAAAGCCGGACGCCATGTTGATGATGGCCGCGGGAATGAAGAAGGGCGAAATCTTGCGCGGGCCGCCCTGCATCAGGGCCGTGTGCTCGCGTTCGATGACTTCAAAGCCGCCGATACCCGAGCCGATAAAAACGCCCACCCGGTCGGCAATCTCCGGAGTGATTTGCAGGCCCGACTGCGTCAAGGCCTCGTGCGTTGCGGCAAAGGCATAGTGGATGAAGCGCGCCATCTTGCGCGACTCCTTTTTATCCACAAAGTTCAACGGGTCAAAGTTCTTGACCTCGGCGGCAAAGGTGGTCGTGAAGCCAGTGGTATCAAAGCCCTGGATGGGCCCCATGCCGCTGGCCCCGGCCATAAGCTGCTGCCAAACCTGGGGCGCGGTGTTGCCGACACCGCACAGAAGCCCCAGGCCTGTGATGACGACTCGGCGGGACGATTGCGGGGTCAAGGGCTACTTGCCGCCTTTCGCGTTTTTCTCGATGTAATCGATCGCGTCCTTGACGGTCTTGATCTTCTCCGCGCTCTCGTCGGGAATCTCGATGTCAAAGGCCTCTTCGAACTGCATTACCAGTTCGACGACGTCCAGCGAATCCGCGCCCAGGTCTTCTTGAAAGCTGGCGCCGGGGGTGACTTCGGCCTCGTCGACTTGCAACTGCTCGACGATAATCTGTTTGATCTTGTCTGCAACGGCCATGCGTGCTTCTCCTCGTAGTGTGTGAACTTCGGATTCTCTCCGGGGCTCGCCTATATTAGGCACCGCTTGTCTACCATACCGGCTCAAGGCACAATTGCACAACTGCCCTGCCGGAAAACTTGCGCGGCTCCCGTTTCTCCAGTCTATCGGGCGCGCCGGGGGGGTGTAAAGGCAGGGAACAGGGTACAGGGATCAGGGTACAGAAAACTTGCAAATTTTGTCGGGAAAAACGCCGCTTATAGGCGTATATTAGGCGAAAGAGAAAAAAGAGGATCGTGATGCAAGATGTGTTGATTGGAACCATGGCAATTCTCGTCGGCGTTTTGCTCGGCTTTTGGCTAGGGAAGAATTCCCTCCAAGCGGAAATTCGCTTGTTGCGTGAGCGTATAGCGGACTTGGAAAAGGAAAAGATAGCGCAAACTGTCGCATCCAAGGAATTGCAAGAAAGCGTTACGCGCTTGACTGCGGAGGTGGCTGCAGAGAAGGCCAATGTTCTTGCTGAGCAGAATAAATTCATTCTGATGAAAGCTGAAATCGAAACAGCCTTCGGCGATTTGGCGGCAAAGGCGCTGAGAGTTAATAACCAATCCTTTCTGGATCTGGCAAAGCTGGAATTAGGCGGGCAAGCAAGTGAGGCCAAGCTGACCCTGGAAGCCAAGGAATTGGCGATCAAGAATTTGCTCGATCCTCTGAAGGAGACATTGAGCAATCTGGACACACAGGCGCGCGCCATGGAAACGGCCCGCTCCGGTGCGTATTCCGAGGTCAAGACTTTGGTCGAGAGTATGCAGAACTCGATTCCTGCTTCACTAGACGCATTGAAAAAAGAGACAGCCCAGCTCATCACCGCTTTCCGCGCACCCAAGACGCGCGGCAACTGGGGCGAACTGCAACTGAAGCGGTGCGTCGAGTACGCCGGAATGGTGCAGTACTGCTCGTTCAGCGAGCAGGTCACCGCGCGCGATGAAGACGACAAGATGTTGCGTCCGGATATGACCATTCAACTGCCCAATGGGCGCGAGATCGTCGTGGACGCCAAGACGCCGCTGGATGCCTTTCTGGACGCCAGCGGCGCGGCGGACCCGGCCACGCAGACGCTGCGCTTTGCGGCCCATGCGGCGCGCGTGAAGGCGCACTTGAAGGATCTGGCGAGCAAGGCCTACTGGAAGCAATTTGAAAATGCTCCGGATTTTGTCGTCTGCTTTTTGCCCAGCGAAGCGCTCTTCAGCGCGGCTCTCGAAGCCGACCCGTCGCTGATTGAATTCAGCGCGCAAAACCATGTGGTCATGGCCACGCCGACAACGCTGATTGCCCTCTTGCGCGCAGTCGAATTCGGCTGGCAGCAATCGGAGATCACCCAGAACGCCAAAGCCATTCACGAAATGGGCAAGAAGATTTACGACAAGCTGGTGATTGCGCAAGGTCATCTAACTCGTTTGGGCAACGCCCTCGGCACGAGCGTCGATACGTATAACAAGTTCATCGGGACCATCGAAGGCAAGGGCGGCGTCTTCACTTACGGACGCCAGTTAGGCGAGCTGGCCCACTCCAGCGGAGAGTTAATCGAGATAAAGAGGCTGCAACCTGACATCCGCGAGATGGAGTCGCCCGAGTGGTCGCAGCCCGGTCTCGCGCTGCCCGCCGGGGCGGAAGAGAGCGGTGAGGCAGAACAGGGTTGAGAATACACTCTGTCAAGCGCTCGTGGTTTCCTGCTCATCCAGCGTTGTGATTAGTCCATAATCGAGAAACAGTTTTTGAAGCTGTGTCATGCCAATCAACTCTATGCCCACTCTTTGAGCAAACTCTTGCGCCTGTGCTGTGAAATCCGAAGTTGTGATGAGGATGCCTTTCACCGCGCGATCTGCGGTGACAGCTCCATAGAAATCTCTAACCGTAGGCGCTCCGACAAGATTATCTGGGGAAAATCTTTTGCACTGGAACAAGTAAAGCCCGCCAAAGATAGGCTTATCAAATCTAGCGATGATATCGATTCCTCCATCCCCTGTTGTTTTAGTCATCTCTGTTTGAAAGCCCATTCGAGTGAGCAGAGAATCAATTATTTTCTCAAAATCTTGGCCTGATAAATTTTGGAGATTATCCAATAGATTCTTTGGCGTGTCTGAACATACATTGATGCCAAATGCTTTGAACGCTTGCAAAACATCATCTTCAGTTAACCTCTTTTTGTTGATAGCGCGGGTAACCTGTTTAAGTGTTGATTGAATTTGGTCGGGGCGTCCGTCACAGGTCTTCGCTATCAGTGCTGCGGCTCCCGCATCGAGTGAAATTCCCTCGGTATTTCCTATTCTCTCTGCAAGAGCTTGTAATTCGTCCATCGAGTATTGCTGTAGACTTAATACTAAAGAAAAATCACGAAGCAGTTCTGAAGGACAATCGGACTTCTTACAACAGGTCGCGATCAGTGTGAAGGGTCGAATTTCCATTTTATGAGTTCTAGTTCCGATAATTATGTTAATCGTATTATCTCCTTGTAATAACCCTTTGAGCCTATCAAAATGAACCTTACGAAAGTTCTTGATATTCTTGAGCAGCAGGATCTGTTTATCACTCAAATTCGTCAATATAGCAGTAATATCACCTTGTATTTCAAGACTTGCCGCGTCAACCTCCTGGAATCTAACATCAAGCTCGTTCGCCACGGCAATGGCGAGGCTTGTTTTGCCCATTCCTTCTTCGCCAATCAACAAGATGGGGCCGGGCGTACCGCCGGTAGTAGTAAATAGTTCGGTGAATGCTTTCAGCCGAGCAACATTATCCACTTGCCCAATGAAATTCTGGTATGTGAGCCTGGAATCTTTCACTTTACTCTTTACCTCGTCCAGCGGCGCCGCATTGGAGACACGCAAAGGCTCGCGCTGAATCACGCCGCCGTCCATGCCGTTGAGCAGATCAAGAACATCTAGCAGCGAGGAGACCGGATAGACATTTAAGCCCTCGACTATGGCGGCCTCGGCGGCGTTGGCGGCGGGCAGAATCAGGTTGGAGATCCCCTTCTCACGTGCCATGATGGCTACCGGCAATGTTCCGGGCAAGGCCCGTACGCTGCCATCAAAGCCCAGTTCGCCCACCAGCAGAAAGCGGCTGAAATCGTTGGTCTTGATCGCCCCATACGCGCCCAGAATGCCCACGGCGATAGGCAGATCGAAGCCCGAGCCTTCCTTTTTCAGGTCGGCCGGCGCCAGGTTGATGGTGATGAAGGTGGGCGGAATCAGGTAGCCGGAATTCTTGATGGCGGCGCGTACACGGTTGCGGCTATCGCGCACGACGTAGTCCCGCAGGCCGACGATGTGGAAGGTATCCTTGTTCGCAACCACGCCGCTATAGTCCACCTCAATTTCGATGAGGTTGGCGTCGATTCCGTAAACTGCCGCGCTGAAGACTTTGAAAAGCATGGAAATATATTGCTGCGAGTGTAGCAGAAGAGAGCGGAGAGACGGAATCCAAACGGAAACTGAACTGCTCTGAAATCCGCTCCGGGACGGGTTGCAGTGCGCACGAATCCAGTGTACACTGGATTCATGAGAAACATCACCTTTAGCGCCAACGAGGATTTGATCGATCAGGCCCGTATCCTTGCCGGACAACAGGGCCGAACCCTCAACGACGCCTTTCGAGAGTGGCTGGCGCAATACACACAGCCCTGCAGCGACCTCCGGGCCTTCGACGAACTGATGGAACGGATCACCTACGTGAATGCAGGAAGACATTTCACACGGGATGAGATGAATGAGCGATAGGTGCTTCCTCGACACCAATATCTTTGTGTATGCCGTTGACCGCGACAATCCCGTCAAACAGCAACGCGCTGCCTCACTCATCCGCGAGGTGCGCGGCAACAGCAGCGGCGTCGTCAGCTACCAGGTGGTTCAGGAGTTTTTCAATCTCGCATCGAAGCGCTTTGTAAGCCGCATGAACTCTGAGGATCGTCAGGATTATCTGGAACACGTCTTCCGCCCCATGTTGAAAATCCATTCGTCATTGAAGCTTTATGAAGACGCTTTGCGGTTACACACTGCGGCTAAATTGCAGTGGTACGATTCACTGATTGTGTGTGCCGCCAGCGATGCCGGCTGTTCGATTCTCTATTCGGAAGATATGCAGCATGGCCAGAACTTCGGTAGTCTGAAGATCGTCAATCCATTTCTGTGAGCTTCGGGTACGGTTGTAAATTGAGCTTTCGACTCTTCCGCAGCAAAAGCAAGCCGTCCCGGGAAGGGACGGCTTGGTGGAGCAATGAAACTGCTTGGCGCACTGGGCTTAGCGGCAGAAACGGCGGCGCGCCGCTCCAGCCAAAGCTACCAGACCGGAGCCGAAGAGCAGCAGGCTGCTGGGTTCCGGGGTGGCCGCGGGAGTGGTGTCCTGCGCGCTGATGGAAGCCAGTCCAAAGTAGCCTTCCCAGTTTTGCGAGGTGAAGGTCAGGTCGGTGGAAGTGCCGGAAGCTGTGGTGGTGAAGGAGTACAGAGTGTACGCATCCGCCGCGGCGTTGGTCTCCGAAAAGAGCGTGGCGCCGCCGAAGAGGGCGCTGAAGTCGTTGATGTAGCCCAGATCCGGCGTCTGTGTGTTCATCAGCGCGAACTGGATTGTGTACTGATCACCAGCCACTGTGGTCAGGGTTTGGGTCAGGCTTTCGTCGGACGATGCTCCCAGCGAGACATCGTAGGGCAAACTGCCATAGGGCAGGTAGCTGTCCACGGTGTTGAAGATGTCCGCTGTGGCCGAACCGGACCATCCGGTAAAGTCGCCGGTGCCGAAGGCGCAGTTGGACACCAGGTTGGCGGCGCTGGAGACGCCGTTGCACGAGTCGGCCTTGGCGGCTTGAGAACCAAGGAGACCCACAAAAAGAAGAGCAAGAACGGTCAAAGATTTACGCATTCGAGAAAATATCCTTTCCGCCGTAGCGGTTGATGAGCTAGAGCATTTCATCAGTATTCGTATAGGGAACTTGCATCCCACCCTAGCCGCAAGGACAAGAACGCGGCGAGGGTGGGGCACCCAGCGGTCGACGAGTTAGTCAAGCGGCGCGGCCCAGGCGTTGACGAGATTGGTGACATTGACGGTGCCAATGCCCGTGGCGAAATCCCATCCCACGCCGGTGGAGTACGCCGGTTCGGCAGTGGAGCTTGAGACGGATTGAATCCCATAGGTTCCGCTGGGGATGTAGCAGTTGGTTTTGGTGGATCCCTTGGCTTTGCAGGCGCCTACGTTATCGCCCTGGGTGACGTCGTTGAAGATGCAGGAGGCGCCGATGCCATTGCCCAGCGAAGAGTTGCAGGCGGAGTTGCCGTTGAGGCCGTACTCGCTGTTGGCCAGGCTGTAGAGGATGGTGTTGGAGTTGCCCCAGCTTGCGCCAGTTTTCTGGTTGACCAGGGCCTGAATGCCGGCCCAGATGGGACTGGAGACGGAGGTTCCGCCGAAGCCGGCCCAGGTGGAGGGATCGGTGGTGCAGGGGGTGAAGCCGGAGCTGTTGGCGGGGTCGGAGATGCAGACCGCATAGTAGCTGCCCCAGAGTCCGTTGGCGGCAAAGAGGGAGACGTCGGGGATGTCGCGGACGCCGTCGGCGGGAACGCCGACCAGGCTCTGCCAGGAGGGTTTGGCGTAGCCGGCGCAGGTGCCGCCGACGATGCCGCTCTTGGCGGCTTTTCCGGTGGCGCATCCGCTGGGTCCGCCGCTGCCGCCCGATGCGTTCAACAGTCCACTGCTATTGGCCCAGGCGCCGTTTTGGAAGTTGCAGAGGCTGGTGGATCCGGAGGTGGTGAAGCTGGTGCCATCGACGGCGTTGATGAAGTTCACCAGCAGGCTTCCGGCGCAGGAATCGTTCCAGGGCACCTCGGGGATGTAGGAGAGGGCAGTTTCAAAGTTGGCGCTGTCGGAGGAGCTGAAGTAGGTTCCGGGGCTGTTGAGCGGGGTATAGCCCCAGTCGGTTCCGCCCACGGAGATGTTGTAGGGGGTTGAGGTCCAGCCGCTGATGCCGATGCCGTAGGTGGAGACGCTACCGCCGGCGGAACTGGAACTCAACTCATCGCCGCTGGAGACGAAGACGCTGACGCCTTCGGCGACCGCCGTCTTATAGAGGTTGTAGATATAGAGGTTTTCGGTGGCGCCGTCGTCGGCTTCGGACTCTCCGTAGCTGATGCTGACGATCTTGGGGGGATTGGCCTGTTGGAGCAGATTGGCCAGAGCGAGGAAGCCGCCGAACTGGGTAGTGTCGGCGCAGGCGGCATTGACGATGGCGGCGTTGGGCGCGGCGGCGGTGGCCCACTCGACATCGATGGCTGCTTCGACGTCGTCACCGTTGTTGAGGGTTGTATCCACGCCCGGCGCCCCGCAGGCGTTGGTTCCGGTAGGATGGGCTTGGGTGAGGGTTCCATAAGGATAGGTGCGGGTGAGGCCGAGTACCTTGCGGAAGGTCGTCCAGTCGCCGGCGCTGTACAGATCGGTGTCTTCGATCAGCACGATGGTCTGTCCCTTGCCGGTGATGCCGGCGCGGAAGAGGGGATTGAAGTTGTAGATGGTGGCCAGGTCGGCGGCGCCGATGAAGTTGTAGCCGCTTCCGCCATTGCCATTGGTCTTCGGGCCGGAAACCTTGGCCCCCATGCGCTGCACGTTCAGGGCGTGGGGCATGAAGTTATGCAGCTTGGCCACTCCCGCGACGACCGGGGCCAGAGCGGTTGGAATGCTGGGATCGTTGAAGTTGGCGATGTGCGTCTGACCGTTCACACTGACGTGGTGCAGCGGCGCCTCGAAGGCCGTGCTGACCTGTCCGGCGGTGCCGGAAAACTCGATCACGGTGGCGTCCGGGGAGATGGAGTGAACCGTGAATCCCTGCGCTGTCAGCCATGCTTCGATCTTGGCGATGTCCTGCGGCGCGGGTCCGTAGAGTGTGCCGATCTGGGCGTTGCTCAGCCACTTGTGGAAGCTGGAGGACTTGGGGTTATGCAGATCCGCGATGTACTGGGTCAGGGCGGCCTCGTTGGCGGACGAGCGTTGCAGAACCAGTTGCAGGCCTTGGAGCGGGGTCTCGTTGGCCACTAGGCCGAGGTCGTTGGCCGCAATTGCCTCGGAGCGGGTGTTGCCGGCCAAAGTCAGTCGCTGCGCATTGTTGATGGCCCCGGTGAGCAGAGGCGTATGATTTTGGGCGGATGCGAACGCCGCCAGACCGAAAGCAAGGGTCAGCGAAGTGATCGCGCGGAACACTTGAGAACATGAATGGTTCAAAGGTTGTGCCTCCAGGAAAGGTATTGAGGAGAGGTATGCAATTGAAGCGCCGAAGTTAACCCTTTCAAATTCAATGGAAGATCCGATTGGATGGAGCGGGCTATGCAATAAATTGCACAATAAAAGAAGCAAGTTGGAGAATAATGTACCACTTTGACCATCCCTGGGCGTTTATTTGTGGGCGGCAGGAACCGGCGGCATCGGCGGATCGGGAGTTTCCTTCAATCGGTGTTACCGGAAGGGAAATTCACTTTTTTATGAGGTTTTTATGACCGAGGGTGCAGGATGAGTTATGTATATTCGCCTTGACCGAGCCCACCGTGTACTCCCCGTACTCCTTGGCGCAGTCACGCTGGCCAGCGTTGGAGTTCTCTTTGCCTGGGACGCCTTTCCCCGGCTCTTTCCGGCCAATGCGCACGATGCACTGGGCGCATTTCCGCTGGTGATGATTGCTCTTGCCTATTTGGCCTACCAGTCGGCGCACCGGCCACCGCGCAAGGAACTCTTCAAGGCTGTGCTGCTGGCGGTGGCGTTTTTGTTCTGGGGCGCCAATCAGCTCTGGCCGAATCTTCCCCAAGCGACGCTCTACAACGACGTAGCGATTGCGCTCTTTGTTCTGGATGTCTTTCTGGTGATGATCGGCTGGCCGGGAAGTTCGCCGGATGAGTCCTTTGCGGAGACGTGCGCGAGCTGCCCGTACAAGAGATGAGTTTTTGCCATCGGAGCAGGTTCGCGGTCCTGCCCATTCCGCAAAGAACGCGGCATGGAGGGGGCGCTCAGCAATCGCCTTAAAAAACTACGTATGTTGCATAAAGACAGCAAGTTAGCTTCCGCTTCGCGGAAATAGAGAGTTAGCGGGTTAGCGAGCTGGCGCAGTTCATCTCCGCCATAACGCGACGGGGTGCGCCGATCTGTTTTCAATTGCTGTTTCAGGATCATTGCCGCTCGGCAACGATCTGCCGGACGGTGTTGCGCACGAGACCGGCTTCAGAGATTCCGGAGGCGATGGAATCGAGCGCCGCTTCCAGTTCATCCAATTCGCGGCGATCGAAGGCCTGAGCGGCGAACTCATTCCGGCCCCAGGTGCGCAGATTAGGCAAATGCAATTGCGCCATGGCGCGGGCAGGCTTTTCCAGGACCAGACTGCGGCTTTGCTTGATTCTCCACGCGGTTCCGGCAAAACTCGCGTCCAGAATGGCTCCCACATGGAGAGTTTGGCCGTAGTGCTGCTGCATGGCGCCGACCAGTTCGTAATAGCGATGCAGCGCCGGATGAGCGGATGCGAGTCCTTCCGTTTCGTGAATCAGCAAGATCGCCTGCGGCGCGGCAACTTCTGCCCAGGCCTGTAAAGCAGCGTGCGGCGAAGGGAGATGAGTCAGCAGAAAACGACAGAAAAATAGTTCGGGCGCTTCCACGGGAAAAGGCGTGTGAAGAATGTCGTGGCGCAGAAATTGCAGTTCAGGAAAATGAGCGCGGGCCTCGGCGACATAGCGCTCCGAGGCATCCAGCCCCACGGTTCGTTGCGGCTGGAGTACTTCATGGAGCAAGTGCGTTGTCCAACCGGGGCCGCAGCCGAGGTCTACAGCCAGTCGAGGCCTGAGCAGCTTGCCGGAGTCCAGCGCAACTTCCAGCAGACCGCGAGTCTCCGGCTGGTAGATTTCGGCCAGAAGGCGTAAACGGCGGCTGGCCTCTTCATGATCCCCAAAGGTGTAAGACATGATGTGAGAGTGTATCAGCTTTCCTTGCGGTAGAGCATGTCGCGGATGGTGCGGCGGCGGGCTTCATTCAACTCGCTCTCGGCCTTGCGGGCGGTGGCGTCCAGGTAGCATTTTTCGCTTGGGCCGGCGGCCTCCGGCTCGCTGCAGGCAGGGCAGCGGTTGGCAAAGCCGGGTTTGTCCGGCCTCAACTCGAATTCGTCTGAGCATACGACACAGGTTTTGATAGGAAATGCCATACAAGCCCATGATAACGCAGACCATTCTTGCGAGAAAAGGGCAAAGATATTCCCTATTCAAGTGCAAGAATTTGCAGAACTTTACCACTTTGAGTCTGGCTGGCAGCCGCTGCAACCACCGTCCTCTTCACGCCAAATGCAATGCCTATGCGGCTGTTTTCTTGCCTGATGGATAAATTCAGGGATTCTAATGTTTGGCAATTAACGTGCAATATACAGCGTGGAATTTCTCCGAGGTTCGACGTCTGCTTTTCCACGGACCCCTGCTCGTCCGTGACGGCTCCGCACCTTCCCCGGGGTTGCAGGAGGAAATTCCTCATGAAGAGAACGTTATTGGGATTGCTTCTTGGCGCGGGGCTTCTTCTGCCCGCCGCCGCGTGGGCTGATGATCCTGTTCCGTTGAAGAATCCACCAGCCTGGGAATACACAAGTACCGGAGACACACTCAACAATGGCAATGGTTATACCTTCGGCACCGTCTTTGTGCCGAACCAGAATCTCTACGTGAACTATCTGGGCTATTACTACGACGCCGCGACAGGAATGTCGGAAAACCACTGGGTCGGTCTTTTTACATCGAGCGGCAATCTGATGGACTCGACGATCATCAGCAATGCGTCCTCCACTTGCTCGCCCTCCCTGGCCGCACCGGTTGCCTGTCCCACCGCTTCAGACTCGCCGCACTTTTTGTACAACCCGACCCAGACGGTTGAGTTGTTGGCTGGCGACACCTATGTGCTGGAAGGAAGCAGCGGCGTCATCGATCCCTACAACTGGGATGAAAATGGCTTCGCCGTGCTTTGGCCGCTCACCATCGAAGGTGATAACTGGGTCCTGAACGGCGGCTTCTCAGACACATTTAACGGCACTGGGCTGATCAATGATGTCAATAATGGCTATTGGGGTCCTGACATGGGATATGAGACTCCAGAGCCTTCCAGCTTCCTGCTTTTGGGAAGCGGATTGGCGGGTTTGGCCGGACTGATCAAGCGCAGGATGATGGCCTGAGTTTTCAAGAGAAATCGGGGTAGGACGGGCGTGAAAGCGCCGGTACTACCCCTTATATCCCTCCGTCTTCACACTTCGGATGGGTCCAGAATTTCGGCCTGCGGTGGAGCGGCGGCAATTATCTTCATGCGCATCTGGCGCAGCACGACAACGATTCCCAGAGCGGTCAGCACGCAGAGAAAAGCGAAGAGAAAGACGCTGGAGTAGCCGAAGCCTCCGATGACCGCGCCGGCGATGGGACCGACGAGAAAAAAGGAGACGTCCGAGAAGGCGGTGTAGACGCCGAGGGCCGTTCCGCGGCAGTGCTTGGGGACGCGCTTGACGGCCTCGACGCCGATGGAAGGAAAGACCAGCGAAAAGCCGAAACCGGTCAAAGCGGCGGCGCAGAGAGCCATCCACGGCGCCTGGGCGCGCCACAGTAGCAGCAATCCCAGGGATTCGACCGAGAGGCAGGCGGTGGCCACTGGGAATCCGCCAAAGCGGTTGATGGTTTGGATGAAGAGCAGGCGCGCCAGGATAAAGGCCGCGCCGAAGGCGGTCAGGCAGAGAGCGGCGCCGGTCCAGTGGCGGCTGGCGTAAAAAAGTGTGACAAAGGTGGCCAGGACGCTGAAGCCCACGCCGCCCAGCGCCAGGCCGAAGCCGTGGGGCGCCACGCGGACCATCACGTCGCGGAAGGGCAAATGCTCGCCGTGAGTGACGGGGACCGGGCTTTTGCGGCTGGCGATCAGAAGGCTGAAGGCGCCAATCACCAAAATCAGCAGACCGATGGCCTCCAGCCCCCCCTGCTGATCCCCTCGGATCGAATCCAGAGTCACGCCCAGCGGCGCGCCCAGGGCCATCGCGCCATACGTTGCGATGCCGTTGAAGGAGATCACCTTGGCCATGTTGACTTGCCCTGCGCTGGTGATGCCCCAGAGCGTGGAACCGGTGGAACCCAGGCTCTCGCCGACGCCCAGCAGCAGGCGGCTAAGCAGCAAAACAGCCATGCTCAGCCATGGAAAGGAGTGCAGCGCCGCCGCAACCATCAGCACCGCGCCGCTGGCCGAACAAGCGCCCATCCCCCACAGCACGGAGACTTTGGCTCCGGCGCGGTCGCTGATGCGTCCGGCCCAGGGGCGGCTGAGCAGCGTGGCCACGTATTGGATGCTGATGACCAAGCCGGCCAGGGCCGCGCTGTAACCCATGCGTAGATGCACGTAAGGCGGCAGGACGGCCAACGGCAAGCCAATGGATAGATAGACGATAAAGGTGAAGTAGACAAAGCCGACAATATGGCGCGCGCCACCCTTCGATTCACGGGGAATCGACGTTGACGCGTCGGCGGCGGGGGTCGATCTCATGCGTAAGGAAGCAGCCTTTGAAGTGGTATGACCACTTCAATTATACCGAAGGCGACGGGCAGCGGATAGGCGGCAAGTAGACTGGAAGCATGGCGGCCACTTTTCACGTGGAGAACTTCGGATGCAGGGCGGCGCGGGCCGACGGCGAGGCGGTGGGCAGCCGCCTGTGCGCCGAGGGGCTGTGCGCCGGCGACCCCTCGGCTGCGGATGTGGTGGTCGTGAATACGTGCAGCGTGACGGCGGAGGCGGACCGCTCGGCGCGCGCCTTCATTCGCCGGACACACCGGTTGAACCCAGAGGCAAAGATCGTGGTGACCGGTTGTTACGCGCAGCGCGCGCCGCAGGAACTGGCGAGCCTAAGCGGCGTGGCGGCGGTTGTGGGCAATAGCCACAAGGCGTTGGCGCCGGAGATTATTGCGGGGTTGTTAGGACAGGCGGTGGCAGAGACCGGCAACGGGCTGATCCCAACCCAACCATCCACGAACCTTGAGCGAGCGAAGAACGAGCAGTTAGCCCCACCGCAGGCGGTCTGGGCTGATGATCGCTTTGCTCACTCCTTTCTGGAAGAAGCGCAAATCACCCCTGGCGCGCAGACCCGGCCCAACCTCAAAATTCAGGAGGGCTGCGGCAATCGCTGCACCTTTTGCGTGATTCCGTACACACGGGGTCCATCGAAAAGTCTGCCTCACGCAGTGGTTCTTCAACAGGTGGAAGGCTTTGTCGCCGCCGGGGGCAAGGAACTGGTACTCTCCGGGATCAATTTGGGGCGATGGGGACGGGATTTCTCCGGTTCTGAAACCACCGGCAAATCCACGCTGGCGCGCCTGCTGCGCACAGTCTTCGCACAGACAGAGCTTTCTCGCCTGCGTCTCAGCTCGATTGAGCCGATGGACTGGGACGCAGAGCTGATCGCGGTGATGGCCGAATTTGGCGGAAGCCGCTTGGCGCGGCACGCGCATCTGCCACTTCAGTCCGGTTCCGACGCCGTGCTGCGGCGGATGCATCGGCGCTACCGGCCCTGGCACTACGCGGAAAAGGTTGCGGCGCTGCGCAAGGCCACAGGGCCTGAGCTGACGCTGGGCGCGGACGTAATGGTGGGCTTTCCCGGCGAGAGCGACGCCGAATTCGAGGAGACGGCCGCGCTGATCCGCGCGCTGCCTTTCGGCTATCTGCATCTCTTTCCCTTTTCGCCGCGCCCCGGAACTCCGGGCTGGACGATGCACGCCGAGCGGCCGGTTGCGGCTGGAGCGGTCGCCGAGCGCATGGCCGCGCTCCGCACCCTCGCCGCGGAAAAAAGTCAGACGCACAGGAGGCGCTTTGTCGGACGGGACCTGGAGGCGATCACGCTGCACACGCCGGCGGAGATGGCCGCGCGTGGCCGGAGCGCCGCGCTGACGGAGAATTTTCTCCCGGTCGAGCTGGAGGGGTGCCTGGAGGCCAATCGGCTGGTGCGCGTGCGGGTGAATGCGCTGAATGCCGAAGGGACGCTGGAGGCAATCGCCGTCAAGTTGTAAATGGCTTAGTAAGCGGCGGCGGTAATGTCCGTCAGGGAGAAATCCGTTCCCTTGAAGAGCAATTCCTCGCCGGTCTCCTTGGCCAGCGCGTAGGCCATGCAATCGCTGAAGTTGAGCTTGGCCGGATGACGGCCTTTGCCGTAGCGCTTGAAGGCCTCACGGGCCAAGCGTGCCTGCGATTCGGAAAAATCCACAATTTTAATGCGATATCGGCCAATCAGCAGGTCCAGATCGCGGAGGGCATCTTCGCTGCCTCGCCCAAGGATGAGCATGGAGGTCTCCAGGAAACAAGAAGCCGGAAGCCAGCGCACGGAAGTTTTCCCAATCGCGGTTGCAAGACGCAACGCTTCAGGTTCATAACGCAGAATGGCAATAAGAGCGGACGAATCGATAATCATGTGGAGAGCCCGTTCTCGTCCCAGCCCATGATTTCATCCTCACTGCGGTCATCAAGGACTGGTAACGAAGCACAATGTTCGGCAATCGCCATAATATCCGCGATCAACAGACGTTGACTCTCTTTTTTGCGCTCCTCCCGCTCCAACCTCTCCCGCAGGGCGAGTAGTACGGCAATCGTGATCGTCTCCCCAGTGGTTTCGGCCAGACGGCGGGCGAGCCGGTCTGCTTCGGGCATCTTGATGCTGAGCGCCATCTACCTGTCCTCCTCTTTGTCTACCTGTCTATATCATAGCGCCCAATCAGGTCGATGAAACCGGCAATCGCTACGACTGGAATTCTATTCTCCCCCTCCCTTCTTCCCGGAATGGCCTATTCTGCGACCGATTGGCTCCGATTTTTTCGCGGGTTCGCAAAAAATCGCGGTAAACCCTTTGTTCAGATGGGGCGGGCCAATGCTATACTCAGGTTGCGCTCTTGTGCCCGCGGGAACTCCGGCTGACTCCGGAGAGCGGGCGGAAGCGACTTTTGGAGGAGTACCATCGCACTCGATAAACGTTCGGCCAAGTCCTTTATCCGCATCAACGAGAAGATCCGTGCGCGCGAGATCCGTGTCATTGACGAAAACAGCGAACAGCTCGGAATTCTTCCGCCTTATGAGGCGCTGAGAATCGCCCGCGAGCGCGGCCTTGACCTGGTCGAGGTCTCGCCCAACGCCATTCCCCCGGTCTGCCGCATTCAGGATTACGGACGCTTCCTCTACGAGAAGGAAAAGAGCGACCGCGCGGCCAAGAAAAAGCAGAAGGTGATCACGGTCAAGGAGTGCAAGTTCTCGGTGACCGTGGACGATCACGACTACCAGACCAAGAAGAACCAGGCGATCCGCTTCCTCACCGAGG
>CAYVGW010000101.1:0-15675 GCA_964450895.1 uncultured Occallatibacter sp. | reverse complement strand
CATGAGTATCGCGAGAATGATAGGCGTGTGGCGAAGTTCAAATGCGATTGCCCTGTGGGCGCCCCACCCTCGCCGCGTCTTTGTTTTTGCGGCGCGGGTGGGATACAAGCTATGGTGGTAATATGGAACGCCCATTCGCCCTTCTCGCCCTCGCCGCCCTAGCCCTTCTTGGCGCGCCCTGCAAGGCCCAGGAGTCTCGGAGCCTCCCCGCCCCCGCCGCGCCGCAGCCCATCACGCGCCAGACGGCTGCGCGCCCCATGCCGTTTTCTGCCGGCGAAGGAAGCCCCGCCGCGCCGCTGGAATTCCGTACGGAGAGCCTGATAAGCCCGCAAGATCGCGCTCTGTGGAACAGCGCGCAGACGGCGCTCAGCCAGCGCGCCAACGCCGCCGGCCTCGATTTCATTCAGGGCCCGTGGGAGACGCGCCAGATCGTCTGCTCCGCGCTGCCCGGCCACCTCTTCCTCGCCTTCACGCGCGGCGATTCGAGCCACGCAACCGCCTTTACCGCCTCCATTCCGCGCGGCTCCGGCCAGGTGCGCGTCCTCCCCATCCTGCGGCGCGGCTATTCGCTCTTCTCGCCCGCGCCCATCAACGCCCAGACCCTCTCGGCCTTCAATCACATTCGCGCCGAGGAGCATCCGGCACAGCCAGCGGAGTGGCTACCCACCGGACTCTGCTACGCCGCTCTGGCCGGTGCGCAGCCTGAGGTCGGCCTGGCCGGCAGCGTCTACAAGCGAAAGGATTCCACCGCCGCCCCCGGCAGCCTGACCATGACCCCCGCCAACGGAGGCGAGATCTCCTTCCTCGACCTCAGCGCCAATCCCCGGCACAATCTGTGGACAATGAGCTTTGACCCCAGCGGAAGGCTGCTGAAGGCCACGCTGACCCGCGCGCCGCTATCCAGGCAGCGCGTTGCGCAGCGAACCCCAACCGAGATCCAGGGCAAGCCAGTGTCCTCCTCGGTCGAGCCGCAGGGCAAGCTAGTTTTGCCAACTGAACCCTCCGCGCGGACCGATTCTGCGCAGTAGTCCCCCACCGGCGAAGCCGATCTGCAGTAGCGCCGGCCTCCCGGCCGGCTGTAGCGTGGACCTCCTGGTCCACGGCTGTTCCTTCCATGAAGTGCGATAAAACACACGGCAAACGCATCTTAATTCGTTCCTGTACAAATAAAACGCTGCGTAGGATGCTGAAATGATGCGTTTTGTAACAAGGGCACGACTTCAGTCGGGCCGCAAGTTGGCAAAACAAACAGGCTGGGCTTCAGCCCCTGCATACAGCATCGGCCTGCAGTCAGCAACGGAAACACAGCGAGGTTGGCAGGGGCTAAGGCCCTTATCCTCTTGTGCTTCCGGGGCGGCCCGACTGAAGTCGTGCCCTTGTTACAAAACCGATCTTGAAAAACGATCAGAGGAATTGAAATGCGATTGCCCTGCGATAAAACCCGCCCCCCATTTGCGCAAATCTCCGCTTGTTGTATACTCCAACCCGTATGCAAGTATTTGCGATTCTTCCCGCGGCGGGGCTGGGAACCCGGATGGCCGGTCCGCAGCCCAAGCAGTTTCTCACCCTGGATGGCGTTCCCATCCTGATCCATTCCTTGCGCGCCTTTGCTTCTGTCGAGCGGGTAACGGGCATTTACGTGGCCGTGCGCCTGCCGGAGATAGAGCGCGTCAAGGCCCAAATCGCTGAGTACGGCTTCACCGATCGCGTGTCCGTCGTCGAGGGCGGCAGCCATCGCCAGGAGTCTGTGGAGCACGCGCTGGCCGCCCTGCCCGCCCAGCCGGAGGACGTGGTTCTGGTTCACGACGCGGTGCGCCCGCTGATTGACGCGGCCACCATCGACCGGACCATCGACGCGGTCCTGCAGCACGGCGCGGCCATCGTCGGCCTGCCGGCCGTGGACACCATCAAGCAGGTCGAGCGGACCGCCCACGGCGCGCTGATTACCTCGACCATTCCCCGCGAGTTTGTGGTGCTGGCGCAGACGCCGCAGGGCTTCCGCTACGGCCTGCTGCAAAGCGCCTTTTCCGAGGCCACCGCGGACGGCTTTGTGGGCACGGACGAGGCTTCGGTCGTCGAACGCGCGGGGCACCCGGTCGCCGTGGTTCCCGGCTCGGCCATCAATTTGAAGATCACCCAGCCAGGGGATTTGGCTCTGGCCGAGTTCTATCTGCGCCAGCGCGCCCATTGAACCGGATGCTGTCACCAAGAATGATGGGTGCCCCAGGTCTCGATCTTGAGACCTGGGAATCCTCGCAGCCAAACCAATCGAATTCCTCCAGCGTGGATCAGGTTCTTCGCTTCGGGAGTGACAAGTCGAAGTACCGGCGTTCACTTTTTCTTTTCATCCCATCGCTCCAGGCATAGGATGAAACTTGGCTGGCCGCCGATAGAAGCTAAAGGACAGGCACGGAGACCATGGAAACTCGGATTGGATTTGGCTATGACTCGCACGTCTTCAAAGCCGGCGTGCCGCTGCGCATTGGCGGGCTGGCGCTGGACCACCCGGAGGGCCTGGCCGGCCACTCCGACGGCGACCTGCTGCTGCACGCCATCACCGACGCGCTGCTGGGCGCCGTAGCCGCCGGCGACATCGGCACCTTCTTCCCGCCCAGCGACCCGCAGTGGAAGGACGCTGACTCGGCCATCTTCCTCCGCCATGCGCTGGAAGAGCTGCAACGCGCCGGCTACCGCATCGTCAACATCGACGCCACGCTGATCATGGCCGCGCCCAAGATTTCGCCCATCTCCGGCGCCCTGCGCGCCCGCGTCGCCGACCTGCTCGCCCTGGGCACCGACCAGGTGAGCATCAAAGCCAAGACCCCGGAAGGCCTCAACCTCGACCACGTCGCTCAATGCCACACCGTCGCGCTCATCGAGCGGGTCATCGAGCCGGATGAGGAGAAGAGCATGAGCGCCGTCATCGAAAGCCAGCGCCAGCTTGAAGACGTCGTCGAAGACCTCATCAGCTCCGTCCACGGCATCCCCAAAAAGCGCGGCGGCCTGGTCTACGACACCGAAGATATTACGTAAGTAGCGCCGGCCTCCCGGCCGGCTGTAACGTGGACCTCCCGGTCCACGCGTATCTCTTGTAGGGAACAGGGATCAGGGATCAGGGATCAGGGAATAGGGAACAGAGGACAGGGAATTGCCTTCGGCTCTTCTTGCACAAAAGGAATCTCTGATTGAGTTGATGATGAACAGGGTACGACGAACCCGCTTTGTAACAGGGCACGACTTCAGTCGTGCCGCAAATGCCACAAAAAACGCGGGCTTTAGCCCCTGAGGGTTTGTTGGCTTGCAAGATCAACTTGTTCCGAGTCTTCCAGATTGCGCCGTGCCCCATCTTTTCCGTTTTTTTAACGGAAAGAATGGAATTCCAAGATACTTGGGAACAAAATAGGAATGGAGGGATCGTGTTCCGTAAATCAATGAAGTTGTTAGTTATTTTAATTTCGTTCTGCTTTGTATTTGGTCTGATCTTGGATTGGATCGATATATCATCTGGATCACGCATTACACCGGCTCAATTCAAACACGATGCGATCATGGCCGTTCTCATTTCGACAAGTATGTGTGTGAGCCAGTACATGGGGCAAATCCGGAGTAAGCGTTCAAAGTCAAAAGAACAGCAGTAGTAATTTCAAACTCAATTCCGCTTCCGAATTCGTTCTCTGCCACTGGAGCCAAAACTCACACCAGTAGAACCGGAACCCCATACTCAGTAAGCTTTTTGTCAGTCGTCACCAAAATCAGGCGTTCCGCTTGCGCTTGCGCGACCAGCAGGCGATCAAATGGATCCTTGTGGTGAAACGGCAGCGCCGCCGCCAGTTCTACGTGCTGGAAGGTAATCAAAAGCTCTGAAAAGCCGTATACCGCCGTCATTTTACTGACGGGAACCGGCAGTTCCAGCTTGTTCGATGCGAGTTTGATTGCCAGTTCCCAAGCAGTGGCCACACTTACATAAACTCTGGACTGATGCAGCAACTGCCGGAGAGGCGTTCCAGCAAAACGCTCCGGCTCGCCATCAATCCAGAGCAGAATATGCGAATCAAGAAGATACCCTTCAGGAGTCAACGCAACACCTCACGAAGCGGGTCTTCTTCGTCTCCCAGAAAATAATCGAGTGGAATGTCCTCATAAAAAGACTCAGGAAGTTTGCCCAGCCCCAGCAGATTTTGCCCCCATGGCGCCGCCTCTGCAAACTGTTCTACACCGGAAGCAGCAGAGAGTTTGGCCATCGTCTTTCCTGCTTTGGCAATCAGGATTTCCTCGCCCTTGGCAGCTCGCTCCACTAGGCTGGAAAGATGCGTCTTCGCTTCATACAAATTCACTTGTGTGCTCGCCATGACAACCTCAATTCCCGAAGGGATTTTCTTTGCCTTTGTCCTGAAAGTACTCCAGAGGAATATCCTTCTCCCAATCGTCGGAATGAATGGTAATTCCCAAGACATTCTGCCCAAACTTCCGATATGTCTTGGAAGAATTCTCCGGAACCTGCATGGGAGACAATTTCGCCATGGGCTTTCCAGACTTGGCGATAACGATGACTTCACCCTTTGCGGCTCGGTCTACCAAGTTGGAAAAATGCGTCTTGGCTTCATAAAGATTCACGTATGTGCTTGCCATTGCTGCCTCCGTAGTTCCTCTTGACCGCCTTCATTGTGAGCTGCATTCGTCAGTTGGTCAAGTTGGTCGGAAATCGATTGAAAGAGGGAAAAATTCTTTTACAGTCTCCGAATCACAGCCCAAAATCCTGGAGCACATCCTCCGGTAGCGGAGTGTCGAAGTCGTCGGCGAGATAGGTAATGCCGAGCAGATTCCCTCCCGGCTTGCGCGGCTGCTTCACTCCCTCATGAAAGAATTTGTTGGACTCGTCATCGCCGAGGAAAAATTCCAGAGGAATATCTTCATAGAAATCGTCGGAAATATGGGTAATTCCCAGCAGATTTTGTCCCCAAGACAACGGTTCCGGTTGCTGTGTTGCATCCTCAGGCTCGGAGGGCGGAATCTGATTTGCTGCCATGACGGTCTTCCTCTATTCAAATTGTGCGCCGATCTGCCGAGTTGGTCAAGTTGGTCAAGCAGCACACCCAGCCCCCTTTCGCAGTACCATGCTGGTAGCGATGAATTTTGAAATCCACTCCGCCGCTCCGCAAAGCCGCTTTGCCGCCGCAACGCGCGTGCTGGACGAGGCCATCGTCGCGCGCGCCTTTCCCGGCTGCGCCTTCGGGGTGCTGGCAGGCGGCGAAGTTGTGCTCCAGGGCGCGCAGGGCCGCTTCACCTATGACGAAGCCTCTCCCGCCGTTACGCCGCAGACCGTCTACGACGTGGCCAGCCTCACCAAGGTTGTCTCGACCACCGCCGCGGCGATGCTGCTGCACCAGCGCGGGCTGCTCGATCTGGAAACGCCCCTGGGCGAGTTGCTGCCCGGCTTCCTCGCGAGCCGCTCCGCGGATGACCCCGCCCACCGCGTGACGCTGCGCCACCTTTTGGCGCACAGCTCCGGCCTGCCGGGGTACGTCGAGCTCTTCCGCACCGCCGCCACTGCCGAGGCGCTGCTGCAAGCCTGTCTGAAACTGCCGCTGGAGGCAGAGCCGGGGACGCGCGCCGAGTACTCCGATCCTGGCTTCATCCTGCTGGGCAAGGCGCTGGAGGCGCTGACCGGCGACGCCCTTTCAAGCTGGGTTTCGCGTGAGATTTTTTTGCCGCTTGGATTGACCGCAACTGGCTTTATGGAATCCCACCCTAGCGACAAAAACAAGAACGTCGCGAGGGTGGGGCACCCAGTATCAATGGGGCGGTTTAGTATTCCTCCCACCGAGGCGCGCAACCTCATTCCGCCAACAGAAGAGGACACCCGCTTCCGCCATCGCGTACTACAAGGCGAAGTTCAGGATGAAAACGCAGGTCTGCTGGGCGGCGCGGCCGGCCATGCCGGGATCTTCTCGAATCTGCCGGACCTGCTGCATTTTGCACAGGAGATTCTGTCGGCGCATTCCGGCCAGGGCCGTCTCTTCAGCGCCAAAACTGTCGAACTCTTCGCCCAACGCCAAGGCCCGCCGGGCAGCTCGCGCGCGCTGGGCTGGGATACGCCTTCCCAGCCCTCCAGCTCCGGCCAGCATTTTTCGCCGCATTCCATTGGCCATCTGGGCTTCAGCGGCTGTTCGCTTTGGATTGACCTGGAGGCCGGAGTTGCCGTTGCACTGCTGACCAACCGGACATGGCCGGACCGCCAGAGCCAGTTGATCCGCCCGGTCCGGCCCGCCTTCCATGACGCTATCCGGCAGGCTCTGTAAAACTCCACAGCCGCCGCTTCCCTGCCCCGCATCCCTATTGAGAATTCTCTTCGGAGTTGACTGGTTTCCAGTTACAATAAAGACTCGGGGACTGACGCAATGCTGACAAGCTCGATGCAGGAGACGGCCAACGCCCAGAAAGATATTAGAGGCAACCAACTGGCCGACCAGCTTCAACATCTGACGACGGAGAGCCTCAACGAGGCTTCTCAAGGCTTTGACACCAAATCCGCGCTGGAGATCGCTCGCATCATCAACCATGAGGATGCGAAGGTGGCAGGCGCGGTCAAGCGGGCCATTCCGGAGATTGCGCAGATCATCGATCAGGTGGCGCGCAGCCTGCGCGAGGGCGGCCGGCTGATCTATGTCGGCGCCGGCTCCAGCGGGCGCGTGGCGGCGCTGGACGCCTCCGAATGCCCGCCCACCTACTCGACGACTCCCGGACAGGTGCAGTACATCATGGCCGGCGGACCCAAGGCGCTGGCCTCGGCCGTCGAGGTCAACGAGGACTCGGAGGAGCTGGGCCAGCGGGACATCGCCCGCCGCCGCCCCACCCGCAAGGATGTGATCATCGGCGTCTCCGCCTCCGGGCGTACGCCGTACGTGGTGGCCGCCGTGGCCTATGCTCGCGCCCGCGGAGCGCACACCGCCGCCGTCACCTGCAATCACGATACGCCGCTGGCCAAGGCCGCCGACATCACCGTCGTGGCCGACGTAGGCCCGGAGGTCATCTCCGGCTCCACGCGCATGAAGGCCGGCAGCGCCCAGAAGATGGTGCTGAACATGATCACCACCGCCGCCATGACCCGCCTGGGCTATGTCTACGACAACCTGATGGTCAACGTGCATATGCAGAACTCCAAGCTGGTGGAGCGCGGCATTCATATTCTGATGAACGCCTGCAAGATCGATCACGAGGCCGCCGTGCAGATCATCAAGTGCGCCGGCCGCAGCGTCCCCGTGGCGCTGGTCATGCTCAAAGCCAAAGTGGACAAGCCGGAGGCCGTCCGCCGCCTCGCCAAGTCCGACGGCAACGTCCGCCTGGCCATCGAAGATAATGCGATGGAGCTGTAACAAAGCGAAATTCCAGAGTGGATTCGCCCTATTTTTTGTTTTCGTAATCTCTCTCCAGCAGCCAGTGCCCCGCGCCGTAGGCGCAGAGGTTAGTAGCCCCGCGTTTCAACGCGGGGTGGGCGCAACCAAGAACCATCCGGAGTCCCGTAGGGACGATGCGAAAGCCTTGCACGGTCGCAGAATACAGCGATTCATGGCAAGAGAATTCGATCCGCCCCGGAGCGGATGACCTCTCTTTGAATCTAACCAGGGTTCCGCTACGCTCCACCCTGGGATATTTTTGACGGCTCCCTATGGGATATTATCGAAACTTCGTTTCCGCATCCTACGCACAAGATCGGCAATTGCCCACAATGTGACTGCTATACCCAATATCTTGGCCAATTGTTCGACTATATCTTGCAGATAGCATATATTTTCATACAAAGCGACGTCGGTTTTCCAGTTCTCTGGATAGGAATACGCTCGGATCACGTTCAAACCAAGCCAAAGAGGCCCAAGGGCCACGAGACTCAAAAATAGCGTCCAGAATGCAAGCCGCCATCTACTTTGAAGATTTCCTCGCTGCATAAACCACGAGTGAATCAACAATGCAATGCAAATAACAGAAAGAACTTCCCGCGTAATTTCGTAGTCAACAAAATGGCCGATGCCCCCCTCAGAGAAAAACTCAACAACGGGCAACACAAACGCCAGAAGCAAACTCCAATACCGATGAATGAACGGATGATTATTCATATTCACTCAGTTCGTTGTGTTGGTGCTCTGTTGCAATTCCGCAAGTAGCGCCTGCGCAGGCCGTGTCTTGCCTGCCAGATAATCCTTTTGGCTGGCCGCAATCGACGCTTTGACCTTGGGATCACGCAACTCCGCCTGATCTTCGCGTTCATCCTCACTCTTCAAACACATGATCACAACCCGCCTTATCCAAAGAGTAGCACGAAACATTCACGCAACCCGCCCCGCAATTTACACTGGAATTCTAGGAGCAACCCGGCATTCATGGATAAATTTGTCATACGCGGCGGCAATCCGCTGGTGGGCACGGTGCGCATCTCCGGGGCCAAGAACGCGGCGCTGCCCTGCATGGCCGCCGCCATTCTCACCGAGGACGAGGTCACGCTCGAAAACATTCCCCAGGTGCGCGACATCGAGACCGAGCGGCGGCTGCTGGCCTCGATGGGCGCCGAAGTCGAGCTGGGCTATGGGCGGGCGCAGCACCGCACCACCCTCTGCTGCCGCACCCTCTCCGATCCCGTCGCCAAGTACGAGATCGTGAAGACCATGCGCGCCAGCTCGCTGGTCCTCGGTCCGCTCATCGCCCGCGCCGGAATGGCGCGCGTGGCCATGCCGGGAGGCTGCGCCATCGGCGGCCGGCCCATCGATCTGCACATCAAATGCCTGGAGAAGATGGGCGCGGTCATCACCCAAGAGCACGGCTACCTGGAGGCGCGCGCCGAGCGGCTGCGCGGCGCTCACCTGGTCTTTGACAAGATCACCGTCACCGGGACCGAAGATCTGCTGATGGCCGCCGTGCTGGCCGAGGGCGAGACGCTGATGGAGAACTGCGCCCGCGAGCCGGAGGTGGCCGATCTGGCCGGCCTGCTGACGGCGATGGGCGCAAAGATCAAGGGCGCCGGCACATCGACCATCCACGTACACGGCGTCGGCAGCCTGCACGGCGCGCGCCATCGCATTCAGCCCGACCGCATCGAGGCGGGCACCTTCCTCATCGCCGGGGCCATCACCGGCGGCGACCTGATCGTGGCCAACTGCAACCCGGCGCACTTGAGCGCGGTGATCGCCAAGCTGGAAGAAGCCGGCGTGCGCGTCGATCTGCTGGGGCCGGATTCGGTGCGCGTGCGGGCCGATGGACGCTTGCGCGGAGCCGACATCTCGACGGAAGAATACCCAGGTTTCCCCACCGACATGCAGGCGCAGTACATGGCCCTGGCCACGCAGGCCGAGGGCGTCAGCGTGGTGCGGGAAAATATCTTCGAGAACCGCTTCATGCACGTGCAGGAGCTGGTGCGCATGGGCGCCAACATCAAGGTGGACGGCCGGACAGCCACGGTTCGCGGCGCGGCCAAGCTCTCGGCAGCGGCCGTGATGTGCTCGGATCTGCGCGCCTCGGCCTCGCTGGTGCTGGCCGCGCTGGTGGCCGATGGCGAGTCGATCCTCGACAGGGTGTATCATATGGATCGAGGCTATGAACGCATCGAAGAGAAACTGCGCGGCGTGGGTGCGCAGATTCGCCGCATGGGCAACGTCTTTCCTGCAAAAGAGAGCGATTCAAGCGCCGATTGACTTCCTGGCCTCCGGGGCTTGAAAATCCAGGCCTTCGGCGCGCCATGAGGATGCGGCAAAATAATCAGGCTTGAACCACCGTAATGTAATGATTTGAGTTTTCTCTAAGATTTCCGGGCCATTCACCGATTGACTCAAGAGTAGAAATCTATTCAGGGAAAGAAGAATGGATTGGAGACCACTTCCGGATATTATCGCCATCGCGCTGCTCATCTGCGCCTTCGCCTCTACGGCGCGGCAGAGCCGGGTGCCTGCCTCTCGATTTTGGCTGATAGGCTGGCTGATGATTCTGCTGCACTTCATCTCCGAAATCTTCCGCCAACTTCCCGGCCTTTGGGGTAGTTTAGCGAATATCGTGCTCTCGGCTTCCCTGACCTGGGCAGGCCTGCTGTACATCTATTCCGCCATTCCCTATCGCAAGGATCTTTCCAGCCGATGGATGCTCGGTTCGCTTTTGGCGGCAAATACGCTTTACATCACTCTGTTGATGGCCGGCCCTGACCAGCACTGGCCATTGAATCTGGCCGCTGTCTTGATTGGCGTCTGTCCGCTGGTGGTCACCCTCACGGCAATCCGCAGGGTCCGTCACCCGCTTCGCTGGTTTGTCGTTCTTCTTTATGGTGCACTCTCGGTCTTTCTGCTGACCGTTCAATACCGGTTTGGAAATGGCGGCGAGCTGGCTTGGAATGCCGTCATGTTCTCCGTTTATCTGGCGTGCAGCGTTTTTTTCTTCTGCGCCTATCGCCGCGCAACCGCGGGAGCCTTCGTCACCATTGCCGGATTTGTCACCTGGACCTCGGTCTTCGTCGCGGGACCGCTCATGGACGCCTTCCTTCCCCAAGTGCATATCGAGAGCGAGGTCTACAACCTTTCAAAATACATCGTCGCCGTAGGCATGATCCTGCTGCTGCTGGAAGACCAGCTTGAACACAACAAGCACCTGGCCCTGCATGACGCGCTGACCGGCCTGCCCAATCGACGCCTCTTCGAGGACCGGCTCACCAGCGCTCTGGACCGCGCCCGCCGCACCAACACGCAAACTGCTTTGCTGGTCGTTGATCTGAATCGCTTCAAGGAAGTGAACGATTCCTTTGGCCATCACGTCGGTGATCTGCTCTTGCAGCGCACCAGTGCGATCTTTGCGGGAAGAGTCCGCCGTTCGGACACCGTTGCACGCACCGGCGGCGATGAGTTTTCCATCATTCTGGAGGAACCCGCCAGCCGCGCCGAGGCTTTGCACGTCTCCCAGGCGCTGCTGGAGTTGCTCCGTGAGCCGTTGCAATTGGATAATCATATGGTACGGACGGGGGCCAGCATCGGCGTTGCTATCTTCCCGGAGGATGCCACGGAGATGGAGGCTTTGTGCATCGCCGCGGACAAGCGCATGTACGAGGAAAAGATCCGCAGGACAGCCCTGAGCCGCCCCGAAGCCGCGCCGCTTGCCAATCCCTTGCCCAATTAGAGCTTTTCTCCGCATGGTATAGAGTAGCGCCGGCCTCCTGGTCGGCTGTGGCGTGGACCTCCCGGTCCACGCTCCACTCTACGCCAAAAGGAGAGATGCTCTAAACCGCAAGAAAAGGCCCGGAGAGCCTCCGGGCCTTTCTGTCATCTGTAACCTGACAGACTATCCGCGTCCCCCGCCTCCACCACCCGGACGGCGGCGGCGGCGGCGATTCTTGTCGGTGGGCTTGGGACGGCCTGCGCCCGCCGGCTGTCCGGCAACCGGCGCCGGTGCGCCATCGACGCGGTTGAAGTTCGGCTCGTTCTCCTCGTCGATCTCTTCGCCGTTCTCCTCGTCAAAGTCGTCTCCGCCCTCGATCAGAATCGTGCTCTGGTTCGACTTGGGCTGACGCTCGTCAAACTCATGGCGCGGGCGGGCGGGCGCGGCGGGCGCTTCGGAAGCGGCGATCTCCACCTCTTCCACGGCAGCGGGCGCCGAAACGCCCAGCTTGGCCTTCTGCTCGCGGATCAGCGCCTTGCGGCTCAGCTTGATGCGGTTGCCTTCAATGGCCAGAACCTTGACCATGATCTGATCGCCCTCGCTCAGCTCGTCCTTGACTTCCTTGACGCGATGCTCGGCGATCTCGGAGATGTGCAGCAGGCCGTCGGTGCCGGGGAAAAGCTCGACAAATGCGCCGAACTCGGCCAGACGAACCACCTTGCCCAGATAAACCTTGCCGATCTCCGGCACGGCGGTCAGGTTGCCGATGATGTCGAGCGCCTTCTTCAATCCTTCCGCATCGCACGAAGAAACGTTGACCCGTCCGGTGTCGTCCACATCGATCTTGGCGCCGGTCGACTCGACGATGCCGCGGATGGTTGCCCCGCCCTTGCCGATCAGATCGCGAATCTTGTCGACGGGAATCATCACGGTCTCAATGCGCGGCGCGTAGGCCGAGCGCTCGGTGCGCGGACCGTCGAGAACGGCATCCATCTTGTCGAGGAGGAAAAGGCGTCCACGGCGCGCCTGCTCCATCGCCTGCTGAAGAATCTCGCGGGTGAGGCCGCCGATCTTGATGTCCATCTGCAGCGCGGTGATGCCCTGACGGGTGCCGGCCACCTTGAAGTCCATATCGCCGTAGTGATCTTCCGCGCCGGCAATGTCGGTCAGAATGGCGTAGTCGTCGCCCTCCTTGACCAGGCCCATGGCCACGCCGGCCACCGCGCCCTTCAGCTTGATGCCGGAGTCAAACAGCGCCAGGCTCGCGCCGCAGACGGTCGCCATCGACGAAGAGCCGTTGGATTCCAGAATGTCGCTGACGATGCGAATCGCGTAGGGCGAATCTTCGATGCTGGGCAGAACCGCGCTGATGGCGCGCTCGGCCAGTGCGCCGTGGCCCACTTCGCGGCGGCCCGTGCCGCCCATGCGGCCCGTCTCGCCCACGCAGAAGGGCGGGAAGTTGTAGTGCAGCATGAAGGGCTTCTTCTTGTCGCCCTCATAGTTTTCCATGCGCTGGCCTTCATCGGCGGTGCCCAGCGTGGCCGTCACCAGAGCCTGCGTCTCGCCGCGGGTAAACAGAGCCGAGCCATGCACGCGAGGCAGAACGCTGGTCTCGATGGTGATCGGTCGAATCTCGTCAAAGGCGCGGCGGTCAGGACGGATGCGGTCCTTGGTCACCTGCTGGCGGAAGATCTCTTCGCGCAGCTTTTCATAATAGTGGGCCAGCTTCTTCTTGGCGTTCGGATCGTCGGCAGGCAGCGCTGCGGCCAGCTCGTCCTTGATCGCCTTCACCAGTTCCTGGCTCGCCAGCTTCTCGTGAATCTTGGTGTCCAGCGCGTCCTTCAGCTTGTCGCTGCACTTGGCCTTCAGCTCGTCAAAGTACGCCTGATCGAACTCCGGCGCAACAAAGGCCCGCTTGGGCTTGCCGGCCAGCTTCACCAGCTCGTCGATGCCCGCGCAAATCTTCTTGATCTCGGTGTGGCCGAATTCGATGGCCGCCAGAATCGTCTCTTCCGACTCTTCCTTGGCCCCCGACTCGATCATCACGATGCCGTCCTTGTGGCCGACGACCATGATGTTCACCGTGGTTTCGTTGCGCTCGACGTAGGTGGGATTGATGACGAACTCGCCGTTCACCCGGCCCACGCGCACCGCGCCCACCGTGGCGCTGAAGGGAATGTCGGAAAGCGCCACGGCCGCGGCGGCGGCGTTGATGGCCACCACGTCGGGATCGTTCTCCTTGTCGGCCGAGAAGACCAGCGCAATCAACTGCGTTTCATTGCGGAAGCCATCGGGGAACAACGGGCGCAACGGGCGGTCGATCTGGCGGCAGGTCAGGATTTCCTTCTCGCTGGGCCGGCCTTCGCGCTTGATGAAGCCGCCGGGAATGCGTCCGCCGGCGTAGGTGTACTCGCGATAATCCACCGTGAGCGGGAAAAAATCGATGCCCTCCCGCGCTTCGGGCGAAGCGACGGCAGTGGCCAGAACCACGGTCTCGCCCGTGGTCACCAGTGCGGCGCCGGAGGCCTGTTTGGCCATGCGCCCGGTCTCGAAGACCAATCGCTTGCCACCGGCAAGCTCGACAGCTACTTCATGCTTGGACATACGTATCCTCTTTTCGTTTGTTCATTTGGGAAACTTGTGGGGAGATTGCGCCGATCAGCGCTGGAAAGCCGGCAGCAGGCCCGCCCATTATGCTGGGTGCCCCAGGCAGGCCCGCCCATTATGCTGGGTGCCCCAGGTCCGGATTTTCGGACCTGGGATACTAGGATGCCTGCGTTCCAATTCGGAAAATGACGCGCCCCCCCCGGTCCTGATTCTGGAACCGGGAAAGCGAATGAGCCTGCACGCAGACAAGAAATCAAGCGCTTCAGCCCAAAGCTGTGCGCCGTCCCTGGCTGCGGGCCGTCTTTGCCAGGTACACCACGGCCCCGGGTCCTGTGTAGAACGGGGGCCGTGACCATGGATCGGTCTGGGCGCTTCCGAGTCAAGGTTGGCTTTCTGGGTAGCCCGGCTACTTGCGAATACCGAGTTTGCCGATGACGTCGCGGTAGCGATCGGTATCGTGCGTTTTCAGGTAATCCAGAAGGCGGCGGCGCTTGCTGACCAACTGCAAAAGGCCGCGCCGCGAGGCGTGGTCCTTCTTGTGCGTCTTGAAGTGTTCGGTCAGTTCGCTGATGCGCGCACTCAGAATCGCGATCTGGACCTCCGGCGAACCGGTGTCCGTATCATGGGTGCGGAAGCTTTCAATCAGGGTCGTTTTCTTAGCAGTCGCCAGCACGGCGTATGTTACTCCTCTTGTCTTCTCAGATCCACTCTTCAGTGTCTACACAGAGATTACCACGAATCAGCGCCCCGCGTCATTTCGTTGCGCCCGCCTTTTTGTAGCGCCAGCCCTTTTGTAGCCCTGCCTTTTTGTAGCGCCAGCCCTTTTGTAGCGCCGGTCTCCAGACCGGCTGTCGTGTGGGCGTCCCCGCCCGCACCTGCCCCTCACCGCGCCCCAAATCGGAAGAGCCGATGATCAAAGCGCTCCTTGATCACCTCCGCAATTTCAACCTTCTTTGCCTCCGGATGCTCCGGGTTCAGCAGATAATTCCAGGTATACGGCGCAATCGCCGACGGCACGCGCGCCAGAGCCGTCTCGCGCGCGGCGAGCCAGGCATCGCCCAGGCGCTGGGTCAATTTCAGGTCTTGTTTCCATTCCATCCCGGTAGGAAGATCAAGCGGATGAATAGCAAGATCATCAGGAACAGAAATCTTGAGCAAAGTATAGAAGTCTGGTGTATCTTCGCTGTCCACTTCAAGATGTACCAGTGTTTCAACATGCGCCGCAGTAGGCGATTCAGCAAAGTAGACCACTCGGTGGCCCAAACTGGTCCAACGCGAGGAAAACTTCCTCCCGCCCCAGCCGCCGAGATCGATGTAATTGCTGATGCGCCACAGAGTCTTCAAGCGAAAATACCCTCATCGATCTGATAGAGCATCTCTTCCACGCCTTGTCCGCCGAGTCCGGTGTACATCATGGAAAGCGGAGAGCGTTCCTCGAAACGAATCTTGGGTTTGGTCAGCCATCGCTTCGCCTTCTCTGGATCGCCAAAGATACGAACTGCCAACTCAAAAAGCCGCGCTACACGCGCCAGCCGGTCCGACTCATCCACGCTGAAAGGCTCATTCCTCTGCCGCCGATGCTTCAGCGTGCGCGCCGGAATCACCACATCCAGCAGATCCTTGACGGCGATGCCCGAATAGGCGGAGAACTCCTCCAGCGTGGAGAGCGGCAGTCCGCGCTCGATCTCACGCCAATCAAAGGTGAAAGGAGGCGGAGATGCAACGGGATTCGCGGCGGCTTGGCTCATAAGGACAGTATGCCACACTTTTCGCGGCATTTTGTCCGCCAGCCCACTCGAAACAGGGCAATCGTATTTGAAATCATCCGGAGGGAGCAGGGGCATTTATGCCCCTGAATTCATCTCTGAAACGACAGGGCTTTAGCCCCGGGCCTAAGTACTTATCCGTAAATAACAACCGTTTGCCTCCAGCAGATCATCGCAGCCG
>CAYVGW010000100.1:0-15770 GCA_964450895.1 uncultured Occallatibacter sp. | reverse complement strand
TGCGCAGCACGCCGTTGTTGACGAAGATGCAGGTGAGCTGGTCGCCGATGGCGCGGTGGACCAGAACCGCTGCCACCGACGAATCAACGCCGCCGGAGAGGCCGCAGATGACGTGGCCAGGGCCGACTTTCTGGCGGATGGCGGAGACGGTGGACTCGATGAAGTGGGTCGGGGTCCAGTCGCCCGCCGCGCCGCAGATGTTGAAGACAAAGTTTTTGATGAGCTGTGCGCCGAGGGGGGTGTGGTGGACTTCGGGGTGGAATTGCACGGCCCAGATGCGGTGCTCCGCACTTTCAAAGCCGGCCAGGGCGTTGGCGGAAACGGCAGTGCGATGAAAGCCTGCGGGCAGTTGGGCGGCCTCGTCGCCGTGGCTCATCCAGACTGAGATCTGCGCAGGCAAGCCGGCAAAAAGAAGCGAGGAAGAATCCTCAATGGTCACTTCGGCGTGGCCGTACTCGCGGCGGGGCGCGGAGAGGACTTTGCCGCCCAGGTGATGCACAATGAAGTGCAGGCCGTAGCAGATACCGAGCGTCGGCAGGCCCAGTTCGAGCAGGCGCGGATCGGCGGCGGGGGCGTCGGCATCGTAGACCGAGGATGGCCCGCCACTGAGGATCAGGCCGAGGGGCTGAAGAGCCTGAATCTCGCTGAGCGGCGCGGTGCAGGGCAGCACGACGGAGAAGACGTTCTGTTCGCGGATGCGCCGCGCAATCAGTTGCGTGTACTGCGAACCGAAATCGAGGATGACAATCGTTTGGGTGGCCACATATCAAGTGTGGCAGGGGGACGGGCGGGATGTAAAGACGGTTCTCTTTGATTGCCAAATTGCGCTATGATTGAGTTGAATTCGAGGAGAACAATCATGGTTAGCACAAAGACAAGCCGGAAGAGCGCCGCAACAGCAGGGATCATGCCGCCTCCGAAAGGCATGAGTGCGCGTGAGTCGGCGCTGGCTACTTCACTCCGTAAGGTTGACATGAAAGGCGCAGTCCAAGCGGCCATCGCCTTTACCAAGGAGATGTTCCCTCAAGCCAAGGATATTTTGCTTGAGGAAGTTGAAGCCAAGTCTGGCGGATGGTCTGTAGTTATTTCATTCGTAACAGGCGAACTTAGTACTTTGTCTCAGGTAATGGGAGGAGGAGCCCGTTTATTCAAGACAATTTCTATTGACTCTGCAAGCGGTCAGGCACTGTCTTTAAAGGTGTGGAAGTAATGAGTTCCTATCAAGAACTTCTGATCGACAGATATAAGGCCAAGGGCATACTAATCGATGCGAATTTGGCCCTCCTTTATCTCGTTGGAAGTTATGATCTACGCTTGGTGGGAGATGGAAAATACAAGAAACTTTCCAAATATAATACAGAGGATTACCGCTTATTATTCAAGCTCAAGAATGTATTCAAGAAGGCTGTAACCACGCCTCATGTTCTGACTGAGGTCAGCAATCTTATAAACGATCTGCCAGAAAAAACGAAATCTGCGTGTTTGAAGAAGTTTTACGAGACCTTTGTTGGAATTGACGAGCTGACCATACCGAGCATGGAAGCGGCTCAGAGACCGGATTTCCATTTCCTCGGCCTGACCGACAGCGCTCTCGCACTCGTCTCTGATCAATACCTGATTGCCACCGACGATTTGCGGCTCGTGAAGAAGATGAATGAGTCTGGACTTGAAGCACTCAACTTCACACACCTGCGCGTGGACCATCTATTGTCTATGTAAAGGCCTACTCTCCTACTCATAATGATACCGCGCCTGCACAAACTCGATCTGATCGGCCCGGACTCGGTAGACGAGCCGGTGCTCCTGGGTAATGCGACGACTCCAGCAGCCTGCCTGCGCGAATCTCAGTGGCTCGGGTTTGCCGATGCCCACGAAGGGGTCAGCGAGAACCGCTGCCATCAAGTCAAGGATACGGAGCGCGTTTTTGCGGTCCGTATCAATCCAGTAGCGCAGATCGTCCCGAAAATTACTTGAGAGCACCGCAACGCGGTTGGTTGGCTTGGTCATAGGATCGATCAGTTTGTTTTGTCCAGGCCGACGGAGCGGCGAAGTTCCTCTACGGTCATCCCGTCTCCGCCGCCCTGCTCCAGTTCGCGCAGGGACTCAAACAACCGCTCGGCATTTTTGGGCGAGCGCAGCAGGTGTGCGGTTTCCATCAGGCCCGTCAGCTCGTCGGCGGAAATCAGCGCCACATCCCTCCCGCGCGGCCTCCGCACGATCAGAACCTCGCGGTCGTCTACGACCCGGTTCAGGCAGGCTGCGAGATTGTCACGCAGCGCAGTGTACGTGGTTTCCACAGGCATTTCGACAACCCTCTGAAGATAAACGTACTGCTTTCCTGTACTCTTGTCAAACCACCCAAGCCAGCCCTGATAGACTGATTGGATCAATTCTCAGCGCTGTTGCGCGGTGATAGATTCGGAAGCAGGGTAGACGCATGGAGATCAAGTTTGCGCGCAGGATGGGAGCGTTGCGTCCGTCAACGATCCGCGAGATTCTCAAAGTGACCGAGCAGGCCGACATTATCTCTTTTGCCGGCGGGCTGCCCGCGCCGGAGCTATTTCCGGTGGCCGAGGTGGCCGCCGCGGCGGAGCGGGTGCTGCGCGAGGGCGGGCCGGGGGCGCTGCAATATGGGCCCAGCGAGGGTTTTGCGCCGCTGCGGGAGTGTTGCGCCGAGGAGTCGCGGCGGCGCGGGATTCAGTGTACGGCGGACGATATTCTCATCACCACCGGCTCGCAGCAACCGCTGGACCTGGTGAGCAAGATCTTTCTGGACGCGGGCGATTGCGTGCTGACTGAAAACCCGACGTACATGGCCGCGCTGCAGGCCTTTCAATGCTACGAGGTTCGTTTTGCCGCCGTGCCTACGGATGAGAATGGCCTGATTCCGGAGGCGTTGCCGGAACTGATCGAGCGCGAGCGGCCCAAGTTCCTCTATACGATTCCCAGCTTTCAGAACCCTACCGGCGCGACGCTGACCGCGGAGCGCCGCCGCGCGCTTTACGAGATCGCCGCGCGCTATAAGCTGATTGTGCTGGAGGACGATCCTTACGGGGCGCTGCGCTACTCCGGGGAGCCGATTCCGCCCATAAAGTCGCTGGATACGGCAGGGCTGGTCCTCTATCAAAGCACCGTCTCGAAGACCATTGCGCCGGGCCTCAGGATCGGGTGGGTGGTGGCCCCGGAGGAGATACGGCGCAAGCTGGTGATTGTCAAGCAGGCGGCGGATCTGCACACTTCGAGCCTGGACCAGCGGATTGCCCATCGCTATTTGACTGACTTCGACGGTCAGGCGCATGTGGAGCGCATTCGTCGTGCCTACGGAGAGCGCTTTGCGATCATGGACGCGGCGCTACGGGAGACGATGCCGCCGGGATTCACGTGGACGCATCCGCAGGGCGGAATGTTTCTATGGGTTACCTGCCCGGAGGGAACGGATACCGGCGAGTTGATGCTGGAGGCGCTCAAGCGCAAGGTGCTTTTTGTGCCGGGGCGGGATTTCTTTCCCGACGCGAGCGGCCAGCGCTTCATGCGGCTGAACTTCTCCAACGCTACGCCGGAGCAGATTCGGACAGGGATCGGGCGGCTGGCGGAGGTTTGCAGAGCGGCGGCGCCGGCAAGCCAAGTTTTGCTCGTGTGAGTTTGTGTTTTTCTGGTTTCTAAATCGAGAGGGGAGCTACCCGGCAAAGAAGGAATATAATTCAGCCTATCCAGCCCTTGCGGTACAATTGGAGCGGCCCATGATCCTCGAACTCAAACCCGCACAGCAGAAAGTTCTCGATCAGGCTACCCGATCCGGCATGAGCACGGAAGAGGTATTCGATCAGGCTTTCGCAGTCATCCAGGCGCAATACGGGGATTGGATGCTGAGCGACCGCGACGCTATTGCCGCCCAAATCGCGGAAGGCTTTGCACAGGCCGAGCGCGGTGAACTAGTGGACGCCGATCAGGCCATCCAAATGCTTCAGAATCGCCGGACTCAGCGGCGCATTGCCTGATAGATGCCTGTACTTTTCCAACTCACGCCACGCGCGCTCAACGATCTGAGCGAAATCTGGGATTTTATCGCGGAAGACAGTATAAGTGCTGCAAATCGCGTGGAATCAGCCATCCTGGCCGCGTGTACCAGTCTTGCCAGACACCCTCTGATCGGCTCCAAACGAATCGAGATTACGTCTTTGCCGGTTCGCTTCTGGACGGTCACTCGTTTTCCGAATTTCATTGTGGTCTATCGACCAGAAACTGAGCCGTTGCAGATTGTCACAGTGCTTCATGGAAAAAGAGATCTCAAGGCTCTGTTTGAGGAGCCGGGATTCATGGAATAGTTTCTGTTCATCACGAAAATTTCGCGATGAACAGAAACTATTCCATGGCTTGTGGTGATTCATCGGGGTTGATGAACGGGCCACCTGCCGATTCTCAGCGCGGTGAATCGGGCGGCGCGGCTGGGCCGGGTTGTTCTTCAGCCAGCCAAGGCATGATTCGCCCATTTATAATCGGGAACGAAAGGGAGCGCGCGGCTCTGCGCGCCGGGGGTCAAAGAGAGAAGATGGCAGATTTGCAGGGAAGAATTGCGCTGGTGACCGGCGCGGCGCAGGGGATTGGACGCGCGATTACGCTGGAGTTGGCCAAGGCTGGGGCGACGCTGGCGGTGGCCGACATCAACGAAGAGAAGCTGGCGCTGGTGGCGGCCGAAGTTGCCGCGCTGGGCGGCACGGCGGCGGCCTTCAAACTGGATGTTTCCAACGCAGAGTCGATTGAGAACGGCGCCAAGGCGGTGCTGGACAAGTTCGGCAAGGTGGAGATTCTGGTGAACAACGCCGGCATCACGCGCGACAACCTGATGATGAGCATGAAGCGCTCGGAGTGGGATCTGGTGATCGCCATCAATCTGACCGGGCCGTTTCTGCTGACGCAGGCTCTGCTGCGGCCGATGATCAAGAACCGCTGGGGGCGGATTGTGAATATGGCCAGCGTGGTGGGACGGGCCGGACAGGCGGGCCAGGTGAACTACTCGGCCTCGAAGGCCGGGCTGATCGGGCTGACCAAGTCGCTGGCGCGGGAGGTGGCCTCGCGGGGAATCACCGTGAACGCCGTGGCTCCCGGTTTTATTGAGACGCCGATGACGGCGGTGCTGGACGAGAAGGTGAGCGCGGCCATGCTGGCCAATGTTCCGCTGGGACGGCGCGGGACGGACCTGGATGTGGCGCGGGCGGTCAAGTTCCTGGCCTCAGAGGAGGCTTCCTACATCACCGGCATGGTTTTGGACGTAAACGGCGGAATGTTCATGGGATAGGCGGCGGCCTGTCTTGCCCTTCGAGGCTGAAGCGTGGACCGGAAGGTCCACGCTACAGCCGGCCGGGAGGCCGGCGCTACATTACGGCGAATGCGCTAGATAGCGGCTGTTGCCTGACAGCCATTAGAAAATCAAGATTCGAGAGTAAACCCCATAGTCACGTCTCCCTCTGAAATCATCTCAAGTCGCGCCGCTGGCTCGCCGATAACCAAAATGGGATGGTGGGCATGGCGACGCTGGCAGAACGGGTTACGAAGGCACAACCCGCATTGACCGTGGTGTGCGCGTTGCCGGATTTAACCGGTCCGATGCGCTACGTGGCGCGTCAGCCGATCATGGACCTGCGTGGCCGGGTTCATGGCTACGAATTGCTCTTTCGCGCTGGACGGGAAGCTGCTTTTCGCGGGGATGGCGACATGGCTACCCGCACCATGCTGGATAATTCTGTTCTATTTGGGCTGGAAAAGCTGACTGGCGGCTTGCCTGCTTTTGTGAACTGCACGCGGGAGTCGCTGGTGGGAGAGATGGTCCATGTGCTTCCCTCCGGCATGACGGTGCTGGAGATTCTGGAGGACCTGGAGCCTACGCCGGAGTTGATCGCGGCCTGCCGCAAGTTGAAGTCGGAGGGATTCCGGTTGGCGCTGGACGATTTTGTCTGGAAGCCTGGACTAGAGCCGCTGGTCCAGATGGCCGACTACATCAAGGTGGATTTTATCCAGACCGGCTTTGTGGAGCGGCAGTTGCTGCTCCGGCAACTGATCGGCGCGCACGTGGCGCTGGTGGCAGAAAAAATCGAGACCCAAGAGGAGTTCACGCAGGCTCGCCAGGAAGGCTTCACACTCTTCCAGGGTTACTATTTCTGCCGTCCCGCGCTGATCGAAAGTCACAAGATTCCAGAGAACAGTCTCAGCCACATAGAAATTTTGCAGCATTTGCGCGGCAAGGTGATTGACGTGCGGAAGCTGACCGCACTGCTGAAGCGGGACCCCTCGCTGACGTACCGCCTGCTTCGGCTGGTGAACTCGCCCATGTGCGCGATGCGCCAGGAGGTGCGGTCCATTCAGGCAGCGCTGCTGGCGGTGGGCGAGGAGACATTCCGCCGCATCGCCATGCTGGCCATCGCCAGCGAACTCAACTCCGGTCAGCCGGCCGAGATTCTGCGCATGGCGTTTATACGAGGGCGATTCTGCGAACTGGCCGCCGGAATCAGCACTTTGGATTCCACCGAGCAGTACCTCTTGGGTCTGCTCAGTCTGCTGCCGGCCATGCTGCGCCTTCCCATGGAACAACTGACGCCGGCGCTGCCGCTGCGCGATGAGATTCGCGAGGCGCTGCTGGGCGCGGACAATGCGGAGCGGGTTTTGCTTCACTGGCTGGAGAGCCACGAGTACGGCGACTGGGATGCCTGCGATGCGGTGGCAGCCGGCAACGGTTTGGACCGGGAGTTTTTGGTAGCTTGTTATGCAGAAGCAGTGTTGTGGGCGGAGGCTGGGGTTCAATCAGCGGTATAACGGCTCTCAGGCGGGGCGGAGAGAGGCGGGAAGGATACTATGGCGACAATGGTTCTTTCAGACGTGAGTTCTTCGGAAGCTCCGGCGCATCAGGCGGAGGGACTCCGCTACGTGGCCCGGCAACCGATTCTGGATCTGCGTGGCCGTGTCCACGGCTATGAACTGCTCTTCCGCAGCGGGCCGGAGACGTACTTCCGCGGGGACAGCGAGATGGCCACCCGCACCATGATCGACAATGCGGTGATCTTCGGGCTGGATCGCCTGACCGGCGGTCTGCCGGCATTTGTCAATTGCTCCCGCGAAGCGCTGACCGAAGGGTATGTCAGCATTTTGCCGCCCAGCATGACGGTGCTGGAGGTCGAAGCCGGCACGGAACTGACCCAGAGTCTGATTGCCGCGTGCAAGAATCTGAAGATGGCCGGCTTCCGGCTGGCTCTGGATAATTTCACCTGGGTGCCCAACGCTGAAAAGCTGATTCGGCTGGCGGACTATATCAAGGTGGATTTCTCCCAGGTCTTCCACGGGGAGCGGCGTTGTCTGCTGGACAAGCTGGGCGATACTCCGGTGGCGCTGATCGCGCAAAAGGTGGAGACACAGGAGGATTATCGGGAGGCTCGCGAAGAGGGCTTCACTCTCTTCCAGGGCTACTACTTCTGCCGCCCGACGGTGCAGGAGCACCACAAAATTCCGGCCAACCGCATCTTTCAGATCGAGATTCTGGAACTGCTGCAGGGCGAAACGCTGGACATGGCCAAGCTGAGCGGCTTGGTGAAGCGTGATCCTTCGCTCACCTACCGGATACTGCGGCTGGTGAATGCCACGGCGGGAGGGACGCACCAGGAGGTCCGTTCCATCGAAGAAGCCATGTCGGCGGTGGGCGAGGAGGCCTTCCGGCGCATCGCCACCAATGCCATTACCAGCGAACTGAGCGACGAGAAGCCGAGCGAGGTGTTGCGCATGTCTTACGTGCGCGGGCGATTCTGCGAGCTGGCGGCCACCGGAGCCGCGCTGAACCCCACCGAGCAGTATCTGCTGGGAATGCTGAGTATGCTTCCGGCCATGATGTGCCTTCCGATGGCTGAACTGGCCCCGGCGCTGCCGCTGAGCGAGGAGATTGCCAAAGCGCTGAAGGGAGCCGACATTCCTGAGCGTAAATTGCTGCAATGGATTGAGTTCCACGAACAAGGGGACTGGGCGGCGTGCGATGAAATCGTGCGCAAAAACGCTCTGAACGCGGAAGATGTCGTGCGCTGCTATGAGGAAGCCGTGGTGTGGTCCGAGGCGGCGCTGAAGTCAGCGTCGTGAGCGGGCACGGAATTTGAAAAAGTAGAAACTCGGGCGCCCCCGGTCTCGATTTGGAGAGCGGGGAGCTGAACGATCAGGGCTGAGGTTCGGTTGGCGGCGCGCTGTCACGTGGAAGCGACGGTGTTCTTCCGGGCGGCATTCCCATCACCGCGACCGTCGAGGCCACAAAAACTCCGTCCTTCACGGCGCCCTCCACGCGCACCAAGTCGCCAACCTGCACATCTGCCAGCGTGACCGGTTCACGGCGCTTGCGGAAGGCGGTGTTCTCGTCGGCCACAAAGGCGTGGGCGGCATTGTCCACCGAGCTTTGCAGGACGACCTTGGTCTCTTTGATCGCCGTGACCTTGCCTACCAGCCAGGTCTTGCCGAAGCTGGCTTGCATGGCGCGCATCTCTTTGACGCGCTCCGGGTCCATCTGGACGATCACCGCCGCGCCCACGGATTTGGCTGCCGCGTCCACTTCGCCCAGGATGCCGATTGCGTCGCCGACCTTGATCTCGCCGGCTTTGAGAGGCTGCGGAGGATTGCCGCTGCCTTCGGAACCCTCGCCGTGACGCTGAATTGACTGCTTCAGGATGCGGGTGTTGACGCTGAAATGGATCGTGTAGCTCTCGCCCGCATCGGTCTGGATCGTGTAATGATCGGCAGCAACGGCGGTAACGGTTCCGGCGATGCCGTTCCCGCCCAAGAAGCCGCCCCAATCGCCGTGTCCGCGATGCTGGCCGCCTTCGCCGTGAGCGGGTGGTGGGCCAGAAGGAGGCGCTGTGGCAGCTTCCTGTGCGGAAAGGCCAACCGTGAAGGCTAAACCAACGATGAGTGCGGCAATACGAGGAAGTTTCATGGCAACTCCTGATTGCTTAGACGCAAAAATGCCGGTCCGGGACGCTGGGCCAGACGCCCGCATCAGGTTCATGGTTCCCGGCTCCGAAAATCCGGAGCTGGGTCACCCAATCAATTTGGGCAGGTCAGACCTGGAGACGCGGAAAAACTAAATTCATCAGGTTTTGTATCAGAGCACGACTTCAGAGGCTGCGGAAAAACTCAAATTCATCAGGTTTTGTATCAGGGCACGACTTCAGAGGCTGCGGAAAAACTAAATTCAGGCAGGTTTTGTATCAGGGCCCGACTTCAGAGGCTGCGGAAAAACTTAAATTCATCAGGTTTTGTATCAGGGCACGACTTCAGAGGCCGCAAAAAACTCAAATTCATCAGGTTTTGTATCAGGGCACGACTTCAGAGGCCGCAAAAAGACTAAATTCAGGCAGGTTTTGTAAGAAGGGCACGACTTTAGTCGGGCCGCAAGACGCTGATAATAAAAGCCGGGCTTTAGCCCCTGCGGGATATTCTTCGGCATTTCCGACTTTCACCACACGCTGTTATTGATCCGGACTGAAAGGATTGCGATACAAAAAAATTGTCCTCCTGAGCGGAGCGCAGCGGAGTCGAAGGACCTGCGGTTGCTTTGCGGCGGTAATCTCGCATTGCATTCGTGCCGGATCAATATTCCATTTCCATGACCTCTGACCCTCTTGCAAAATTCCCTGCCGCGCCTTGCAGTATATTTATTCCCCAAAGAGCACAATAGAACCATGAGTCAGGAAATTCCGTTGCGCGGCAGCATCTGAACCGGATTCATCCATAAACAGCAGTTGAGAAGCCTTCATTTCGGTTCAATGTCAGATCTGAGAACCTCTGAATCTTGACGCTTTGCAACCAGACGCTTTGTAACCAGACGCTTTGCAACCAAGCGCTTTGTAACCAGGCGCTTACTAACCAGACGCTTTGCAACCAGGCGCTTTGTAACCAAGCGCTTTGCAACCAAGCGCTTTGTAACCAGGGCGCTTTGCAACCAGGCGCTTTGTAACCAGGCGCTTTGTAACAAGGGCACGACTTCAGTCGGGCCGCAATGGGCTGATTAGAAAGCCGGGCTTTAGCCCCTGCAAAATTCCGCAGTTGAGAAAATTGCTTCTTCGACTCCCTCTCAAACTCCGGTTTTGAACTCCGCATCTCACCCAAATCGAATCAGTTGGTCATTCCTAGGGACCTTCATCAGCCGCTTTTAGGTTCATACGCAAAAATCATCAAAAACAGCCCAAAAAAGGCGAAAATCGCCGGAAAAGGCCCGGAAAATGATAGAAAATCAACGTTTTTTACACGCTTTTTCCGTCAGCCTATTCACCTATCTCCTTGTAAACAAAGGTTATTTTCAATACAGTTGGGCTGAAAATGCGCCGAACACCCACCCCCCCCCTTTTTTCATGTGAAACTGTGAAACTGTGAAGCTGCGGTTGATTTCCTCCGCGGACAACGCTCCAAAACTCGTCCCTCTGAATGCAATTACGCAAGAAGCTCCTCTGTCCTGGATGCCCCAAGTCTTGATCTTATTGATGGGCCATTACTTCCGGATGCGCTTGTCGGCTGCTTCCACGCTCCAGAAATCCGCCGGCAGCTCCTGGTTATAGCTGGCGTGAATCAGAAAGTACTGCCGGGTCATCTCGCCATTCTTGGAATGGGTGATGGTGAAGGCGGTGGGAAAGCCGTCGATGGCGTGATAGTCGTCATACTCCTCGGCGTCCAGGTTTTTGTCCTTATAGACGGGGTCGCGCCACTCGAAGCTGCGGCGCAGCGGCAGGTGGGTCTGCACGTCGGCGAGAATGGTGACGGCCTCGTTCTCGGCGGAGATCAGGGTGACCTGGTCGGCCAGATGACGCGCGGCCAGCCGCTGGCCTTCGTAGACCAGAATGGTGCGCGGGTCGTTGAGCCAGAGCTTGACGGCGGTTTCGATGGAGTGCTCGCGGCGGCACAGAAAGTCGTCCACCTGCTCCGCGGGCAGCGGCGCTCTGCCCTTGTAGGTCACCTCGGAGCCGGCGCGGCCCAGATAGAACTGCACCACGTCGCGATGCTTGGTGTACTCGATGCGGTCCTGATCGGGCCATGCGTGGAACTCCCAGTACTTGGTGGTTCCACCGGAGGGCTTGCCCTGGAAGAAGGCGGCCACCTGGCCCTCGCGCACTTGGTTTTTCATTTTGAGCCAAGCCTCGCCGCCCAGAGCCTGGACCATCGCGTCCAGCACGGCGCGCGCCTGCTGGGCGTTTTTCTGGCTCTCGTCGGCTTGCGGGGCAGTCTGCGCCCGCAGCTTCAGCGGAGCGGCCAGCAAAAGCAGGAGAAGCGCCACCGGCATCCATCCGCGCATTCGTTCCTCCTTCAATCCATTGGACGGATTCGATGAACGAACGCAACGCCCTTGGGTTCACGCTATCGCAGCCGGTTGCCGCGGTGCAAGCGATCTATTCCTGCTTTCGATGCGCACTCCGATGCGTGGGCGTTTTGACTGCCAGCCGGACCCCGGCTAGCGGCTTGGAATGACGCGTTGCGCTGACCACCGTCTTGCGAGGCGGATGAGCATCGCTTTCTGATCTGGCTGCGTGGGCTGGCTTGGCGGCTGGCGGTTGCGCAGAACACGCCGGCGGGGTTGGCTTTGTCCGATGCGTGGTTCGCTTCGCTATCACGCGCCTGACGTGAGGCGGCGCGGCGGTTTTGGCGGGGACGACTGCCGGTGTATTCGCCGCGGAAAGATTGGGCGCAGGCGTCGCTGGCGGAGTGATCGGAGAGGCCTTAGCCGCAGCTTCTCCCGGCGCCGCAGCTGGCGCTGCTACCGTTGCTGCTGGGGTTGGCGGAGGAGAAACGATGGGCGAAGCGGCCTCTACGGCGGAGGGCGCCGCCGGAGCGGTTTTCGGAGCCTGCATCCACGGCAATCCAAGCGTAATCGATACGCCCTTGTGCAGTGTTTTTGCCCTGTTCTTCACGAAGACGGTGAAGACGCCGGGCGAATTCTCGGCGGAGACCGGGCCGCATAGATTGGGCGCGCTGAGGCCATCGCGGCGAATCAGCTCGACGCTGAAACTGGTTTTGCGGGGGTTCGATTGGCAGAGCGGCATCTTGCTGACCCAGACCTGGAGCCAGGGAAGATTGGTTAACTGATTGGAGAGACGGACCTTGCCGAAGGTGTCGGTGAGCGCGTCCTCGCGGAAGAGCTGGTCGTGCAGATCGCTCTGGTCATAGCCGCCGACCAGGAGCAGATGCAGATTGCTGAGCGGCAGGCCATTCTTGCCGCTGAGGATACGGATGGTGATGGGTTCGCTGTGAACCACGGGGAAGGTCTCATCGGCGCGGCAGAGAGCAGCGGCGGAGAGGGCGAATGTGGCCAGGGAAAAAGCGAGAGGTCGAATCATGAGTTGCACCCAAGGAATCTATCGGCGCAACGGATTTTAGCTAGAGTTTTCTAAGAATCGGCGCGGGGGAATACTCCAATGCGGTCTCAGGCGGCTAAAAGCGTCAGATGGCGCGGACGATGCGCGCGGGAAGACTGAAGAGCGCGCCCACCAGGTCCAACACGCCGCCCACCGCGATTCCCACCACGCGAAAAGGAAGCAACACCAGCCAGACCAGCGGAAAAAGTACCAGCGCCAGCAACGCCAGCGGCCAACAGAGTACCAACAGAATGCACCACAAGAGAAACTTAATCATGGCGACACCGCCTTTCGCGGGGAAAATCTCCCGTGAATCTGTTCCTTGATACGAGAATACGCTGAAAGCAGTTCCCGCATCTCTTTTTTCTGCGCCTTGGTCTGTGCCGCGAGTGTATCGACCGTATGAATTGATCCTTCATCATGGACTAGCGCGGACGAGGACGTCCGCGCGACAGCCGGCCAGGAGGCCGGCGCTACATTCATTGGGTCTGCGCGGCCAGCAGTTTTTTGTGCGCGCGGATCAGCTTGGCGCGCTCTTTTTCCGGCAGCGCGAGGGCGGCTTTGACGCGCTTGGGCAGCTTCTCGTAGATGAGCGCATGGGCGCGGGCCAGCTCCTCCTCGATTTCGCGCGGGCGCAACGCATCCCAGCGCTCCAAGGCGGCCCAATGTGCGCGGGCCAGGTGCGGCGCGGGGCGGATGCCCTCGACTTCCAGCAGTTCGTAGTAGCGCTCGGCGCCGCAGTGGAAGCTGAGGACAACCTCGCCCATGCCGTCGGCGTTGGTCAAGGCGAACATCTTGCCGCCCAGTTCGCGGTCGCCGGCCCAGTAGACCAGGACCGACCCCCAGTTGAGCGTCTCCGCCGCGTGCGGCAGGGCAAGGCAGATTTGGCGGATGCGCTCGTTGTCCATGGAAAGAGTGTAAAGCGAAAGCTGCTATTCTGCACGGGGATCAGGCGGAGACGACGTCCACCCGCCCGGTTGCAGTAGAGCGCCGCTCGCTGCCGATGACGATTTGGATATCACGGCCGAGACGCGTGAGACAGTCCAGCATCTTGGCTTCGCTGATGCCGCGAAAGTTGCCGCGCAGCATCTTGGAGAGTTTGGGCTGGGGAATGCCGAGGATCTGGCCCGCTTGCTGCTGTGTCCAGCCGCGCTCGGCGAGAATCTTGCCGATCTTCGAAGCCAGCTTGGCTTTGACCAGCATCTGATCCGCGTCCGGCAGTCCCAGGTCGGCGTAAACATTGGTTGTGCCCTGTTCGATCTCGATCATGAGCGCTCTCCTTTCGCGTGAGCTTCTGCGGCTTTCAATCGTTCCCGAATCAAATCCAGGTCGGATTTTGAGGTTGCAATGCCGTGCGTGGATTTCTTTTGAAAGCAATGCAGCACATAAACGGCATTTGAAAATCGAACTGTGTAGACGGCAAGAAACGTACCGCCATCTGCATCTTCAATCACATCAAGCACACCAGCAGACCCGAAGCCCTTGAGCGCCTTTGCCTGTTTGTGCTTCCGCCCGGTTTGCGCAAAATAGAGCGCATAACCGACCGAATCCTGAACTTCTTCCGGCATCGATTGCAGGTCTTTCCGCGCCGAAGCTACCCATAGCAGAGGACGAACAAACTCATCTATTTCAGTATGCCTCTTTGGATCTATTTGTGGATCAAAACTTCTCCTCAAACGCCAGGAAGCGTCTTTCCAGCTCCCATTGCGCGGCGGCCTTTTCGCTGCCGGCGAGGAAAGCGACACAGGCGCCTAATGGGATGTCTGCTCCGAGCAGTTGATTTTTGCAAGGGGAGGCGGGAGCGGTGAAGGCGTCGGGAGCGGCCCAGAGGCTCGCGCCGGGAAGGAAGCTGTGCTCCAGGCCGGTGCGGGCCAATCGCTTCAGATCCTGGTAGTTGAGCTGGTAGTCAAGAGCGGCGCGAACGTACTCCGTCGTTATATCGATACGACTGACGCCTTCATCGTCGGTGGAGAGCGCCATGGGCACGTGCGCGGCGCGGTAGAGCGGGAAGGGGTGTTGCGCGCCCTTGATTCCCAGAATCCCTTCATTCGAGCTGAGATTGATCTCGACCATGACGTGTTTGGCGGCCATCTCCTTGAGCAGGGCGGGGGCGTCATCCTCGCAGGCCACATCGACGCCGTGGCCGATGCGCAGGGCGTGGCCGAGTTCGACGGCCTGGCGGATGTGGAAGCGCATCCCTTCGGGCGGAACGAGGCCGGGCGCCAGCTCGCCGGCATGCAGGCTGATGGGCACTTGGGGATAGACCGAGTGCAGATAGTCGAGCATCTTCATGTGCAGGGTGTAGTCGCGCATAGAGACGAAGCCGTCCTCGGGCATGACGAAGTTGATGCCGATGAAGCCTGGTTCGTGGGCGTCGAGGGTGGCCTGAATGGTTTCAAAGCCGAGCAGCGTCTGGGCGAAGACCTGTTCGGGCGAGAAGCCGCGCAGAATCTGGTAGATAAAGCGAACCTCGACCTGGCAGGCGGGGGCGGCTTGTGGCGTACCGCAGTGTTCGATCTGGCGGCGCTGGGCCTCGGCGGCTCTGACGGCTTCGCGGTCGGCGGCCACTTCGTCGCGCAGGCCGAGGTCGAGCAGCTTTTGGCGGTACTGCGCAAAATCCTGGTTCAGCGGGTTCCCGGCGGCGAGGACGGCGGCGTGGGAGAAGGGCGGCGTCTCCATCAGCTCAAGATACTGCTGGTTCTGCTGGGCGGCGCGGCTGGCCACCTCATCCACCCACTCGCCTTTGTGGCTCTTGCTCAGCCCGCCAAAGCGGTCGAAGGTGGAAAAGAACTGGTCGTGGCCGCTGAAGCCGGGGGAGGGCACAAAACTGCGCATGGAGAAGGCGTCGATCAGCCGGTCATAGAGCGGTTGATTGTCGGGAAGCACGGCGGCGGGCACGAGCGGGGGTGCGCAGGGCGGCTTGGCGAAGCTGAGAGCCGCTGGGTCTACGCAGAGGCCATCCTCGCCGGCGTCGCGGATAAAAGTTTCGGCGTAAACCGCGCCGGAGAGATGGACGTGCAGGTCGGCGCCTTTGGGGAATTGGGCGAGAAAAGCGCGCAGGGCCGCGGGGCCGGCCAGTTGGGCGGTCTGATAGGCGTGGACGGTGGCGGCGTGAGCATCCAGCGCGGACGGCTGGGCTTGGAGGAGGGTTGTGGCAGCGGCAAGGGCAAAACAGGCGGCAAGACAAGCAGGGAGGCGCATGATGCTTTTCAGTGTAGTACACCCGGTGAGGAGCAGCTATTGCCCATACGGAAAAGACTTTCCGGGGGGGGGATTCACAGCTTGCGCGGCGAAGTTTTTGAGGGTGGGTTTGGCGCGTGGGCCGGGAGTTGATATACTGGTTGAAGTTAGCCCTGAGGCCAGATAGCTCAGTGGTAGAGCGCGGCCCTGAAAAGGCCGGCGTCGGCG